>NZ_JAHBDG010000016.1:0-101630 GCF_019956305.1 Pseudomonas sp. BF-B-30 | reverse complement strand
TCCCGAACTCAGCAGTGAAACGATGCATCGCCGATGGTAGTGTGGGGTTTCCCCATGTGAGAGTAGGTCATCGTCAAGATTAAATTCCGAAACCCCTATCTGCGTATGCAGGTAGGGGTTTTGTTTTTGGCGTCCCTGTAGGAGCGAGCCCGCTCGCGATGGTCTTTAACGATGACACTGGCTGTCTGATGCCGCCGGGTGTCCAGAAGTTTTTCGCGAGCAGGCTCGCTCCTACAAGGTCATTGTAAAAAAAATCACATAAACCTGACTCGCGTTGGGCTGTTGGACCTGTGTTGGATAGACGGCAGTCGCACCAGCTACCTAAACTGTCAGCAGATTTTTGGGATCGGGGCAGTGGATGAATCGCAATGAACTTCGCAAGGCGGATATCAACCTGATGGTGGTATTCGAAACGCTGATGCTCGAACGCAATGTCACTCGGGTGGCGGAGAAGCTGTTTCTCGGTCAGCCGACCATCAGTTCGGCGCTCAACCGCTTGCGTGCGATGTTCAATGATCCGCTGTTCATACGCGTTGGCCATCGCATGGAGCCGACGGCACGGGCCGAGGAGATCATCAGGCACCTGTCGCCGGCGCTGGATTCCTTGTCCGTGGCCTTGAGCCTGACCCATGATTTTGACCCGGCCAGCAGCACGATGTCGTTCCGCATCGGGTTGTCCGACGATGTCGAGTTCGGGCTGTTACCGCCATTGCTGCGAGCGCTGCGCCAGGAAGCGCCCAACGTGGTGTTTGTGGTGCAGCATGTCGATTACTGGCGGATTCCCGACTTGCTGGCAGCCGGCGATATCACGGTGGGTATCAGCCAGACCCGTGGCTTGCCGGCCAATGCCAAGCGCAAGTTGTTGCGACACATCCAGCCCAGCATTTTGCGCGCCGATGCCTCTGATACACCGCTGACCCTCGATGAATATTGCGCGCGACCGCACGTGCTGGTGTCCCATACCGCCAACGTCAGTGGCTATGCCGACGAGTGGCTGGCGGATATCGGTCGCACACGCCAGGTGGTGCTTTCGGTGCCGCAGTACAGTGCATTACCGGCCCTGCTTGCCGGCACCGACCTGATTGCCAGCCTGCCGGACTACACCGCTGAGGCGATGGCTGCATCGGGAATGCTGTTCAAGGAACCCTTTCCCTTCAAGACACCGACCCTGGATCTATCCATGGTCTGGCTCAGCCATGTCGATAGCGACCCTGCCGAGCGCTGGTTACGATCGCGCCTGGAGGCGTTCATGAGTGAGCGTGCCGTATTGCCGCTGCCCGAATGAACAGGGTGGCGCTGTGTTATATGTACGACCTTTCCACCCCACTTACAGGAACCCACTCATGCCTCACCTGCACATGGAATACACCGCCAACCTGACTGATCTGAATGCCGAAGTGGCATTGATGCGGTTGAACAATACGCTGGTGGCTTCCGGTCAGTTTGCTGCCGAATTCGACATCAAGAGCCGCGCGATCAGGGTCGAGGCGTTCAAGGTCGGTACTGCATTGGCTGAACGGGCGTTCGTGCATGTGAAGCTGGCACTGTTGAGTGGTCGTTCCGCACAGATCAAGAAACAGCTGTCTGAAAGCCTGCTGGCGGTGGTGCAGGACGTGTGTGAGTGGCCGAGCGGCGTTGAAGTCCAGTTGTGCGTGGAAATTCTCGACATCGATCGCGATTCCTACAGCAAGACCGCCATCAGCAACTGAGTTTCAGGCCGTTTCCTGCTCGACACAGGCCTGGATCACCTGCGCTCGCAGCCAGGTGTTGGCGCTGTCCTGATCGACACCCTGGTCCCACTGCATGTCGAGGGTAAAACCCGGCAAGCCTTCGGGCGCTTCACAGTGATTGAAGGTGTCTGCACTGGCCAGCAGTCGCTGAATGCGTCGGGGCAGGGTCAGGGCATAGTCGGTGCCGGTAATCAGCTTCAACGCTGCGCTGTAGCTGTTGGCGCGTGCGACGATCTGGCGCTGTTGAGCCTGCTGCGCTAGCCAGCCGTCGACCATGTTGGTGGCGGACGTCCAGGGTGTCGGGAACACGTGTCGACGTTCGACATAGGTTTGCAGGCTCAAGCGTGGTTCTGCCGGCGTGGCGCGTTTGTCGAAAACACACACCAGGTCATCTTCGAGCAGCGTCTGCGATTTGAAATCGACGTGACTGCGATGAAAGTTCGGGCCGAAGCACATCACCAGGTCGAGGCTGCCTTCGCGCAACGCTTGGGCAGGGATATCGGCCTGGAGTTTGAACACATTGACCATCACCGGAAGATCGGCGAGGTCGAAGGTTTTCAACAAGCGCGGCAGGATCAGTTGCTCGAAATATTCCGGGGCGCAGATGTTGAAGGTCACGGGTTGCAGGCCTGGGTCGAACGTGGGTAAGCCGGCGTGACACAGGTTGATGCTTTCGAGGATTTTCAGCACGTGAGGGTACATCGCGCTGGCCTTGCCGGTGGGCTGCATGCCGCCGGTGCGAGTATTGATGAACAGTTCGTCCTCAAAACTGGCGCGCAATTTTTTCAGGCAGTAACTCACGGTGGACTGGCTGACGCAAAGCGTCTCGGATACGTCGGTGACGCTGTTCTGCTCATACACGGCGACGAACACCATGAGGTCCTGCATGTCGAGCTTTCTAAGCGAATTACTGTTCAGCATCCATTCCATCTCGCTGCGTCCCTTGCGCTGACCGTGTGCAAGGGTGGTGAATTATCCTAGCGGAATGGGCGAGCAGGGAGAATGCCTTGCAGGACGTTTCGCCCAAGGCCGTGTCAGCCCTGGACCATCGCCGACACGGCGCGGCGGCTGGACATCAATAGCGCGAACATGCCGAGGCCCACCAGCACCGCGCCGGTCATTTCCAGCGGCAGCGGCGTCTGGTGTCCCCATAGCCAGTGGAACAAGGTGATGAACAGCGTGCTCAGGTAGATGTAGGAAATCACCGAGGACGGCGCGATCACGCCGATGGCCCGGTGCAGCAGCCAGAACGTCGCCAGGGTGGCGAACACTGCCAGGTACATTAGCCAATAGAAGTCGTTGAGCGTCAGTAATGATGCCGAACGCCAACCGCCACTCAATCCACAGAACACCAGCAGAAACAGCGCACCGAACAGCATGTTCCAGAACGTCATGGACACCGGTCCGCGTCCCTTGAGGCTATTGGCTTTCAGGCGCTGGCTGAGGGGGGCGTAGAGCGCCATCGCCAAGCAACCGATGCCGTACACCGTTAATGCATAGGGCGATGGCAACTCGCCGGGGCCGGTGCCTTTCATGATCAACAACACCGCCCCGGCAGCGGCGAGCAGCATCGGCATAATCCGTTGTTTCAGACGGCTGTCAGGTGTGAGCACGGCTTCGAAACCCAGGGTCATCAGTGGCACCAGCGTGAACATCGTCCCGGTGTTGACGGCCGAGGTGTAGCGCAACGCTTCGAACAGCGAACCGAAGTACAGCGCCAGCAGCAGGCCGAGCACCGCGTGACCAAACAGTGCGCGGGCGGTCATGACGGCATCGCCTTTGAGCAGCAACAACGGCAGAAACACCAAAGCGCAAAACAGCAGGCGTAAACCCGTCAGCAGGATCGGGTCGATGGCCTGGCTGACTTGCGCCGCCGCGGAAAACGATGCGGCGATCAACAAGGCCCAAAGCAGCATGCTGGCGTGAGCGACGGCGAAAACGGTGGTTTTCATGGCAGGCTCCGGGTCAATGGATGTGGCGGGCGTAGTGCCTTGGGTTGAAGCGCAAAACCATCAGCATCATCAGTGCCATGACCGCCGTGAGCGACCACCAGGCCCATTCAAAGCTGCCGAGCTGGTCGCGGATGATCCCCGCCAGCAGCGGCGACAGGCCGGCGATCAAGTAGCCGATGCCTTGCACGAATGCGGTCAGGCCGCCAGCACGCAATGGATTGTCCAGATGATCCAGCGATACGATCAGGCTCATCGGGAACAGGCCGCCAATGCCCAGCCCCAGCAGGCATGGCCACAGCAGGCTCAAATGCCGTGGGCTCAGAATCAGTCCGCAGAAACCGGCGATGATCAGTGTCAGCAATACCATCAGCACGACGCGGCGGTCGCGGCTGCGGTTGGCGATGACGGGCGTCAACAGACCCGACAGCACTTCCATGGCGGTCAAAAAACCGAGCAACAATCCGGCGTGTTGCTCGCTCCAGCCCTTTTCCACGTAGTAAGGCGCCAGCCAGGCCAGAACACAGGTGTAGGACGCAGTGCCCAGGCCAAAGAAAATCGCGAGTAACCACGCGCGGGAATTGGCAAAGTACGAACCTTTGCCGGATGCCCTCGAGTCCAGTGTTGGCATCCCCGCGCTTTGGCTGCGCCAGAAGAGCAATGCCAGCACAGCGAGAACGGCCCAGATCGCCAGGCCCATACGCCAGCTGCCGGTACGCTCCATCACCAGCGGCGCAAAGGAAGCCCCCATGGCCGCACCGCCCATGATCGATGTGACGTAGAGCCCCATGCACAGCGCAACGTGGTCGCTGAAGCGGGATTTGATCAACGCTGGCATCAGGGCCTGGATCAGGGCGATCCCGACACCGGCCAGCACCGCGCTGAGGAGCAACTGCGCGGCTGAATCAAGGAACAACCGCGAAAGCGTGGCCACGCCGATGATCAACAATGAGAAGACTACCGTGCGTTGATCGCCGAATCGCTGACTGACGCGCAGGCCGACAAACATCGCCAGCCCCATGGCCGTCACCGGCAACATTGTCAGCAGTGAAGCCTGGCTGAAGCTCAGCGCAATGTCGTCGCGAATCGCTGAGAGCAGCGGCCCGACAGCGGCCATGGAAGGGCGCAGGTTCAGGGCAACCAGGACAATGCTGAACATGAGCCATAGGGCAGGGCGGGAAGTGGCTCGGGTGTTTTCCATGATCGGACCTTGATGAATAGGCGGGCGATTAAGGCGCGCGAGGCCCGAAGGGCGCAAATCAGAAAGTCCGGGGTGGTATTTAGAAATCAAATACAGGCCTTCTCCCCACAGAGGGCAGCACAAAACCGCCAAATGTTTAGCCAGACGACATCCAAGGTTCTTCAAATCCTGATTTAACGACTTAAGCCATCGTGTGACGCTGCGGGTCATCTGTTTTCTGCGGTTCTCTCTATGGACGGTTGGCCAGTCGCAATCCACTGCAAGGCATCCAACGGCGTTCGAGCGTCGAGCCTTGGTCGTCGATTCACGCCTGCCACCGCGCCAAACCTCTCTGCACTTCCTTCTGAACTGGCTTTTTGGGCGCTGTGGCATTGCCGCCATGCGCGCCCGCCGGATTCCTGCTTTTTCCGTTGATTGTTCCTACCTGTTCCGCTTGATGGCGGGATTAAAGTGCGGGTGCTTTTGCGTACCCGTCTGACACGGAAAAAGAGAGTTCCCATGAGTTGTGCCACGACCTCGTTTGCCACCCGGCAAGAAGCCCTGACCTTTCTGGAGCAGAACCCGGATATTGAAATGTTCGAGCTGTTCATCCTCGACAACAACGGTGTGCCGCGGGGCAAGTTGCTGCATCGTGACGAGTTGTTGGCGGTGTATGAAAGCGGGCGACCATTGCCAAGCACCATCCTCGGCCTGACCATCAACGGTGATGACGTGGAAAACTCCGGGCTGGTCTGGGATGTCGGTGATATCGACTGCCGGGCCTACCCGATCAGCGGCAGCCTCACGCGTATGCCGTGGCGTCTGATACCGACCGCGGCCGTGCAGGTCAGCATGCACCCAACGGAGGGAATGCCCGCCACTATTGCCGATCCCCGTCATTTGCTGGCGAAGGTCATCGAGGGTTTGCAGGCAGACGGTTATTACCCGGTCATGGCGGCGGAATTGGAGTTCTACCTGCTGGATCAGCAACGCGACAGCAATGGCCGGCCGCAACCGGCACGGGATGTCGATGGCGGGCGTCCGTACGGCACCCAGGTCTATGGTTTACGCGAGCTTGAACAGATCGAGCCGTTCCTGGCCGATCTCTACAGTGCCTGCAAACTTCAGGGGATTCCGGCGCGCACGGCCATTTCCGAATACGCGCCGGGGCAAGTGGAGATCACCCTCGAACACCGCACCGACGCACTACAGGCGATGGATGAAGCGGTGCGCTACAAGCGTCTGGTCAAAGGCGTGGCGCACAAGCACGGTATGACAGCCTGTTTCATGGCCAAGCCTTTCGATGACCTTGCCGGCACCGGGATGCACATGCACGTGAGCCTGGCGGACAAGGACGGCAACAACCTCTTCGCCAGCGAAGCTGCGGATGGAACGCCGCTGCTCAAGCAGGCCGTCGCCGGCATGCTCAGTACCTTGCTCGATTCGCTGTTGCTGTTCTGCCCCAACGCCAACTCCTACCGTCGATTCCAGGCCAACAGCTATGCGCCCCTGGCGGCCACCTGGGGCGTGGACAATCGCACCGTGAGCCTGCGCGTACCTGGTGGGCCTGCGTATTCCCGGCACATCGAGCATCGAATCTGTGGCGCAGATGCCAACCCCTATCTGGCGGCTGCGGCGATTCTGGCCGGTATTCATCGCGGTATCCGCGAACAACTCGATCCTGGTGCGCCGGTGGAAGGCAATGGCTACGCCCAGGCCACGAAACTGTTGCCGACAGACTGGCTGACCACCTTGCGATCACTGGAAGGTTCGAGTTGGGCCAGGCAAGCCTTCGGCGGTGAATTCCTCGGCGTCTACCTGGCGGTGAAACGCGCTGAGTATCGTCAATTCATGGGGGAGGTCGGTGAGCAGGACTGGCGCTGGTATTTGCATCAGGCCTGAGTCGAATCTGAATCGGGGCTGAACCATTCTCAAATAGTCTGAAAGTTTCAGGCGGACTTAATAAGCCAACTAATTGTTGGCTTATTTTTCACAAAAAATTGATTGTTGGCTTCCTAAAATTAGAGCTGTCTCGGTAAATGAAATTTTCACATTTGCCGTAGACACTTATTTTCAGGATCCGCCAAATATCATGCTTAATATTAAAGCCGTGCGCCCCGAATGGGTGACACTGATTGCCAGTGCACTTTTGTTAGTTGGCTTCAATTTTGTACTCTGGCAGCACCTGTTCGAAATCACCGCATCCGATGGCAAAGGCATCGTCATGCGCGCGGCCTTCGGGGTGATGATCTTCGCGGCCTTCAACATTGTGCTGACCCTGCTGGCATTCCGGCCGGTGCTCAAGCCGCTCCTGACCCTGCTGTTCATGACCAGCGCGGGCGTGGTTTATTTCATGAGCCAGTATGGTGTTTTGATCGATACCGGCATGCTGCGTAACTTCGCCGAGACCAATGCAACGGAAGTGCGTGACTTGCTGTCGCTCAAGTTGTTTGTTTATATTTTACTGCTCGGCGTTTTGCCGTCCTGGCTGTTGTGGAAGACACCGATTAATTATCGTCGTTGGCACCGTGAACTGCTCAGTAAAGTTGTGGTGACTTTTGCCTCGGCAGCAGTCATTGGTGGAGTTGCACTGGTTAACTATCAAGGCCTGTCTTCGTTGTTTCGCAATCACCACGAGTTACGCCTGATGGTGGTGCCAAGTAACTACATTGGTGCCTCGGCTGGCTTCTTGCGCGAGCAGGTTGCGTCTGCACATCAACCTTTTGTGAAGCTCGGTGAAGATGCCCGGCGCAATCCAGCCTGGCAAACTCACGGGCGCAAATCCCTGACGGTACTTGTCGTGGGTGAAAGTGCCCGGGCGGAGAACTTCGGCATTCTTGGCTATAGCCGCGACACCACTCCCAAGCTGAGTAAGGAAGACGGCCTGATCGCTTTCACCGATGTGCACTCCTGCGGTACTGAAACCGCCGTATCGGTGCCTTGCATGTTCTCCAACATGGGGCGCAAGGACTACAACGCCAGCAAGGCAAAGAACGAAGAAGGCCTGTTGGACGTGCTCAAGCATGCGGGTATCGACGTGATCTGGCGTGACAACCAGTC
Source organism: Pseudomonas sp. BF-B-30 (assembly GCF_019956305.1). Lineage (NCBI taxonomy): Bacteria > Pseudomonadati > Pseudomonadota > Gammaproteobacteria > Pseudomonadales > Pseudomonadaceae > Pseudomonas > Pseudomonas sp. BF-B-30. The sequence goes on along the minus strand of NZ_JAHBDG010000016.1, from coordinate 93,711 downwards.
AGGCTGCAAAGGTACGTGCGATCGCGTCACCCTTCAGGACGTCAGCAACCTGAAGGACCCGGCGCTGTGCGCCAACAGTGAATGCCGCGATGAAATCCTGCTGCAAGGGCTGCAGCATTTCATCGATACCCTGGACAAGGACACGGTATTGGTATTGCACCAGATGGGCAGCCACGGTCCTGAGTACTTCAAGCGTTATCCGAAAGAGTTCGAGCGCTTCACCCCGGTTTGCGAGAGTAATGCCCTGAACAATTGCAGTCGCGAAAGTATCGTCAATGGCTACGACAACACCCTGGTCTATACCGACCATGTACTGTCGACCTTGATCGATCTGCTGCGCAGCAACCAGGACAAAGTGGATACCGCGATGCTGTATCTGTCGGACCACGGCGAGTCCCTGGGTGAATACAACTTGTTCCTCCACGGCACGCCCTACATGCTGGCACCGGAGCAGCAAAAGCATGTCGCCATGTTTGCCTGGTTCTCCGACAGCTATAAAAAGTCGTTTGCGCTAGATACCCGCTGCTTGCAACAGAGCCGTGAAAAGTCCCTCAGCCAGGACAACCTGTTCCATTCGATGCTTGGGCTGCTGGAGGTCGACAGCAAGGTCTACCACCAGGATCTGGACATGTTTGCCGGATGTCGTCGTCCAGTGACAGACGGCGTGTTGGCCAAGGAATGATCGCCTCTGACTCTGTTTCACGCAGCGGCCGTCGACCTGGCTTTTGACAGGTGTTGGCCGAATACGGTGATTCTCGCGACGGTTCCAGGTGCTGGGTAAGACCGGCTAGTTCGGCTTTGTAGGACTATTCTTTATGTCGCGCAGTAATTTTCGCTAATGCTCTTGTTCAGTGGATGCGCGGAAATCGCCGGGGGCGATATATACTGCGCGCCATTCTTCAAGGGAGAGCCGTGTGGCCATCGATATTCACTGGATTCGCGACAACGATAGCCTCGGACGGTTGTGTGCCGAGTGGCAACAGTTGCCATTCGTTGCCCTCGACACCGAATTCATGCGGGTCGACACCTTCTACCCAATCGCCGGCCTGCTGCAGATCGGTGATGGCGTTCGCGCCTATCTGATCGACCCGCTGACCATCGACAACTGGCAGCCATTGGCCGCTTTGCTGGAAAACCCTGCGGTGGTCAAAGTTGTCCACGCGTGCAGCGAAGACCTCGAAGTCCTGCTACGCCTGACCGGCAGCCTGCCGGCGCCGCTGTTCGATACGCAACTGGCTGCCGCTTATCTGAACCTTGGTTTTTCCATGGGCTATTCGCGGCTGGTGCAGGAAGTGCTCGGCATCGACCTGCCCAAGGGGGAAACCCGTTCCGACTGGCTGCAACGCCCGCTTTCCGAAACCCAGATCAGCTATGCCGCCGAAGATGCCGTGCATTTGGCTGAAGTTTTCGTAAAACTGCGTCCAAAGCTTTCCGACGAGAAATACGCCTGGGTCCTGGAAGATGGCGCCGAACTGGTGGCCAACCTGCGCCGCGAGATCGATCCGTACGAGGTCTATCGCGATGCCAAGCTGGCCTGGAAGCTGTCTCGCGCCCAACTTGCCGTTTTGCGTGAGCTCTGCGCCTGGCGTGAAAAGGAAGCCCGGGCCCGCGACCTGCCGCGCAACCGGATCATCCGCGAGCATTCGTTGTGGCCACTGGCGCGTACGCAACCGGATAACCTCGGCGCGCTGGCGAAAATCGAAGACATGCACCCACGTACCGTGCGTCAGGACGGCGAGTTTCTGCTTGATCTGATCAAGCGCTCTGGCAGTGTGTCGCCTGATCAGTGGCCGCCAGCCGTGCCGGAGCCGTTGCCGGTGGATGCTGCTGCGCTGCTCAAACAAATGAAGGCCATAGGTCAGGCCGAAGCCGAGCGCCTGAACATCGCGCCGGAACTGATGCTGCGCAAGAAAACCCTGGAGGCGCTGCTCAAGAGCGGCTTCCCCAATGGTCCCTACCAATTGCCTGATTCGCTGCGTGGCTGGCGCCGCGAATTGATGGGCCAGGCGCTGCTCGACAGCCTGGCCACCGCCGGAGAACAGCCTTGAAACGTATTTGCTCCATCTACCGCAGCTCGAAAAGAAACGAAATGTACCTGTATGTGCTCAAGAGCGATGCTCTGGAGCGCGTACCGGATACCCTGATGGCAGCCTTCGGCAAGGCCATCCACGCGTTCGACCTGGTGCTGAGCCCCGAGCGCAAACTGTCGCGCGAGGACATCACGGTCGTGCTGGAAAACCTCGAGAAACAGGGTTATCACCTGCAAATGCCGCCTGCCGAAGACGAGTACATCGAGCACTTGCCGGAAGAATTGTTGCGTCGCAACGATCCGATGTGAGCGGCAGACAGACTCTGTTCAGAGTGGTTATGAAACACTGATTGATTTTAGCGATGGCAGCATCGACGGAGCACTGCTCTGTCGGCGGCCGTCTGCACTGTTTTTGAAAGGTTTGAAGCATGCGCGTCCTGATTGCTGAACACGACCACCCCGTGTACGCCCAACTGTTGCGCGAGGCGGCACCGGACCTGGAGGTGCTGACCAGCGGTGATTCCGCCGAACTGGCCAGCCAGGCCGCCGATTGCCCGGTGTGGCTCGGCCAGCCTGATTTGCTGGCGACCCTGTTACGCCAGGGCCATCAACCGCAATGGCTGCAATCGACCTGGGCCGGCATCACGCCGCTGCTGGCCGATGGCTTGCCGCGGCACTATCGGCTGACCCGAGCAGTCGGAATCTTTGGCCAGGTCATGGCCGAGTACGTGCTCACGTACATGCTCGGTCACGAGCGTGAAGTGCTGGCGCGACTGGTCAGCCAGGTCGAACGCAAGTGGGACAGTCGCCAGGTCCAGAGCCTGGCGGGGCGCAGGGTGTTGATCGTCGGCACCGGTGATATCGGTCAAAGTGTCGCGCAGTTCCTCGTCCCGTTTGGCGTCGAACTGTATGGCGTTGCCAGCAGCGCACGGGAGCAGGCACCGTTTATCGAAGTTGGTTCGATGGCGGATTTGCCGCGGCTGGTCGGTGAAGTCGATTACGTGGTCAATCTGCTGCCGAACACGCCGGACACCCACGATGTCTACGACGCGACGCTGTTCAAGCAATTCAAGCCGACCGGGTTGTTCATCAACGCCGGACGCGGAGTGGCGGTGGTCGATGCGGATCTGGTGGATGCCTTGAAGGAAGGGCATCTGGCGGGTGCAGTGATCGATGTGTGCCGTCAGGAACCCTTGCCCCAGCGTCATCCGTTCTGGACGGCCTGGGGCCTGCTGCTGACCGGCCACAGCTCGGCACCGACTTCGCCTTCGATGATGGTGAAGCTGTTTGTCGAGAACCTGCGAGCTTATGAGGCGGGAGAGGCGTTGCGCGGGGAAGTGGATTTCGATCGCGGGTATTGATTCGCCGCAATCAAAAATGTGGGAGCGGGCTTGCTCGCGAATGCGTTGTGTCATTCAACATATCTTTGTCTGACACGGCCTCTTCGCGAGCAAGCCCGCTCCCACATTGGTTTTGCAGTGTGGCTTAGAGGGTGAAGTCACCTTCAGCCGCCAACTCGCTCAATGGACGACGCGGGCTGGGTTCTTCACGGGCTTGCAGATAATCCGCCAGGCTCGCCTTGTCCCCCAGCTTGCCCACCGCGACGGCGGCGTGCAGGGCGTAGCCTTCAGGAATGTTCAGTGTCTTGCGGGTCAGCTCCTGGTCGAAGCCGGCCATGCCGTGGGTGTGCCAGCCGCTCAGGCTCGCCTGCAAGGCCAGGTGACCCCAGGCGGAGCCGGTGTCGAAGGTGTGCCACAGGGCCGGGGTTTCTTCGGCTGCGCCAGGCGCAACGAAGGTGGTTTTCGAAATCACGATCACCAGGGCCGAAGCATGTTGCGCCCAGCTGCGGTTGAATTCGTTCAACAGGCCCAGGTAACGCTCCCAGTTCGGCGTGTCGCGACGTGCGTAGAGGAAGCGCCAGGGCTGCGAGTTATAGGCCGAGGGTGCCCAGCGGGCGGCTTCGAAAAAGCTCAGCAGGGTTTCCTCTGGGATCGTTTCGCCGGTAAAGGCGCGGGGCGACCAGCGATCGGTGAACTGAGGGTGAATGGCGTAATCGGCAACGCGTGGGTTGGCACTCATCAAGAGATTCCTTGCTACGTTTGAAGGTGGGAACGACGCAAAACCCTACTTGGCAGCGCAAAAACTGACAAGCCCGTTCTACCGACAGTCGCCAATGCTTGGCCCAAGGGGCTTCGGGCACTAGACTGGCGGCCTTTTCACCACCTGATGTCGATGCTCGAACCATGGCCGCCAAAGTAGAACCGTTCTGGATACGCAAGACCCTTGATCAACTCGATCAGGAGGAATGGGAGTCGCTGTGCGACGGTTGTGGATTGTGCTGCCTGCAAAAGCTTGAAGACGAAGACGACAACAGCGTCTATTACACGCGCATCGCCTGCAAGTTGCTGGACCTGAAAACCTGCCAGTGCACGGACTATCCCAATCGCCGTGACTCGGTGCCGGACTGTATCCAGCTCACGCCGGGCAAGGCCGACGAATTCAAATGGCTGCCACCGACCTGCGGCTATCGCCTGGTCAGCGAAGGCAAGGACCTGCCGTTGTGGCATCACCTGGTGTGCGGTGATCGCGATGCCGTTCATCACGAGCGGATTTCCCAGTCCGGGCGCATGCTCGCCGAAGGCAGCGTGCCGGAAGATGATTGGGAAGATCATCTGATTTTCCGCGCAGGCTGATTGCCTGAGGTTCAACGTTTCACGAAGGAGTGTGTATGGCTGTGGGATGGCGGCAGGCGTGGATCCTTGGATTACTGGCCGTGAATTCGCCGGCATGGGCTGCGAACAAGGTCAATCTGGATTACCACGTGCGCCTGTTGCCGCAGAGCGATCAGGCCGAAGTGCGCCTGACGCTCGCCCAGGGCTCGGCGGTACGCAGCCTGGATTTCGACCTTGGCGACGGCAGCCACTACAGCGATTTCAAGGCTGACGGCCAATGGCAACTGACCCCCGGCAAAGCGGCGCGCGGTGTCTGGCGTCCGGCTGCGGACAAGGCCAGCCTGACCTACCGCGTGAGTATCAGCCACGGGCGCAAGAGCGGCAGCTTCGACACGCGCATGACGCCAGGCTGGGCGTTGATGCGCGGCGACAATCTGGTGCCGGCTGCCAGACTCGATCAACAGGACGGCATCGAACTGGTTTCACGTCTTGAGTTCGAGCTGCCCGGTGGCTGGAAAAGCGTTGAAACCGCTTGGCCACGAATCGGCCCGAATAAATTCCGTATCGATAACCCTTCCCGACTGTTCGACCGGCCTACCGGCTGGATGCTCGCTGGTGAGCTCGGCAGTCGCCGCACTCGTCTGGGCGAGACCGAAGTCACAGTCGCCTCGCCGCTGGGGCAGGGCATGCGCCGTATGGATGTGCTGACGCTGCTGACCTTCGTCTGGCCGCAAGTGCAGGCGCTGTATCCGCGACACCCGGGCAAACTGCTGATCGTCGGGGCCAATGATCCAATGTGGCGCGGCAGCCAGTCGGCGCACGAGTCGATCTATCTCAACAGTCGCCTGCCGTTGGTCAGCGAAAGCGGCACCAGTGCCCTGGTCCGTGAGTTGGCCCAGATGTTCGGGCGAATCAACGGCACGCAGCGCAGTAACTGGATCAGTGAAGGCTTTGCCGAGTATTACGCTATCGAACTGGTGCGCCGGGCCGGGGGCATGAGCGATGAACGCTACGAGAGCCTGCACGGCAAGCTGGTCAGTATCAGCCAGAAAGTCACCACGCTGCGCGGTGAGCGGATCAACCCGGCGCAGGTGGCCAGGGCAGTGGTGTTGCTGCAGGAACTGGATCGCGAAATTCGCCTGAAAACCCATAACAAACGTTCGCTGGACGACGTGTTGCGCGGGGCGATGCGGGAGGGGGATATCGATACCAAGGCGTTTGTTCAGCTCAGCGAGAGCGTGATCGGTGGTTCTTCAAAAGTGCTCAGTACCGAGTTGATTCAGTAACACCGCCATTCGCGAGCAAGCCCGCTCCCACATTTGATCTGTGTCGTACACAAAACCAATGTGGGAGCGGGCTTGCTCGCGAAGAGGCCGGTAGCCTCGGTGCAATTCCTGGATCAAACCCCGGCTTTCGGCGACTTCAAGGCGTCATTGCCGGTAACGCTGGCGGTTTTGGTCGCCGCCTCGGCATTGGCCTTCAGCGTCTTCAACTCTTCACCCGCCCGCTGAATTTTCGCCCGCACGTTGTTCATGTCCTGACGGCTTTTCTCCAGCAGGCTTTTCGCCGAGCTGTGACCGGTAATGCCGCGCGCCAGGGCCACGCCGCCGATGGCCACCTGGACCAGGCCAAAGATCCCGCCACGCCGCAGTCCCTTGCCCACCATCACCACGCCGCCGGCCAGGGAGCCAATGCGTTCCCAGCCCTGCACGTTTTGCTCGGAAGGGCTCTGGAACGGGGTGGATTCGATACGCTCGACGGGTTTGAGTTCGCTCATGGTCTGTCTCCAGGCTTCAGTGATCGATAGTCAAACTGACAGCCTGGGCGGGCAGCTCGTTCAATCGGATGTGTGGCGATTCAGCGGAATTTTGGCCCGGAGCGGGTATTGAGCCCCTTGGACATGCGGTCGTAGAGCACGACGTTGACCGTGGCGGCCAGGTTCATGCAACCGGTGGTCGGAATGTAGACCACGTCTTCGCACCAGTCGCGAATCTCTTTATCCAGCGATCCGTCTTCCGGGCCGAAGATGTAGAGCGCGCGATCCGGGTGGGTGTATTCCGGCAACGGGCGGGCGCCCTCGACCAGTTCCACGGCGACGGGCACACAATTGAGGGGCAGGATTTTCTTCAGGTCGTCGATGCCGATCAGCGGGATGTCGTAGTGCACGCGCTTGGTATCGGTGACGAAGTCGGCGGCGCGCTCATAGCGCTTGCCGGTGTAGAACACCGACGCCACGCCATAACAGCCAGCGGCGCGCATCACCGAACCGACGTTCTCCGGTGATTTGGGGTTATACAAACCAATGCAGCTGTACCGTTTGTCTGCCACGAGCGGGGTGCCTTTCGGGAAAAAAGCGGGATTATACGGGGAATGGGGCGGGGGTGTTCGGTTTGAGATTGGCGGTGTCGAGGCGATTGTTTTCGCGAGCAAGCCCGCTCCCACAGTTGACCGAGGAGCCCATGCGGACGCGGATCAATGTGGGAGCGGGCTTGCTCGCGAAGGGGGCAGTTCGGGCGCTGAAGATTTTCAGTCTTCTTTTTTCATCAATCCCGCCAACGCAGCAAACGGGTTGTGCGTAGCCTTGGCAATTTTCGGCGTGCTCAGCGAGCCTTCGTCGAAATACTGCTGGTCGGTATACCGCGAGTGCTCGTTATCGTGGCAGTACAGGCACAACAACTCCCAGTTCGAGCCGTCCTGCGGGTTGTTGTCGTGGTTGTGGTCGCGGTGGTGCACGGTCAGTTCGCTCAGGCGCTTGCCGGAGAACTCACGGGCGCAGCGGCCACAGACGTGCGGGTACATCTTCAGGGCCTTGTCGCGGTAGCCCATTTCCTTGTCGCGCTGGTTGTCGGCGAGGATGCGATCCAGCTTCGAAGTGTTGGTCGGGGTGGACGAACTCATGGGTTCACCTTTGTAGAAAGACTAATGACGGTTATAGGGTGAAGTTTAGCCTAGCCCTTGAGCTTCTCGGCAATCCAGATGGTGTGGCGGGTGCCCTTGTTGCCGTGGGCGAAGACCTGCACTTCCTCGGCCTTGAAACCCGCCTTCTTCAGTTTGTCGGAAAACTGCCGGTCAGCGCTGGCCGACCAGACGGCCAACACGCCTTTTGGTCTCAGGGCCTTGGCGCAGGCACTGAGGCCTGCGGCGGAGTAGAGCCAGCTGTTGGCTTTCTGGGTCAAACCTTCGGGACCGTTGTCGACGTCGAGCATGATGGCATCGAAACCCTGTGGCTCGGCCTGCAGGACTTTGGCCACGTCTTCCATGCGAATCACGGTCCGCGGGTCTTGAAGCGGGTTTCCGGCTTTCTCGCCGAGTGGCCCGCGATTCCACTCCACAACGCCAGGCACTAATTCAGCGACCACCACTTCGGCAGTCTTGCCCAGGTGCTTGAGCGCCGAAGCGAGGGTAAAACCCATGCCCAGGCCGCCGATGAGCACCCGTGAACCCGGCCGGCCGGCGACCTTGCGACACGGGATCTCGGCCAGGGCATCTTCGGAGCCGTGCATGCGCGTGTTCATCAATTGTCCGCCGTCGCCGCCCTGGATCTTGATGACAAAATCCTCGCCGTATTCGAACAGGCACAGGGCGCCGCCGTTTTCAGGGATGGGGGTGGTGTCCAGCAGAACGAAACGTTTCATGGGGCTCACTTGAAGAAAATTGGCAGAACTCGGGAGGGCAAACAGACGCAGTTGGGAGTAGCCTGTTTATGACGACAAGGCCAACGGAGCCATTGATGAAGCGCACCATTCTAACGGTCATTGCCCTGGCCGCGCTCTCGATAACTGCAGTGCAGGCGCAACAGCTGCAATCGATTCCCGTCAGCCCCGCGCCGATACCCGGTTCGCCCGGCACCGCGACGCCCACGCCGTACCCGCAAATCAGCCCGGCGCCTTTGCCTAAAGTCGGCCCCGGCAGTAGCGGTCCGCCGTTGGTGCCGATTGAAATGCCCAGCCCGCCGATCAAGGACCAGCCGATACCGGGCCTGGAGCCCAATCCGCCGAAAACCAAATCGCCGGGCGGCTAGACCTGCTGCGAAAGCAGTTGACCGTCGGCCATGCGCAGTCGTTTGGAAAGGGAAACGGCGAGGGCGCGGATGATCTTGGCGGCGATTTTCGGTGCGTCGTTGAGCATCTTTTCCAGCGAGTCCTTGCCCAGGTTGAGCAACTGGCAGTTGCTTGCGGCCACGCAACTGGCCGAGCGCCGTTCGCCGTCGAGCACGGCCATTTCACCGAACGAGCGGCCGCTGCGCAACGTGGCGATGGTGACTCGCTGCCCGTCAGCGTTGGTTTTCTGCACCGCCACCTGACCGGTATGGATGATGCACATGAAACTGCCGGCATCGCCCTCCTGGAAGATTTCCTCGCCCTGGGCAATGGTGCTGATACTGAAGTAGCCCGAAGCCGCGGCGAAGTCGGCTGGCTGCAGTTGATTGAACAGGCCGCAATCCATCAGCCAGTCGCGAATTTCGTTGTTCAGAAAGGTTGGTTCAGACATGTCGTCACGGTCTTTTTTGTGATTGTCGCTGACTTGAATTCACCGCAAATCCCTTGTGGGAGCGGGCTTGCTCGCGAAGGGGCCGTAACATTCAGCAGAGATGTTGACTGACACACCGCCTTCGCGAGCAAGCCCGCTCCCACAGGGGTTTTGTGTTGTATCGGCTGCCGGTGTACGCAATTAAGACCGGCACGCCGCGCCAGGTTCCTCAGGCCATGCCCAAAACCTTGAACAAAAATGCATATTCGAGTGCTACGTCACGCAATCCCTGATATCGACCGCTCATCCCACCATGCCCGGCACCCAATTCAGTCTTGAGCAGCAGGGGATTGCTGTCGGTCTTGGTCGCGCGCAATTTCGCCACCCACTTGGCCGCTTCCCAATACTGCACGCGGCTGTCGTTGTAACCGGCGATCACCAGGGTGGCCGGATAAGCTTGCGCGGTGACATTTTCATACGGGGCGTAGGCCTTGATCCGATCATGGACGTCCGGCTCTTCAGGGTTGCCCCACTCGTCGTACTCCGTCACGGTCAATGGCAGATCAGGGTCGAGCATGGTGTTGAGTACGTCGACGAACGGCACTTCGGCGATGGCGGCGCCAAACAGCTCCGGCCGTTGGTTGAGCACCGCGCCGATCAGCAAGCCACCGGCGCTGCCGCCACTGATAGCCAACTGCGGTGCAGTGGTGAAGCCTTGGGCGATCAGGTGTTCGGCGCAGGCGATAAAGTCGCTGAAGGTGTTGTGCTTGTGCTCCTGTTTGCCGGCGCGATACCAGGCTTCCCCCAGTTCGCCGCCGCCACGCACGTGGGCAATGGCAAACGCCATGCCGCGATCCAGCAGACTCAGGCGCGCGTGGGAAAACCATGGGTCGAGGCTTTCGCCGTAGGCACCATAGCCGTAGAGGTACAGCGGCACGGGTTTGCCCAGGTCTGCGCGCTTGATCACCAGGCTGATGGGCACTTGCGTGCCGTCCGGCGCAGTGGCCCACAGGCGTTGGCTGACGTAGGCGTCGGCATCGAACGGGCCGAGCACCGGGGTTTGCTTGAGGACTTTCTGCTCGCCGGTCGCCAGTTCAAGCTGGCGGATTTGCGCCGGACGGTTCAACGCTTCGTAGCGCAGGCGAATCCGGTCGCTTTCGAACTCCAGGCTGTTTTGCACGTGCAGGCTGTAGGCCGCATCCGGCAGTTGCACACGATAAGGCGCCAGGCTTTGTGGGTGAACTTCAATGACCGGCAAGCCGCCAACCCGCAGGCTCAGGGTCATGGCCCCGGTGTTAAGGCTGATGCCGTCGATCATCACCGTGTCGCTGTGGGGGATCAGGTTCTGCCAGTCGGCTTCGGTGGGCGCGGCGCCGGTATCGACGGCCGTGTACAAGGCGAAATTGATGCCGTCACGGTTGCTGCGAATGAACCAGGTCCATTGACCGTCGAGTACGCCGTGGTCGACGTCGTACTCATGCTCCTCGACCCGTGGCGCGATGCAGGCAAAGGCGTGCTGCGGTTGGTTGGCGTCAAGCACCCAGGCTTCGCTGGTGGTCTTGCTGCCCACGGACAGCAGCAATTGCTGCTCGGAGCTGGAACGGTAGCAATGCATGAAGAAGCGCCCGTCCGGCTCATGGAACACTTCTTCGGCCGCCGTACCGTCCAGTCGATAGCGATACAGCTTGTGCGGACGATGGGTGTCATCCAGTTCGCCAAAGAATAGCGTCAGGCTATCGTTGGCCCAGGTCATGCTGCCGTCGCAGTCCTGGAATTCCAGCTCGCTGACACGGCCGTCGGACAATTCCTTCACGAACAGCGTGTAAATCTCCTCGCCGCTGGAGTCGATGCTGTAGGCCAGACGCTGGTGGTCCGGGCTGATGCTGAACGCCCCGAGCGAAAAGAAACCACCCTTGGCCAGTTCGTTGGGGTCCAGCAGCAGTTGTTCGCGGCTTTCGTCGAGGGTCAGGCTGTCATCGGCCGGACGCGGGCAGCGGTAGTGCCTGGCGTACTCATCGCCTGCCGTGGTGCGGGTGTAATACAGATAGGGGCCCCATGGCGAGGGCAGGGACAGATCGGTCTCGAGAATCCGCCCCTTGATCTCTTGGAACAGGGTTTCGCGCAATGCGGCCTGGTCGGCGGTTTGCACTTGCTGATAGCTGTTTTCGGCTTTCAGGTAGTCGAGCACTGCCTCGGTGTCGCGCTCTTGCAGCCAGGCATACGGGTCGGAGCCTTCAGCCTTGTGGGCAATCGGAGCGTCGTGAATGTTGGCGGATAGGGGCATGAAGGGCTCTCGAGCAGTGTACGGAATAGGGGCTTGGCAACCTGTGGGAGCGGGCTTGCTCGCGAAGGCGTTGGGTCAGTCAATATCATTGTTGAATGATAAGCCGCATTCGCGAGCAAGCCCGCTCCCACATGGATAGCGCCCAACAGTCAGGCATTGATGCAGCCTGATGGGCGAAAAGCCGTTATCATAAGCGCCTCTTTGCCTGCCTTGCCATGGACACCATGACCGAGAACGACTATCTGATCGCTTGGGGCCTCTACGCCTTCGCCGCTTTGGGCTGCCTGTTGGTGTGGATGCGCTTGACCCGCTGGATGTGGCGTTGGCTGCGTGAGCCGCTACGGCTGGCGATGGTCGTGCTGCTGTTCAGCCCGACCATCATCGACCCGGTCAAGGATAAAGTCGCACCGGCTCTCGCCATTACCGCGCTCGACCTGCTGTTCAAGGTCGGCAACAACGCCTGGCGGGCGATTTCCGATCTGTTCATGTACGGCATGATCGCGTTCGGCTTCTATCTGGTGCTGGTGGCGATCCGTTTCCCCATCGAGCGTGCCTCCAATGCCCGCAGGGAACAGGCTGCCGCCGCCAAAGCCGCCGTCCGTGCCGACGAGCCCGAGGACGATCAACCGTTCGGCGGTGCCGGCGATGATCGTTACGGTCGTCCGCCCGTGCCGAGCACTCCTCAGCGGATGCGAGTCGAACCCCGTCTGTAACCTTGCCCCCTGCGATTGAGCGAGAGTCCGAGCATGTGTGAGTTATTGGGCATGAGCGCCAATGTCCCGACCGATATCGTGTTCAGCTTCACCGGGCTGATGCAGCGCGGCGGACGCACCGGCCCGCACCGCGATGGCTGGGGCATTGCCTTCTATGAGGGCCGTGGGCTACGGCTGTTCCAGGACCCCGCGGCGAGCTGCGAGTCGGAGGTCGCGAACCTGGTGCAGCGCTATCCGATCAAGAGCGAAGTGGTGATCGGGCACATCCGCCAGGCCAACGTCGGCAAGGTCTCCCTGTCCAACACGCATCCGTTCGTCCGTGAGCTGTGGGGGCGCAACTGGTGTTTTGCCCATAACGGCCAGTTGGCGGACTTCCAGCCAGTGGCCAGTTTCTATCGCCCGGTCGGCGATACCGACAGCGAAGCAGCGTTTTGCGATTTGCTCAACCGTGTGCGTGCGGCGTTCCCCGAGCCGGTCGAGGTCGAAGAGCTGCTGCCTGATCTGGTGGCAGCGTGCGCCGAATACCGCAGCAAAGGCGTGTTCAACTGCCTGCTCAGCGACGGTGACTGGCTGTTCTGCTATTGCTCGACCAAGCTGGCGCAAATCACCCGTCGTGCACCGTTTGGCCCGGCGCGCTTGAAAGATGTCGACGTGATCGTCGACTTTCAGGCCGAAACCACGCCTAACGATGTGGTGACCGTCATCGCCACCGAACCCCTGACCGAAAACGAAACCTGGACCCGTTACGAACCGGGTCAATGGAGCCTGTGGCGACGCGGCGAATGTGTCAGCCAGGGCCAGACCGAATAAGGACTCCTTGCATGTTGCTCAGTTATCTACGGCTGGTGTTGTTTGCGGCGGGCCTGTTGATCGGTGTCCAGGTACCGGGCTTCATCAGCGATTACACCAAACGGGTCGAGGCCCACCTGATCGAGGCGCAGGCCAGTCTGAGCGGCTTCCAGAACACCGCCAATCAGTTCTTCAAGGGTGACATGCAGGCTCTGGTCGCGCATTACCGCGCCAGCGAAGACCCGATCTTTCGCAGCGACGCCGACAGCCTGGGCAACCTGCTGACCCGTCAGGTGGCGCTGGACAAGCAATTCCAGGCGATGCAGGGCCCGTGGTACATCCGCTTCCTGCAAGTGGTGCTGGCCGCCGATCCGGATATCCGCAAGGAAACCTGGAATGGCTACAGCTACCAGATCCTGTTGACGCCCGAAGCGATGGTCTGGGGCATGAGCGGCGCCTTGCTGCTGTCGTTCGGGATCGAGTGCCTGTTCCGACTGATCGACTGGGTGGTGCTGGGCGGCAAGCGTCTGCGCCAGAGCCGGCCGATCGAAGAGCGGGATTTGCGCGGTTTGTAACCCCGTCGAACGTCGAGGAGGCGGCAAGCCGGCTCCTCGGTTGATTACCAATCTATCGAATAGCTCATGCTCAAGGTACGGCCTTCGGCGTTGGGGTATGGCGCTTTGGCGTTGGCCTGGGCGAACAGGTTGACGTACGTGCGGTTGGTCAGGTTGTACACCCCGCCTTCCAGGCGACCGACCGGCAAGTACACGGAGCCGAGCAGGTCCACCAGCGTATAGCCTTCGATGTCGCGCCCGTTGTTGTCCTTGGCCGCAGCGTCGTAACTGGACAGGTGCATGCCTTGCAGGCGCAGGCTGTAGTCGTCTTCGGTGTAGCCGACGAATAGCGTGGTCTTGGCCGGTGAAATACGTGTTGCCGGCAGATCGATCCATTTCCCGTTCTGCTGGGTCTCGCCCTTGGCCCAGGCATAGGTACCACCCACCGACCAGTGATCGGTTGCGCGGTAGGTCAGGCTGTTTTCGATGCCGCGAACCCGCTCCTTCTGATTGATCAGACGCAAGACACGGCTATTGGCATCGTAGAACTGGGTCACGTCCGAGGTGTTTTCATAGACGGTGACGTCGGCCTGCCACCGGTCCCAGTCACCGCGCCAGCCCAGCTCATAGCTGTCGACCTTGATGGCCTGGGCGTTGAGGCTCTGGATGTCGAAGGTGCTGCTCACGTCACGCAGGAAGCGCTGGATGTCCGGCAGCGAAAAGCCCTGGCTGAAATTGGCGAAGACGTCCTGATGCTCACTCAGGTGATAGACCGCGCCCAGGTTATAGAGCGTGGCGTCGTATTTGAGGGTGTCACCGGGCAGGACGGCGCGTACGCCGGTCTGCACGATCTGCCCGTAGGCGATGCTGTCGGAGACCTCGCTTTCGATCCATTCGCGGCGCACACCGCCACGCAAGGTCCAGTCCCCGATGTCCCAGGACATCTGCCCGAACAGCGCCTTGGTGGTGGTTTCGATATCCGGGCCCATCTCGTAAGTGGTGCCGGTCTTGGTGTAGGTCAGCCCTTTGAGGGTGTATTGGTCACCACGCTGGCGGGAGCGTTCGTGATCATAGTCGGCGCCCCAGACCAGGTTGCCTGTGGCGCTGCCGATGGCCGGCAACGGCGTGTCGATGGCCGCACGCAGGCCGTAGACATCCTGCACGCTGTTATTGTCGGCGATCCCGGCCTTGCCTCGCGACAGGTCCGGGAAGAACAACGCGTCGGCCCGGCGCCAGTAACTTTCCAGTTGCAGGCCCTGGCCGTAGAAGTCGTTGTCGGTGTAGTTGAGGTTGGCCGCCTGGTTATGGGTATAGGGTTGGTCATCAAGTTTCAGCCCTTGGACCGCCACGGCTTGCTGCGGGTTTTTCGGGTCTTTGGTGTAGCCGGTGTCCTGCTGATCCTTGTAGTCCTGCAGCGACAGGCTGAGTTTTTTGTCGGCATCCAGTTCGTAACCGAAACGACCTTGCAGGTCATAGGTTTCGGTGTCCATGTTGCTGCCCTGGGACGTGTCCTGAGGGATGCGATTGCCGTTGCCGTCATACTGGTCGTTGCGCTGGGTCAGGTCGGCGGACACGTACCAGTCTAAGGCATCCTTGCGCCCGGTCGCACTCTGAAAGGCCTCGTAGGCGAAACCCTTGCTGTTGAGGTTGTTGCCGCTGGTCAGGCCCAGTTTGCTGCTGTAGGCAAGGTCCTGACCCTGATTGCGCTTGGTGATGATGTTGATGATGCCGCCTGAGGCACCGGCACCGTAAATGCTGCTGGCGCCGGAAACCACCTCGATGCGTTCGATACTGGCCGGCGCGATGCTGTTGAGCTGGCGGAAGTTGTCACGCGTGGCGTTCTGCGACACGCCGTCGATCAACACCAGCATGTTGCGCCCGCGCAGGGTCTGGCCAAAGTTGCTCATCCCGCCGCTGGACGGCGCCAGTCCGGGAACCAGTTGCCCCAGAATGTCGGAGACCCGACGCCCCGCGCCACTCTGCTCGCGGATCTGTTGCTCGTCGATCACCTGGACCGAGCCAGGAATCGAGGCAATGCTCGCTTCGCTGCGAGTCGCGGAAACGACGGTGGCTTGCATGTTCAATGTGCCGGGTTGCTGGTCGCTGTCCTCGGCCCAGGTCTGGACGCTGACGGAGCCGAGCAACGGAATCAGCAAGGAAAGTTTGGTTCGGGTCATGAGGTGGTCTTTTTTTAGTCGTGATAAGTGTGGCTAGGCAAATTTGCGGGGCCGGATGTGGAGGTGAATGAGCGCACCCGGCGGATCCCGAGGGCAAAACCCTGCTGGCTTGAAAACACGGTGTTGGCGATCAGTGCCTAGGTGATGGGGAACAGTGCGCCTTGCCAGATGCCCCGGAGACGAGAACCCCCAGCCATTCGTAAGCCAGCGCCGTGGCCGCCAGTGTCAAGGCGCAGAGCCAGGCAACGCTCTCGATGAGACGCAAGATATAAGCGGGATCAGATGCTGGAAGCAGCGCAGCGCGGCGGGCGCCGGTGCATAGCTCAAATGGTCGGGGGTGATGCGGCGAGACTGGAAGGCCTGAGTGCCGAAGGCTTCGCTCCAGTGTGAGAGCAGTTGCTGCTGTCTTTGCGTGAAAGCGCGCATCAAGTCCGATTCCTTCTGGACAGTGGTTTAGCTGAATGCGCGCAGAGAATACATTTTCAAAATATTAATGCAAATGATAGTAATTGCTTGTTGTGCTGTGGGGCGCTCCTTTTCAGAGGCTGGCCAGGGGTTTGCTCAAGACCATGTAGTGCTCGCCCACCTTCTGCGCATAGTTCTCCACCACGTGCTGGCACAACGTCACGATCTCCTCGACCCACTCCGCGCCGACCCGCCATGACACCACCACTTGCAGGTTGGGCGGGCGTTGGTCGATGGCCAGCAAGGTCAATTCCCCCCGCTCCAGTTCCTCGGCCACCAGCACCGGTGGCAATGCGCCGATGCCGAAGCCGTCGCGCAACAAACGGGTGATGGCCGACACCGAATTCACGCAGTTCAGTCGCGGTGTCATGACGCCATTGGCCTGCATCAGCGCCAGCACTTCCTGATGTGGATGGGAGTTTTTCGAATAAGTGATAATCCGCTCACGCGCCAGTTCGGCGACGTTCGTGTAATTTCGGTTGTAGATCGAGTTGCTGGCGACAATCCAGCCCATGGGGTGGCTGGCCAGTTCCAGGCTGCGCACGCTTTCCTGGCGCAGCAGGTCGGTCTGCAGGATCACATCGAGAAAGCCTTTTTGCAGCTGATCGCAGAGGTTGAGCGAGGTATCGGCCACCAGCTCGATTTCCACCAGCGGGTAGTGATCGGTCATCTGCGCCACCAACGGGCTGAGCCAGGTATGGATCACTGTGTCCATCACGCCGATGCGCACCCGCCCGGCCTTGCTCGAGCGGGTCTCGATCGACTGTTTGAGCGCCTGCATGGTGTCCATCATCTGCTCGGCGTAATCAAGCACCTTGAGGCCTTCGGGCGTCAGGCTCACACCGCGCGAGTCACGCAGAAACAGCTTTACCCCGAGTTCACCTTCAAGCACTGCGATGCGGCTGGAAATCGAGGCCTGAGTGGTGAAGAGCTTGTCGGCGGTCAGGCGGAAACTCTTGAGTCGGGCGACCCAGACAAAGGTCTCGAGAAACTTCAGGTTCATGGGATAAAGATTTCTTATGTCTAAGGCGGGTTTTTATTAGTTGGACGCAGCAGGGGCGCGCGTCCAAAAATCGACGCATCCGGTTCCCACGATAGGCGTCGTCGGGGCTCAGAACAATACCAATAAAATCAGCGCGGAGATTTGCCATGAGTGCGCCCGACACCACTGCCATTTCGAAAGCCTCGGCCCGCCCGGGACCTTTCGACTGGTATCGCAACATCAATCAGCAGGAACGCCGCACCTTCTGGAGCTGCAAGATCGGCTATGGCCTGGACGGCATGGACACCCAGATGCTCAGCTTCGTGGTGCCGACCCTGATCGCCATGTGGGGCATCACCACCGGTCAAGCCGGGCTGATTCATACCAGTACACTGATCGCTTCGGCCATCGGTGGTTGGGTGGCAGGGATTCTGTCCGACCGCATCGGTCGTGTGCGCACCTTGCAACTGACGGTGTTGTGGTTTGCCTTCTTCACCTTCCTCTGCGGCTTTGCCCAGAGCTACGAGCAACTGCTGATTGCGCGGACCCTGATGGGCTTCGGTTTCGGCGGCGAGTGGACGGCCGGCGCGGTGCTGATCGGTGAAGTCATTCGAGCCAAGGACCGTGGCAAGGCCGTGGGCATGGTGCAGTCCGGCTGGGCGCTGGGTTGGGGGTTGACGGCGATTCTGTATGCGCTGCTGTTCTCGGTATTGCCACCGGAAGACGCCTGGCGCGCGCTGTTCATCCTCGGCATCGTGCCGGCAATCTTCGTGATATTCGTCCGTCGCCTGGTCAAGGACCCGGAAATCTATCGTGAAGCCAAAGCCAGGCAGGAGCCGAGCAACCCGTCGAAGTTCTACGAGATTTTCGCCCCCGGCATGCTCTTCACCACGATTCGCGCTTCGTTGCTGACCACCGGTGCGCTGGGTGGTTACTACGCGATCACTTCCTGGTTGCCGACTTTCCTGAAGAACGAGCGTGGTTTGAGCGTACTCAATACCAGCGGTTATCTGGCGATGGTGATCGTCGGGTCCTACGTGGGTTATGTCATCAGCGCCTATTTGACCGACATCCTCGGACGTAAAAAGAACTTCATCCTGTTCGCCGTCGGCTCGTTCACCATTGTGTTGCTGTACACGCAACTGCCGGTCAGCAACGGCGTGATGCTGTGGCTGGGCTTTCCGCTGGGCTTCTTTGCCTCCGGGATCTTCAGTGGCATGGGTGCATTCCTGACCGAGTTGTTCCCCACGCGCATTCGCGGTTCGGGCCAGGGTTTTTGCTACAACATCGGACGGGCGCTGGCGGCGTTGTTTCCACTGTTGATTGGCCTGCTCAGCCAGACTGTGCCGCTGAGTGTAGGCATCGGTGCCTTTGCGGCGGTTTCCTACGGCGTGGTGATCCTCGCGGCCTTGAGTTTGCCGGAAACCCGTGGCAAGCAACTCGACGCCCAGTAACTGATAATCTGCGGGGCTGTCTTACAGATATGTCCCGCAGCTGAAAAGAATAAAGCCTACAGGAGTGTTCAGTGTGAGCCGCCTGCTATTGAACTGCGACATCGGCGAGAGTTTCGGCAGCTGGACCATGGGTCTGGACGCGGAAATCATGCCCTTCATCGATTGCGCCAACATCGCCTGCGGTTTTCACGCCGGCGACCCGAGCATCATGCGCAAGACCGTCAGCCTGGCCCTCAGCCACGGTGTGCAAGTTGGCGCGCATCCGGCCTATCAGGACCTGGTGGGGTTCGGCCGTCGATCCATGGCCTATGCCCCCCAGGAACTTCAAGACATTCTGCATTACCAGATCGGCGCCCTCGACGGCATCTGCCGGGCCCAGGGCGGTCGTGTCAGTTACGTCAAACCCCATGGCGCGATGTACAACGACATGATGGCCAACCCGGCACAACTGCGCGCGGTGCTGCAAGCGGTAGCGTCCTATGATCGCAACCTGCCGTTGATGTTGATGGCCACCCGCGACAACAGCGCCGCCCAACAACTGGGCGATGAATACGGCGTGACCCTGTGGTTCGAGGCTTTTGCCGACCGCGCTTATGACAGCGCCGGCAGACTGGTGTCGCGACAACTGCCGGGAGCGGTGCATCACGATCCGGAAAAAATCATCGAGCAGGCGCTGACCATTGCCCGTGGCGATCCGCTCACTGCCAGCGATGGCAGCGCCCTGCATTTGCAGGCCAATACCCTGTGCGTGCACGGCGACAACGCCAGTTCGGTCGCTGCCGTGCAACGCATCCGTGAAGCCTTGAACCGGCAGAGCGCGTCATGAAGCTGCGGGTGGAAGTGGTGGCGCTGGACTGCCTGATGGTGCGCCTGTTCGATGAAATTGCCGAAACCAACATGCCGTGGATGCTGGCGGCCAGTGAAAGTCTGCGCACGGCATTTGCCGGGCATCTGATCGATCTGGTGCCGTCCTACACCACCTTGATGGTGCATTACGACTTGACCGCGCTGAGTCCTGCCCAGGCCCGGGAATTGATTGCCCAGGCGTTGATCGATCTGTCGCCCAATGCGCGTACGCGCGGTACCTGCCATGTGTTGCCGGTGTGGTACGACTTGAGCGTCGGTCCGGAATTGAGCCTGTTGTCGCAACGCAGCGGGTTGGCGGTGGAGGAGGTGATCCGTCGTCACTGCGAGCGTGAATATCAGGTGTTTGCCCTGGGCTTTGCGCCGGGCTTCGCCTTCATGGGGCTGGTGGAAGAGGTGCTTGCCGCGCCGCGTCTGAACACGCCCCGCAAGAAAGTCGCCGCCGGCAGTGTCGGCATCGCCGAACGGCAGACGGCAGCCTACCCGGTGGTGTCGCCGGGGGGCTGGAACCTGATCGGCCGCACACCGGCCAAATTGTTCGATCGCAACCGTGACGGCTACAGCCTGATGCAACCCGGTGACACCGTACGGTTCGAAGCAGTTGGCCATGCCGAATTCATTAATCTGGGCGGTGACGATACGCCACTGGAGGCCCAGGCATGAGCCGTCTGACCATTGAAGCGAGTACGGCGCTGTGCCTGTTGCAGGATGCCGGTCGATTCGGCGTGCGGCATCTGGGCGTGACCCAGGGCGGAGCCGCCGATTGGCGTTCGATGTCCTGGGCCAACTGGCTATTGGGCAACGGGCTGGATGCGCCGGTAATCGAAATCACCCTTGGCGGATTCACCCTCGCGGCCGAGGAAGATTGCGTGCTGGCCTTGGCCGGAGCGGATCTTGGCGCGCAGGTGGACGGCGAAGCGCTGGCGCCATGGCGCAGTTTCAGGTTGCACAAAGGTCAGCGTTTGCAATTCACCCGGCCGCTACTCGGCGCCCGGGCCTATCTGGCGGCGCCGGGTGGGTTTGATGCACCGAAAGTGCTGGGCAGCAGCGCGACGGTGGTCCGTGAGGAACTGGGTGGCCTGGACGGAATGGGCCATGCGCTGGGTAAAGGCGCGTCCTTGAGCTACTCGGGGAACTCGCTGGTATTGCTGCGGGAGTTGCCAA
This sequence comes from Pseudomonas sp. BF-B-30, assembly GCF_019956305.1. NCBI lineage: Bacteria > Pseudomonadati > Pseudomonadota > Gammaproteobacteria > Pseudomonadales > Pseudomonadaceae > Pseudomonas > Pseudomonas sp. BF-B-30. Next base: position 73,094 of record NZ_JAHBDG010000016.1, on the reverse strand, counting down.
GCCAATGCGTGCCGGACTTCACCGGCGAGCCATTGCTGGATCTGGTGCTGGGTGCGCAGATTGGCGAGTTCAGCGGGCAGAGTCTGTTCGATGCGTTCAACAGCGTGTGGAGTCTTGACAGCCGAGCCGACCGGATGGGCATTCGCCTGTTGGGCACGGCGCTGCAGTACCAGGGCAAACCGATGATTTCCGAAGGTATTCCGTTGGGGGCGGTGCAAGTGCCGCCTGACGGGCAGCCGATTGTGTTGCTCAATGATCGGCAGACCATCGGTGGTTATCCGCGATTGGGGGCATTGACACCGTTGGCGCTGGCGCGGCTTGCGCAGTGCCTGCCAGGGGCGCGGGTGCGGTTGCGGCCGGTGGTGCAGGATGTCGCTCATCGTGAACAGGTCGAGTACTTGCAGCGCTTTTTGAAAGGCTAAAAGCTTCGCGAGCAAGCCCGCTCCCACATTTGATCTGTGTCGTGCACAAAACCAATGTGGGAGCGGGCTTGCTCGCGAAGAGGCCTCCACAGGCGACGAATTTCTACTTGGACAGAAACCGCATCCCTTCCTCCAGCCCGCGAAGGGTCAGCGGATACATCTGGTCCTCAATCAAGTCCCGCACGATGTTGGTCGAAGAGGTATAGCCCCACGTGTCCTTCGGATACGGGTTGATCCAGATGAGTTTCTTGTACTTCTCCTTGAACCGCTGCATCCACACGTAACCGGCTTCTTCGTTCCAGTGCTCGACGCTGCCGCCCGCCTGGGTGATTTCATAGGGCGCCATGGCGGCGTCACCGATGAAGATCACTTTGTAGTCGGCGCCGTACTTGTGCAGCAGGTCCATGGTCGAAGTACGCTCGGAGGTGCGGCGCATGTTGTTCTTCCACACCGATTCATAAATGAAGTTGTGGAAGTAGAAGTACTCCAGATGCTTGAACTCGGTCTTGCAGGCCGAGAACAGCTCCTCGCAAATCTTCACATGGGCGTCCATCGAGCCGCCGATGTCGAACAGTAGCAACAGCTTGACGGTGTTACGCCGCTCCGGCCGCATCTGGATGTTCAGCAGGCCGGCATCCTTGGCGGTATGGTCGATGGTGCCGTCGATGTCCAGCTCTTCGGCCGCGCCCTGTCGGGCAAACTTGCGCAAGCGCCGCAGGGCGACCTTGATGTTGCGGGTGCCCAGCTCGACCGAATCGTCGAGGTTCTTGTATTCGCGCTGGTCCCAGACCTTGACCGCCTTGCCCTGGCGCTTGCCGGCATCGCCGACCCGAATGCCTTCCGGGTTGAAACCGCCGGAACCGAACGGGCTGGTGCCACCGGTGCCGATCCACTTGTTGCCACCGGCGTGGCGTTCCTTTTGTTCTTCCAGACGTTTCTTGAACTCTTCGATCAGCTTGTCCAGGCCACCCAGGGACTGGATCGCCGCCCGCTCTTCGTCGGTCAGCGAACGCTCGAATTCCTTGCGCAGCCAGTCTTCGGGAATCAAGGCCTGCAAGTGGTCGTCGAGTTTTTCAAGGCCATTGAAGTAGGCACCGAACGCCCGGTCGAATTTGTCGAAATGCTTTTCGTCCTTCACCAGGATCGCCCGGGACAGGTAATAGAACTCGTCCATGTCGGCGAAGGTCACGCGTTGTTTCAGCGCGTTGATCAGGTCCAGCAGCTCACGCACCGAGACCGGCACCTTGGCTGCACGCATTTCATTGAACAGGTTGAGCAACATGGCGTTGACCCTTATCGGCTGCCGCGACGGCTCATGAACGCCAGACGCTCCAGCAGTTGCACGTCCTGTTCGTTCTTGACCAGCGCACCGGCCAGCGGCGGGATGGCCTTGGTCGGATCACGCTCGCGCAGCACCGCTTCGCCGATGTTGTCGGCCATCAACAGCTTCAGCCAGTCCACCAGCTCGGAGGTCGAAGGCTTCTTCTTCAGGCCCGGCACCTTGCGTACGTCGAAGAACACGTCCAGCGCTTCGCTGACCAGGTCTTTCTTGATGTCCGGGTAGTGCACGTCGACGATCCGCTGCATCGTTACGCGATCCGGGAAAGCGATGTAGTGGAAGAAGCAGCGGCGCAGGAACGCATCCGGCAGCTCTTTTTCGTTGTTGGAGGTAATGATGATGATCGGACGTTTTTTGGCCTTGATGGTCTCGTCGATCTCGTAAACGTAGAACTCCATCTTGTCGAGTTCTTGCAGCAAGTCGTTCGGGAATTCGATGTCGGCCTTGTCGATTTCGTCGATCAGCAGGATGACTCGTTCTTCGGATTCGAAGGCTTCCCAGAGCTTGCCCTTTTTCAGGTAGTTGCGAACGTCGTGGACCTTTTCCGTGCCGAGCTGCGAATCGCGCAGGCGGCTGACCGCGTCGTACTCGTACAGGCCCTGGTGGGCCTTGGTGGTGGATTTGATGTGCCAGGTGATCAGCTTGGCGCCAAAGGATTCGGCCAGTTGCTCGGCGAGCATGGTCTTGCCGGTGCCCGGTTCGCCCTTGACCAGCAACGGCCGCTCCAGGGTGATGGCGGCGTTGACCGCCAGCTTCAGGTCATCGGTGGCGACGTAGGCCTGGGTGCCTTCGAACTTCATCTGCTAATCCTCGAACGGTAACGCCGACCTGTACGAGGCAGGGCGGGGGAGCAATAAAAGAGTCAGCCCCGACTATAACGCGGTGTCCGGTCGACTGTGAACGCAGACGGCTTATTCAGTCTCTGAATGGGGCGTCACTTGGTGACTCAGCCTGCATCCGGCTTTGGCCGTTCATACCGCGCATTGAATGCCTGGATGAAACCATTGCGCAAAATCTGTAAAAAAGCCTGGAATGCGCTGACATCTTGCTGATGCACATTACCCTTGAGCTCGACCCGTGTCGCAAACTGGTTTTTGCCCTGGTTTTTCAAGACGGTCTCGGTACCACCGACGAGGGCTTCCCAAATCGAGCGGAATAGCCCTTTGTCCTCGCTTTGCACATCCTGCTGCCAGTTGAACACGTCAACATCGCGCAGCAATGGCTTGATATAGCCGGTCAGTCGCCCCTTGCTGGCTGAGGCTTCGATCACCACGTCGCCATGGCCGGCGTTGAAGTCGAACTTGCCGTAGGCCGCGGCGAAGTCGTTCAAGCGCTTGAGCTCGATATCCGTGGTGCGCAAGCGAAACTCGAAGTCTTCGAAGTCGCTCAAGGGATCGAATGTGGCTGTGGTTTCCAGTGGTGCGTGCCCCAGCAGCAGGGCTTTGCCTTCGAAGCGCGCATCACGCTTGCCTTTGGTGTCGACCACGTTGGTCAGGTTGTAGATGTTGGCATCCACTTTTGTGGCATTCATGTTCACGGGTGGCTTGGAGTTGAAGTTGCGAAAACTGATCTTGCCGTCGTTGATCCGCACTTCGTTCAGGGTAATGGGCAGCAGCTTGCCTAATTGTGCTCGCCAGTCGGTACCCTCGCCGGTCTGGGAATTTTGCTTGTTGGCGCCATCGACGAAGTTGACCTCGGGTTTGTCGAACTGCGCCTCGGCCACCACTGCGTGGTCATGCCAGAGCGAGTGCCAGCTGACGGAGAGGTCAATCAATGGCGCATTGACGAAAGGCACGGGGACCTTGCCATTGACCTTGACGATTTTCAGTCCATTGATTTTGTAGGCGCCGCGCCACAGGGCCAGGTCCACGTCGGTAATCTGGCCGCGGTAGTCACCCATGTTCGCCAATCTCTCGTTGAGGTAATCGCGCACGATGTAGGGCAGGGCAATGTGCAAGGCAACCAGCAGCAGACCGAGGCCGGCGAGGGTCCACAGGGGCCAGCTGTATCGACGTTTCATGGCGGCAAATCTCTGGCTGTCTAAAGCCATTGACTGCACTGATAAGCGGACGTTCGACCCGACTGGACGCCTGCGGGCAAGAGGCTTACCTTGATGCCCTATTTCAATGCTGTCGTTAAGGACCCAGCCATGAGCCGCATTTTCGCTGACAACGCCCACTCCATCGGTAATACGCCGCTGGTGCAGATCAATCGTATTGCGCCGCGTGGTGTGACCATCCTGGTCAAGATCGAAGGGCGCAACCCCGGTTACTCGGTCAAGTGCCGGATCGGTGCGAACATGATCTGGGATGCCGAGGGCAGCGGCAAACTCAAGCCGGGGATGACCATCGTAGAACCCACCTCCGGCAATACCGGCATCGGCCTGGCCTTCGTGGCCGCCGCCCGTGGCTACAAGCTGATGCTGACCATGCCGGCGTCCATGAGTATCGAACGCCGCAAGGTACTCAAGGCACTGGGCGCCGAACTGGTGTTGACCGAGCCGGCCAAAGGCATGAAAGGCGCCATCGAGAAGGCCGGTGAAATCGTTGCCGGCGACCCGTCGAAGTACTTCATGCCGGCGCAATTCGACAACCCGGCCAACCCGGCCATCCACGAAAAAACCACCGGCCCGGAGATCTGGAACGATACCGACGGCGCGGTCGACGTGCTGGTGGCAGGTGTCGGAACCGGTGGAACCATCACCGGGGTTTCACGGTATATCAAGAACACCCAGGGCAAACCGATACTTTCGGTGGCGGTGGAGCCAGTGGTGTCGCCGGTGATCACCCAGGCCCTGGCGGGTGAAGAAATCAAGCCGAGCCCGCACAAGATCCAGGGCATCGGTGCCGGTTTTGTGCCGAAGAACCTCGATTTGTCGATCGTCGATCGGGTGGAACTGGTCAGTGACGAAGAGTCCAAGGCCATGGCCTTGCGCTTGATGCAGGAAGAGGGAATCTTGTGCGGGATTTCCAGCGGCGCCGCCATGGCGGTGGCCGTAAGACTGGCGGAGACCCCGGAAATGCAGGGCAAGACCATTGTCGTGATCTTGCCGGATTCCGGTGAGCGTTACCTGTCGAGCATGCTGTTCAGTGATCTGTTTACCGAACAGGAGAATCGCCAGTAAGTGCCAGATATTGGCGGATCGTGACTGGCGCTGACGGTTGAGGCGTTATCGCTGGTTGCGATCCATTGATCTGTTCCGGTTGATGATGGATTGCATCAGCCAGCGTTCAGGCACCTTATGTTAATAAGTGCTTTGTTGCACATTCATTAACATTGAATGTTGAAAAGTGCAGGTTTTCACCGGGGCGGTAGTGTTTATCATGCTGGTAGCCACGTCGGGCAATGGACGTGGTGCGGTGCCGTTTATCTTCAAAGGAGTTGTCGATGATCCCGTCGTTTGCCGCGAAAGCCTCGTTGTTGTTGCTGTTTCTCGGTAGCACCCTCTATGTGCATTTGCGCGGCAAGACGCGCCTGCCGGTTTTGCGCCAGTTCGTTAACCATTCGGCACTGTTCGCCCCCTATAACGCCCTGATGTACCTGTTTTCCGGTGTACCTTCGAAACCGTATCTGGATCGCAGCAAGTTCCCGGAACTTGATGTACTCAAGGACAACTGGGAGGTGATTCGCGACGAAGCGATGCACTTGTTCGACGAGGGGTATATCCGCGCGGCGGCAAAGAACAACGACGCCGGCTTTGGCTCGTTCTTCAAGAAGGGCTGGAAGCGTTTCTATCTCAAGTGGTACGACAAACCGCTGACTTCCTCCGAAGCCTTGTGCCCGAAAACCGTGCAACTGGTCAACAGCATCCCCAGCGTCAAAGGCGCCATGTTCGCGCTACTGCCGGGCGGCAGCCACCTCAATCCGCATCGCGATCCGTTTGCCGGTTCCCTGCGTTATCACTTGGGCCTGTCCACTCCCAATTCCGATGGTTGCCGCATCTTTGTCGATGGTCAGGTTTACGCCTGGCGCGATGGTGAAGACGTGATGTTCGACGAGACCTACGTGCACTGGGTCAAGAATGAAACGCAAAAGACCCGTGTCATACTGTTCTGCGATATCGAACGTCCGCTGAGCAATCGCTTCATGACCCGCATCAATCGCAGTATCAGCGCCTGGCTAGGTCGTGCGACGGCACCGCAGAACCTTGATGACGAGCGAGTGGGAGGCATCAACCGGGTCTATGCCTGGAGCAAGAACTCCAGCGATAAACTCAGTGGTGTGGTCAAGCAATGGAAGCGGCGCAATCCCAAGGCCTACCGTGTACTGCGTCCGGTACTGGCGGTGCTGGTGCTGATGTTGTTGGGGTATTGGTTGTTTGGCTAACGCTGGATACAGAATAAAAGAACCGCTCGTTGTGAGCGGTTTTTACAGGTTTTCGCGCAATCCCTGAATACCCCTCCAACCGCACAATGCAGACTCTGTACCGACTGTCGTAGCTGGCCTTTTGGTCGAGTCGTTGCAATCCATGTCGAACGCTGGTTATAGTCGGCGCACGGTGAGTTTCGGACTCACTTTTTTATCCCTCGAACAAAGATCAGCCCAATGCCTGCATCCCTCATCAACGCGGTAGTCGATTCAGCGGTCAACGCTGGCGTCGTGCCGTGCGGGAATCAGCAGCCGGGGCAGATCAGTCATTACCCCCCTCCTGTCAGTCGCACACCAGTGTGCGCGGTGGTCTCACCGCCAGGCGTTGGCATTTCGGGCTGAACAGCTGCTCTCTGCTGTTCCCAAGCACGTCTGAAAAAGCGCCCGCCTGAAAAAAACGACTGAATTTCAGCTTCGGCTGAGTTGGCTTTTTGCCTGACTACAGGTGGTATTCATGTTTGTCCTTTCGAAAAACTCCGCGCTCGCGGCGGCGTCCACGAGCCTGTTCGTTCTGCTGTGGAGCAGCGGGGCGATCTTCTCCAAATGGGGGCTGGCCCACGCGTCGCCCTTTGCCTTCCTGATGTTCCGTTTCGTCATCGCCCTGGGCGGCCTGGTGTTGCTGGTGCCGTTGCTCAAGCTGAGGTTGCCCAAGGGCGGCAAACCGATGCTGTATGCGATGGTCACCGGCGTGGTGTTGTTGGGGGCGTATCAGATTTTCTATCTGCTGGCCCTGGACCTTAAAGTCACGCCCGGGGTGATGGCGACCATCATGGGCGTGCAGCCGATTCTCACCGTAGTGATCATGGAGCGGCACCGATCAATAAGCCGGATGTTCGGTCTGGCGCTAGGCTTGGCCGGGTTGATCATGGTGGTTTACCAGGGCATCGGTTTGGCCGGCATGTCTTTGGCGGGCATGCTCTTCGGTCTGCTGGCGCTGGCGAGCATGACGTTCGGTTCGATCATGCAGAAACGCATCACCGACAATCCCCTCGGCACACTGCCGGTGCAGTATCTGGCCGGACTGCTGTTGTGCGGGATTTTCGTACCCTTCCAGCCGTTTCACTTCGAGCACAGCAGCGGTTTCATCCTGCCGGTGTTGTGGATGGGGCTGGTGGTGTCGGTGCTGGCAACGTTGTTGCTGTACCGCTTGATTGCTCAAGGCAATCTGGTGAATGTCACCAGCCTGTTTTACCTGGTGCCAGCGGTAACGGCGGTGATGGATTATCTGATCTTCGGCAATCGCCTGGCGATGTTGAGCTTGTTCGGCATGCTGCTGATCATTGTCGGTCTGGTGTTCGTCTTCCGTAAAACCGTGTAATTGCGGGTAAACCCGAGAAGGCCTGGAGCAATGCTCCGGGCCTTTATCATTTGGCCAGTGCATGCTCGGCCCGCACCGAATTCATGAACGCCTGCATCGCTGAAGACTGAATGCGATGGCGCCGGGTGATCAGCCCGAAAGGCGGCAGTCGCGCCTCGAACTTGATCGGCAGCACCGCGAGCAAATCCCGACCCGGATAATCCTCGACCACCGACAGCGGTGTGACGCCGAGCATGTCGGTCTGCTGGATCAACGACAGCAAGGTCATGATCGACGTGGTTTCGACGATGCTGCTCGGGATGTCGACCCGCGCGTTGTGGAATACCTGGTTGATGATCGCGCGCATCGGGCTGGGCTGTTGTTGCAGCACCCAGGTCATGTTCTGCAATTCGGCCCAACTCAGTTGCGTGGCCTTCGCCAATGGATTCTGTGCGCCGCAAATCACGCACAGAGCTTCCTCGCCAAGGCTGTCGAACAGCAGCTCTTCGGCCCGGGCACCGGCCGGAATCCGCCCCAGCACGATATCCAGTTGATCCTGTAAAAGTGCCTGCACCAGTACGTCGCTGGTGTCGACCTGAATGCTCATCGACAAGCGCGGGTGACTTTGTTTCAAGGTGGCGATGGTGCGGGTCAGTAGCCCCGAGGCCAGCGCCGGAATGGCCCCGACCGCGACCCGGCCAAGGTTGCCGGATTCGAGAGCGACCAGTTCTTCACGCATGCCGCTGAGTTCGGCGAATACCATACGCGCGTAGTAGATGACCGTTTCCCCGAACGGGGTAGAGCGCATGCCCCGGGGCAGACGCTCGAACAGCTCGACGCCCAACAGGTCCTCGGCTTCATGGAGCATTTTGGTCGCAGCCGGTTGGGTCATGCCAATGTGGTCGGCGGCGCGGCGCAACGAGCCGAATTCCTGCAACGCCAGCATCAACCGCAGTTGGCGCAGGCGCAGTCGACTGTGGATCACATTGGCATCAGGAATTCGGGTCATTGGCCGTGCTCGAAAGAAGGACTGTGGCAAGCCTGACAACAAATGCCAGGCGTTGCCAGCATTGCTGTGTCACAGCACCGATTTTGCCTTGGCAACGTGGGATTTGCGCAGGCCCATCAGGCTTTGCAGCGCTTTGGAAATCAACGGCCAGAACAGCATCAGCAGCGCTGCCGTGGTCAGGCTGCCGACCAACGGGTTGGACCAGAAGATCCCCAGGTGCCCGTCGGAGAACAGCATCGACTGGCGGAACGCATCTTCTGCCTTGTCCCCCAGCACCGCCGCCAGCACCAGCGGCGCAATCGGGTAGCCGAGTTTCTTGAACAGATAACCCAGCGCACCGAAGCCGAGCATCAGCACCACGTCGAAGAACGAGTTGTGCACCGAGTAGGCACCGATGGCGCAGACCATGATGATGATCGGCGCGATGATCGAGAACGGAATGCGCAGGATCGAAGCGAACAACGGCACAGTGGCCAGCACGACGATCAGGCTCACTACGTTGCCCAGGTACATGCTGGCGATCAGGCCCCAGACAAAATCGTGTTGCTCGACGAACAGCGTCGGCCCCGGATGCAGGCCCCAGATCATCAAGCCACCGAGCATCACCGCGGCCGTAGCGGAACCGGGAATGCCCAGTGTCAGCATCGGCAGCAGGGCACTGGTGCCGGCGGCGTGGTCGGCGGTTTCCGGGGCGATCACCCCTTCGATTTCGCCCTTGCCGAAGTTTTCGCGGTTCTTCGAGAAACGCCGGGCCAGGCTGTAGCTCATGAATGACGCGGCGGTCGGTCCGCCCGGGGTGATGCCCATCCAGCAACCGACCAGGGTGCTGCGCACAATCGTCCACCAGTAGCGCGGCAATTTCGCCCAGGTGCGCAAAATCACCATCGGCGTGATCCGCGCATGCTCACCACGGAATACCAGGCCTTCCTCGACGGTGCAGAGGATTTCACCGATGCCGAACAGACCGATCACCGCGACTTCGAAGCTGATGCCGGTCATCAGGATCGGCTGGTCGAATGTCAGGCGCAGGTTGCCGGACACGGTGTCCATGCCGACCGCCGCCATGGCGAAACCGATCATCATCGCCACCATGGTTTTCAGCGGCGGGTTCTTGCTCATGCCGATGAAGGTGCAGAACGCCAACAGGTACACCGCGAAGAACTCCGGCGAACTGAAGGACATGGCGAATTCGGCAATCCGGGTCGACACAAAAGTCAGCAGCAACACACCGCACAGCGCGCCGATCAAGGCCGAGCTGAACGCGGCGGTCAGCGCTTCGGCGGCGCGGCCTTCGCGAGCCATCGGATATCCGTCGAAGGTGGTCGCCACCGATGAGGGCTCTCCGGGGATGTTGAACAGTATCGAGGTGATCGAGCCGCCGAACAGCGCGCCCCAATACATGCACGACAACAGGATGATCGCCGACACCGGTGACATGGTGAAGGTCAGCGGCAGCAACAGCGCCACGCCATTGGGGGCACCGAGACCGGGCAACACGCCGACCAGGATGCCCAGCAGCACGCCGATCACCATCAGGCCGATATGGCCCGGCGTAAGGATCAGGTTCATGCCTTGCAGCAGGGAATCGAACTCGCTCATTTGAAATTTCTCCCGGCCAGGGCAATCCAGTCGCCCAGTGGGCCGGCATCCAGCGGCACCTTGAACCACAACGCGAAAATCAGGTAACTGGCGAGCACCGCGCCCAGGGACACACTGCCAATCATCCATTTGCTGTACGGTTTGGCGCGCACTTTGTCACGCCACATGAACCAGGCAATGAAACACGCCGAGGACACATAGATGCCGGTGAAGGGCATGGTGCCGACGAACAGCGCAATCGGGATGAACACCGACATCACTTGTTTGAATGCACTGTAACTGACGAACGCAACGCTCAATGCTTGCCAGCGCACCACGGTCAACACGCCGTTGGCGATGCTCGCGGCGCTCAACATCAGGCCGATGTAGAAGGGGAAGTAACCCGGCTCGGGGCCGGTATCCCCCCAGCCGATGCCTTGCTCGACGCTGCCGAACATCACCACAACCCCGATCAGGGTGGTGAACAACGCCAGGCCGAGTTCGACCCAACGGGTGCCGACCCGTGCCGGTGAATCCGAAGAATGGGACATGAAACACCTCCAGCAGATGACGACCGCCCGCAGGCGAGCGGTCGTGACAACTTTAGTTTTTCAACCAACCGGCTTCTTTGAACACCGGGGTGACGCGGGCGGTGTCTTTTTCGATGTAGGCGGTCAGTGGCTCGCCTTCGAGGAAGGTCGGCACCAGAGCGTTCTGCTTGACGTAGGCCTTGAACTCCGGAGTTTCCGTGACTTTGCGCATTAGCTCGACATAGAACGCCCGCTGTTCGGCGGTGACTTCGCCGGGCATGAACACGGTGCGCGGGAAGCGATACTGATCGATGCCCAGACCTTGTTCGTGACAAGTCGGCACGTCCGCCCAGGACTTGTCGCCGGCGACTTTGTCGGTGTAGCTCATGCGCTCCTTGCTGAACACGCAGAGCGGCTGGACCTGATCGCCACGCCATTGACTGATGCTTTCACTGGGGTTGTTGACGTTGGCGGCGATGTGTTTTCCGGCCAATTGGGTCGCGGCCTCGCTGCCGCTCTTGAACGGGATGTACACCAGTTTGCTGTTGTTGGTCTGGTTCAGCAGGAGGGTCAGGGTCTGGTCGACGTCCTTGGACTGGCTGCCTCCCATGCGCAGATTCGACGGGTCAGCCTTGACCGCTTCGTAGAAGCTTTTCGCATCCTTCCACGGCGCGCCCTTATAGCTCCAGAGAATGAAGTCATCCTCGGCCACGGCGGCAATCGGGGTCAGCTCCTGCCACTGGTAACCGAGCTTGGACACCAGAGGCAACAGGTAGATGTTGTTGGTGCCGATCACCAGTTTCTCGGCATCGCCCTTGTTCATTTTCATGTCGAGGAAGGCTTCGGCACCGTTGCCGCCGCCCTTGTTCAGGACGATGGTGTTCACGTCGAGCAGCTTGTGGGTGGTGATGATCGACTGGATCAGGCGACCGAGCTGGTCAGTGCCACCACCGGGGCCACCGGCGACGACGATTTCGACGTTCTTGTCCGGTTGCCAGGCGTTAGCAAAAGCGGGAAGGGCGCTGGCGGTGATCAGGGTGCAGCCGAGAAACAGACGGGAGGTGCGACGGACGAATGCATTTCGCATGATGGAAGAGCCTCGTTTTTATGTTCTTGTAATTGTTATGAGCGACTTGACTGTGCCGTGAAGCCGCAAGCCTGGGCTGAGTGTGTGAAGGTGCGGGCACGGCGTCTAGTCAAAACAATACATACACCGATAGCCTGGGGTTATAGCTCGGCAAACGAACAGGCACTTCTGTAGGAGCGAGCCTGCTCGCGATGTACTCAAGGGCGCTGCGTTAACTCAGGAAACAAGCGTTTTTGTTGAAGTCCATCGCGAGCTGGCTCGCTCCTACAGTGAAGGGCGTGCATGGTTGAAAGGGCATTGAAAGCAGGGCATGACATAACTCGAGGCTATCGCCTGATTTCAAGTTTTGATTAGACGGTTATCACCGAGCCTTCGATAGTGCTCACAAACGTCGCCAGGAAGCGGCGCTGCTGTCTCCACAAAAATAATAAAAGAGGTACGCACCATGGCTCGTTCCAGTGCATCCCTGAATCTGGCCGGTGCAGATATCCAGCCCCAGGCCGCGGTACCCGCGCAGAGCTCCACCGCCAAGGCCAGCAACGTGCGTTGGCGGATCTTCGCGATCATCTTCGCGCTGACCATGGTCAACCTGATCGACCGGGTGTCGCTGTCCATCGCGATGCCGACCATCGCCCATGAATTCTCCCTGTCACCGAGCCTGCAAGGGCTGATCCTCAGCAGCTTCTTCTGGGCCTATGCGTTGTTGCAGATTCCGGGCGGCTGGTTGATTGATCGATTTGGTCCGCACCGGGTCATCAGCTGGTCCACCGGGTTGTGGGGCACGTTTCAGGTGCTGGCGGCGTTCGCCACCGGCGGCTTGTCGTTGTTGTTTGCCCGGGTTGCGCTGGGGGCCGCCGAAGCACCGCTGTTCCCGTCGGGCGGTAAACTGATTTCCCTGTGGCTGGCGCCGAGCGAGCGCAGTCGCGGGGCGGTGCTGATGGACAGTGGCAGCCCGTTGGGCGTGGCCCTTGGTGGGTTGATCATTGCCTGGCTGATTGCCTCCCTGGACTCCTGGCGCCTGGCGTTTGTGATCGCCGGTATTGCGACCCTGGTGTTGGCTTGGCTGGCGCGGCGTTACCTGCGCGATGACCCGGCCAGTCATCCGCAGGTCAATGAAGATGAGTTGGAGAAGATCAACGCCGGTCGCGCCACTCCCGCTGCCGAAGCCGCGCGGGTAGCGGTCAAAGGCCTGGGCATCGCGGCCCGTTCCCTGAGCGGTTTGCTGATCGGCCGGGCCAGTTGGGCCATGGTGTATTTCGGCCTGCTGACCTGGGGCCCGAGTTACCTGGCCCAGGCCCGTGGTTTTGATATCAAGGGCATTGGTGCGGCGACCTTCGTGATCTTCGTTTGCGGTGCGCTCGGCTCGTTGACCGGTGGTTTCCTCTGCGATGGCTTGATCCGCAAAGGCGTCAGCCGCGGTGTGGCGGTCAAGAGCCTGCTGGCGTTTTCCGGCCTGGTGGCTCTGGGCGCGTTCCTGTTGCTGCCGACCTTGAGTAATTCTTTTGCGGCGGTGGCGCTGTTGGCCATGACCGCGTTTTTCCTGATGTGGGGCAGTCTCTACTGGAGCTTCCCGGCGCTATTGGCGGCGCCGGCGCGGGTCGGCCTGATCGGCGGCGTGATGAACATGGCCGGCAGCACGGGCGGCATCGCGGTACCGATTCTGGTGGGGGTGATCCTGCAAGCGACCGGTGGCTTTGCTCCGGTGCTCGGGTTCTTCGCTGCGTGCTCGGCAGTCTTCGTGCTGGCGACCTTGTTCATCAGCCTGGATGAGGTGCGTCATGACTAATGCGTTATGGAACGGCCCGATCATCGACGCCCATCATCACTTCTGGGACCCGACCGTCAACGATCACCCCTGGCTCGCGCCCCAGGCCAATATCCCGTTTCGATACGGTGACTACAGCGCCATCAAGCGTCGCTATTTTCCCGAGGATTACTTCGCCGATGCCGGCGAGCATCGCGTGGTGCAAACGGTGTACGTCGAGACCGAATGGAACCCCAAGGACCCGATTGGCGAAACCCGATTCATCGAACAACTGGCCGCTCGCTACGGCGTGCCCAATGCGATCGTGGCGCAAGCCTGGCTCGACCACCCGGACGCCATCGATGTCCTGGCCGCACAGGCGCGCTTCAAGCATGTGCGCAGCGTGCGGCACAAACCCGGCGGGCCGGCCACGCCGCAACAAGTCGGGCATATGCGCAGCCTGATGAGCGACGAACGCTGGCGCCGCAGTTACGCCACGCTCGAAGGGCTGAGCTTGCATTTCGACTTGCAGACACCCTGGTGGAACCTGCACGAGGCCGAGCGCCTGGCCCGGGATTTTCCCGGTATCACGCTGATTCTCAACCATACCGGATTGCCCAACGACCGCAGTGCCGAAGGCCTGGCGGGATGGCGTCTGGCGATGGCGCGACTGGCACAGTGGCCAAATGTGCAGGTGAAGATTTCCGGTCTGGGGCAGGGCGGCCAGCGCTGGCGCGCCAAGGACAACGCCTGGATCGTGCGCGAAGTGATCGCGATGTTCGGCAGCCACCGGGCGATGTTCGCCAGCAACTTCCCCGTGGACAGCCTCTGCGGCTCGTTCGATGACATCTACAGCGGTTTCAAATCCATCGTCGCCGATCTGCCGACGGCCGATCAGGAGCGACTTTTCTACAGCAACGCGCAGCGGGTCTATCGCTGCGAACCTTGCGCCATCGACCGGGCGCAGCCTGAACCCTTGAGGAGTGAAGCATGAGCAAATCCACCATCGCGATGGTCCTTGGGGACCCGGCGGGCATCGGCCCTGAGCTGATCGCCCGCCTGCTCGGCGAGCCCGAAGTGCGCAGCCAGGCTAATGTGATCCTGATTGCCGACGAAGCGGAAATGCGTCGAGGCATGCGCATCGCCGGGATGGAGTTTCCCTATCGTCGCGTCGAGTCCCTGGAGCATCTGGCATTCGTCGATGACACGCCGTTGTTCTATGACTTTCGTGGCGACACCATCGGTGAGTTTCCTCGCAGCGAAGCCAGTGTGATCGGCGGTCGCTACAGCCTCGACACCCTGGAAAAAGCCCTGCGCCTGACCGAGGCCGGCACCACTGATGCGGTACTGTTCGGCCCGTTGAACAAAACCTCGTTGCACATGGCCGGCATGGCCCACAGTGACGAGTTGCACTGGTTCGCCGAGCTGCTGGATTTCCACGGGCCGTTCTGCGAATTCAACGTGCTCGATAACCTTTGGACTTCACGGGTGACCTCCCACGTGGCCCTGGCCGATGTGCCGGGCCTGCTCAGCCAGCAACGGGTGGTTGAGGCGATTCAACTGATCGACACGGCGCTCAAGCGCAACGGACTGGAAAAGCCGCGGATCGGCGTATGCGGCCTGAACCCGCACAACGGCGACAACGGCTCGTTCGGTCGCGAGGAGCTGGACATCATCGGCCCGGCGGTCCGCTCGGCCCAGGCGCTGGGAATCGCGGCGGACGGACCTTATCCGGCCGATACGATTTTCCTCAAGGTCCAGGGCGATGCCAGTGCCTTCGACGCAGTGGTGACGATGTACCACGACCAGGGTCAGATCGCGATCAAGCTGATGGGCTTCTCCCGTGGGGTGACGGTGCAGGGCGGGTTGCCGATCCCGATCACCACCCCGGCCCATGGCACTGCGTTTGATATCGCGGGGCAGGGCAAGGCCAACGTCGGCGCGATCCGCCAGGCGTTCGAGATTGCGTGCCGGATGGGGCGCAACCGCCACTGAACCCGGATTTCCAAAACGACAAAAATCCCCTGTGGGAGCGGGCTTGCTCGCGAATGCGCTGGGTCAGACGACAACTGTGTCGACTGACCCAGCGCATTCGCGAGCAAGCCCGCTCCCACATTTGTTTTGTGTATGGCTGATAACCCGATCAGCCAACTTACTGGGTATGGCTATCACCCCAGGTTATCGCCGGATACGCATAAGTGATTATCCGCAGTCCCCGGGCGCTGGCTAAAGTCGGCCCATCGAATGCCCGAGCCCCTCCATCAAAAGGCTCTGCGCACACGACCAACAATGACAAGAAGCCGACAGCCCAAGGAACTGTATTCATGAAAATCAAAGCGATCCGTACCCGCGTTTTCGAGTGGAAAGGCAAAGTCGTGCCACCCCAGGCGCACTTCTGCACCAACGCCAGCGACATCCTGTTCGAACGTGGCGACGCCATGGGCTCGTTCCGTTTCCACGGCTGGCTGGTGGTGGAAGTCGAGACCGACACCGGCCTCGTCGGCATCGGTAACTGCGCCCTGGCGCCGCGTGTGGCCAAGGAAATCATCGACACCTACCTGGCACCGATCGCCATCGGCGAAGACCCCTTCGACAACGAATACATCTGGCAGAAAATGTACCGCCAGAGCCACGCCTGGGGCCGCAAGGGCATCGGCATGGCGGCGATCTCGGCGATCGACATCGCCATCTGGGACATCATGGGCAAAGCGGTGAACAAGCCGGTGTTCAAACTGCTCGGCGGGCGCACCAAGGAAAAGATCTGGACCTACGCGTCCAAGCTCTACGCCAACGACAACCTCGACCTGTTCCTCGAAGAAGCCCAGGGTTACCTGAACCAGGGTTTCACCGCGCTGAAAATGCGTTTCGGCTACGGTCCGAAAGACGGTCCGGCAGGTATGCGCCGCAACATCGAACAAGTGCGCGCCCTGCGTGAGCTGGCCGGTCCCGACGTCGACATCATGCTCGAATGCTACATGGGCTGGACCCTGGAATATGCCCGGCGCATGTTGCCGAAACTGGCCGAATTCGAACCGCGCTGGCTCGAAGAACCGGTAATCGCCGACGACATCGAAGGCTACATCGAGCTGAAGAAGATGGGGATCATGCCAATCTCCGGCGGCGAGCACGAGTTCACCTCCTACGGTTTCAAGGACCTGCTGGAACGCCGCGCCGTCGACGTCATCCAGTACGACACCAACCGCGTCGGCGGCATCACCGCCGCGCGCAAGATCAACGCCATGGCCGAAGCCTGGTCGGTGCCGGTCATCCCCCATGCCGGGCAGATGCACAACTATCACCTGACCATGTCCACCACCGCCTCGCCGATGGCCGAGTTCTTCCCGGTGTTCGACGTCGAGGTCGGCAACGAACTCTTCTACTACGTATTCAAGGGCGAGCCGCAACCTGTCAACGGCTACATCCAGCTGGATGACAACAAGCCGGGCCTGGGCCTGGAAATCTCCGATGAGTACCTGAGCGATTTCAACATCATCGAATGACCTTCAAGCGCCGCATTCGAGCGGCGTTCGGATGACTGATCGGAGACACAACATGCACCTGATTCAATTTGAAAACACTGACCGCGAGCGCCAGGTCGGCCTGGTCGCCGGGGCGCAGATTCTGGTGGTGCGCGATACTCGCAGCACCCGTGAACTCGCGCTGGCGGCGATTCGTGCGCAACGCAATCTGCAAGAAGAAGTCGCCTTGCGCGGTACCGAACCGGGACCGGATTACGCGACGCTGTTGCAGCAGGGCAAAGTACTGCCACCGCTGGACCACGAAGACCCCGCTCACTGCCTGATCAGCGGCACCGGTCTGACCCATCTGGGCAGTGCCGCGACCCGGGACAAGATGCACCAGCACGACGGCGAAGTCGAAGCCGGCATGACCGACACCATGCGCATGTTCAAGTGGGGGTTGGAAGGCGGTAAACCGGCGGCAGGGCAGGTCGGTGCGCAGCCGGAGTGGTTCTACAAGGGCGACGGCAGCATCGTCGTGCGTCCCGGTGCGGATTTCCCGGTGCCGCCGTTTGCCGAGGATGCCGGTGAAGAACCTGAGCTGACCGGCCTGTATGTAATCGGCGACGACGGCCAGCCATACCGTGTCGGTTTTGCGCTGGGCAACGAGTTCTCCGACCACGTCATGGAGCGGCGCAATTATCTGTACCTCGCCCATTCGAAACTGCGCAGTTGCTCCTACGGTCCGGCGCTGCGTGTCGGTGAATTGCCCAGGCATCTGGTGGGCACCAGCCGCATCAAGCGTAACGGGCAAACGATCTGGGAAAAGGAGTTTCTCAGCGGCGAAGACAACATGTGCCACAGCCTGGCCAACCTGGAATTCCACCACTTCAAATACGCGCAGTTTCTGCGACCCGGCGATGTCCACGTGCACTACTTCGGCACCGCCACGCTGTCGTTTGCCGACGGGGTGAAAACCCAACCGGGGGATCGCTTCCAGATCAGTCTCGATGAGTTCGGTGAGCCGTTGGTCAACGGCATCGGAGAAAGCGCCCAGCCGCTTGGCATCGGTCAGGTGCGTACGCTGTAGGAGCGAGCTTGCTCGCGATGGACTCAAGAGCGCCGCACAAATCTTCGGCTAGCCAGACGATCAAGGAATCACTCATGACCACATTATCTGGACACAACTACATCGGCGGCCGCCGCAGTGCCAACGGTACGCTGCAGCTGCAAAGCCTCGACGCCACCACTGGCGAGCCGTTGCCCCAAACCTTCGTCCAGGCCAGCGAAGCCGAGGTGGATGCTGCCGCGAAAGCGGCGGCTGCGGCGTACCCGGTCTATCGCAACCTGAGTGCGGAAAAACGTGCGCGGTTCCTCGATGCCATTGCCGATGAAATCGACGGGCTGGGTGATGAGTTCGTCGCCACCGTGTGCCGCGAAACCGCGTTGCCGGCCGGGCGTATTCAAGGTGAGCGCGGACGCACCAGCGGCCAGTTACGCCTGTTCGCCAAGGTGCTGCGTCGCGGCGATTTCTATGGTGCGCGCATTGACCGGGCATTGCCGGATCGTCAGCCGTTGCCGCGTCCGGATCTGCGCCAGTACCGCATCGCCATCGGACCGGTAGCGGTGTTCGGTGCCAGCAACTTCCCGCTGGCATTTTCCACTGCCGGTGGCGATACCGCCTCGGCACTGGCTGCCGGTTGCCCGCTGGTGTTCAAGGCCCACAGCGGGCACATGGCAACCGCCGAGTGGGTGGCTGACGCGATCATCCGCGCGGCGGAAAAAACCGCTATGCCGGCCGGTGTGTTCAACATGATTTATGGTGGCGGTGTCGGCGAATGGCTGGTCAAGCATCCGGCGATTCAGGCGGTGGGCTTCACCGGTTCGCTCAAGGGCGGCAATGCCCTGAGCCACATGGCGGCGACCCGGCCACAACCGATCCCGGTGTTCGCCGAGATGTCGAGCATCAACCCGGTGTTCCTGCTGCCCGAAGCCCTCAAGGTGCGCGGCGAGCAGATCGCGGCGCAATTGGCCGGTTCGGTGACCCTGGGCTGCGGGCAGTTCTGCACCAATCCGGGCTTGGTCATTGCTGTGCGCTCGCCGCAGTTCAGTGCTTTTCTTGAGACATTCTGCGCCCACATGAACCAACAACCGGCGCAAACCATGCTCAACGCCGGTGCGCTGGCCAGCTACGGCCGGGGCCTTGGTGAACTGCACGAGCATCCGGGCCTGACCCACCTGGCGGGCCGGCCGCAACAGGGCAATCAGGCGCAGCCGCAGGTGTTCAAGGCCGATGTCAGCCTGTTGCTCAAGGGCGATGAGTTGCTGCAGGAGGAAGTGTTCGGGCCGACCACCATCGTCATTGAGCTCGAGGACCAGGCACAGTTGGCGGCAGCGTTGCAGGGCCTGCGCGGGCAATTGACGGCGACGCTGATTGGTGAGGCGAACGAATTACTGGAGCACCGCTGGCTGGCTGAATTGCTGCAAGAAAAGGTCGGACGGATCTTGCTCAACGGCTATCCGACCGGGGTTGAAGTCTGCGAGGCCATGGTGCATGGCGGGCCGTATCCGGCGACATCCGACTCGCGGGGCACCTCGGTGGGCACCCTGGCTATCGACCGCTTCCTGCGGCCGGTGTGCTTCCAGAATTATCCGGATGCATTGCTGCCCGAGGCGTTGCAGAACGGCAATCCGCTGGGGATTCGGCGGTTGGTGGATGGGGAGGTGAGTGCTTCGGCCTTGTGATTGTCGGTGTCTGGGCTGACGCCATCGCGAGCAAGCTCGCTCCCACGCTGGATCTGTTGTGAACGCATAATTTGTGAACACTCTGATCAAATGTGGGAGCGG
Source organism: Pseudomonas sp. BF-B-30 (assembly GCF_019956305.1). Classification (NCBI taxonomy): domain Bacteria; kingdom Pseudomonadati; phylum Pseudomonadota; class Gammaproteobacteria; order Pseudomonadales; family Pseudomonadaceae; genus Pseudomonas; species Pseudomonas sp. BF-B-30. The sequence continues at coordinate 53,415 of NZ_JAHBDG010000016.1, read as the reverse complement.
GCTTGCCCGCGAAGGCGTCATCCGCAACGCCACAACACTACCGGCCAGCCACCAAACCCGGTTTCACCGCCGCCGGCTTCAACACCAACCACAACGCCAGCGCAATCAACATCCCGCCATAGACATGCGCCATCGACAATGGCTCATCAAGAAACAACGCCCCCCACAGCACGCCGAACAGCGGGATCAAAAAGGTCGTAGTCATCGATTTCACCGGGCCAATCGAGCTCAGGAGGCGGAAGTAAATAATGTACGCAAACGCCGTGCATCCCAGACCCAACCCCAGCAACGAGAGCCAGACACTCCAGCCGCCCCAGGTCGCGGGTGGTTGGCTGATCACGCTGTAGCCGAACAGCGGCAGCAGGAACAACGTCGCGCCAAGCATGCTGCCCACTGCCGACAAACGGCTGTCGAGACCACCGGCCTGATCGAGCCAGCGGCGGGCCAGAAACCCCGCAAATCCATAGCAGGTGGTCGCGAGCAGGCAGGCGACGGCACCCATCAGCAGTTCCAAATCGAACGCCACCGGACCGGCACGGGTCAGCACGCCCACGCCGAACAGCCCCAGGAACACGCCGCCGAGTTTGGCGCCAGTGAGCCTTTCATGGAAAAACAGGCCGCCGATCAGCACGCCCATCAAGGGTGTCGTGGCATTGAAAATCGACGAGTAACCGGCTGGTAGCACCTGCGCAGCCACCGAATAGAGCGTCGCCGGAATCCCGGAGTTGATCACCCCGAGCAGCATCACGGTCTTGAGTTTGCCCTTGAAGTCCCAACTGATGCGCATCAGGCCGAGAATCACCAGCAGTCCGGCAGCGGCGATCGATACACGGAAAAAAGCGGTAGGAATGCTGCCGATCGCCGGGGCGATGATACGCATGAACAGAAAACTGGCCCCCCAAATGGCCGCCAGGGACAGTAAACGGAAAATATCGACGGGGTTCACAGCGCGGTCCTTCCTTGGGGGAGGGGCGAAAGTGTTGCTGAGTGTGTGATCGATGGCAACCGAAAACCGGGCATTTAATTCACCCGGAAAATTACGCTTCTCCTGCACCCGGTTCACTGGCTAAGCTCAAGCCTCCCGAATTCCCGCAGAGGTCTCACCATGCCGCAGCAATGGCCAGCCGCCGACATCGCCCGCTTGATCCTCGATGGCTTTGACGATTACCGCGAGCATTTTCGCCAGATCACTGACGGCGCCCGGGCCCGCTTCGAACAGGCCAAGTGGCAGGAAACGCAGACGGCGTCGGCGGCACGGATCAATCTGTATGAAGACAAGGTCGGTGAAACGGTGGAGCGACTGCGCACCGCGTTTGACGCCGACACCCTGGACGTCAGCTGCTGGCCGCTGGTCAAAAACGCCTACATCAGCCTGATCGACCTGCGCTTCGACGATGAACTGTCCGAGACCTGGTACAACTCGATCTTCTGCGGACTGTTCAGCCATGACCTGATCAGCGACGGCTGCATGTTCATCCACACCACCCGGCCAAGCCTGCGCCGCGCCCGGGCCGCGCAAACCCGCACCTACAAGCCGCAAGGCCAATTGTCGGCGATGCTCGCCAGCATCTTCGCCGACTACCGTTTCAGTGAGGATTACGCCGACCTGGCCGGTGACCTGAAGCGCCTCGAAGCGCAGTTGCGCGATAACCTGCCGGATTGGGTGTGCAAGGATCCGGAGCTGAGCGTCGAGCTGTTTTCCTCGGTGCTGTACCGCAATAAAGGCGCGTACCTGGTGGGGCGCATCTACACCGCCGACGAGCAATGGCCGCTGGCAATTCCATTGCTGCACCTGGAGGGTCGCGGCATCCAGATCGATGCGCTGATCACCGATGAAGCAGACGTGTCGATCATCTTCTCGTTCACCCGCTCGTATTTCATGGTGGATGTGCCGGTGCCGGCGGAGTTCATCGGCTTTCTGCGGCGCATCCTGCCGGGCAAGCACATTGCCGAGCTGTACACCTCGATCGGCTTCTACAAGCACGGCAAGTCGGAGTTCTACCGGGCACTGATCAATCACCTGGCCAATACCGACGACCAGTTCATCATGGCCCCCGGCGTGCGCGGCATGGTCATGAGCGTGTTCACCCTGCCGGGTTTCAACACCGTGTTCAAAATCATCAAGGACCGTTTCTCGCCCTCGAAAAACGTCGACCGCGCCACGGTGATCGAAAAGTACCGCCTGGTGAAAAGCGTCGACCGGGTCGGGCGCATGGCCGATACCCAGGAGTTCGCCGACTTCCGTTTCCCCCTGAGCAAGTTCGATCCGGCGTGCCTGGAGGAACTGCTGGAAGTCGCACCGTCCACAGTGTCGGTGGAAGACGATACGGTGCTGATCCGTCACTGCTGGACCGAGCGCCGCATGACCCCGCTGAACCTCTACCTGGAGAACGCCAACGAGGCGCAGGTGCGCGAGGCCCTGGAAGACTATGGGCTGGCGATCAAGCAACTGGCGGCGGCCAACATCTTTCCCGGCGACATGCTGCTGAAGAACTTCGGGGTGACCCGTCACGGTCGGGTGGTGTTCTACGACTACGACGAGATCTGCTTCCTCACCGAGGCCAATTTCCGCCACATCCCGTTGCCACGTACACCCGAAGATGAAATGGCGTCCGAACCGTGGTACTCGATCGGGCCACTGGACGTGTTCCCGGAAGAGTTTCCACCGTTCCTGTTTGCCGATTCGGGGCAACGCAAGTTGTTCGATCAGTTGCATGGCGAGTTGTACAACGCTGATTACTGGAAGAGCCTGCAGGAAGCGATTCGGGCGGGGAAGGTGATTGATGTGTTTCCGTATCGGCGCAAGGGTCTCGATAACGAGTAACGTCGTAGCGCAACTGCCCTGTGGCGAGGGGGCTTGCCCCCGTTCGGCTGCGAAGCAGTCGTAATCCTGACGCCGCAATTTATCTGATGCGCCGTGGTGACAGGTTCTGGGGCCGCTCCGCGACCCAACGGGGGCAAGCCCCCTCGCCACAGGGACAGGTAAATCTGCGACAATCCGCACCCTGCGCCACTAGACGACTGAATTGCGTACCCGATGACCGACGAATCGCCCTCCATCGACAAACTGCTGAAAAACCTCGATCACGCCATGCTCGCCGACCGCCACCGGCTGCGGCGGCAGTTGCTTGAGCTGCGCAAGAAACCCGACGAGGCCAGGCTGGGCCAGTGGGTGACGCGGATGCAGGCGTCCTGTGAGCAGGTACTGGCGCGCAAGGCCAGCCTGCCGGTGATCCGTTACGACGACAGCCTGCCAATCGCCGCCAAGCGCGACGAAATCAAAAAGGCGCTGGAAAAGCATCAGGTGCTGATCATCGCCGGTGAGACCGGCTCGGGTAAAACCACCCAGTTGCCGAAGATCTGCCTGGAAATCGGCCGCGGCCAGCACGGCCTGATCGGCCACACCCAGCCCCGCCGGATCGCTGCGCGCAGCGTCGCCAGCCGGGTCGCCGAAGAACTCGGTACACCGCTGGGCGCGTTGGTCGGCTATCAGGTGCGATTCGAGGATCAGAGTGATTCCAGCACCCTGATCAAACTGATGACCGACGGCATCCTGCTGGCGGAAACCCAGAATGATCGTTATCTGGAACGCTACGACACGATCATCGTCGACGAGGCCCACGAACGCAGCCTCAACATCGACTTCCTGCTCGGCTACCTGAAAACCCTGCTGCCGCGCCGTCCCGACCTGAAAGTCATCATCACTTCGGCAACCATCGACCTGGAGCGTTTCTCCAAGCACTTCGATGACGCGCCGATTGTCGAGGTATCCGGCCGCACCTACCCGGTGGACACCTGGTATCGCCCGCTGACGCTTGAGCAGGACGAAGAGGGCAACCGCGTCGAGGACGACCTGACGGTGGATCAGGCGATCCTTGCCACCCTCGACGAAATCGCCGCCTACGAGCGCAGCGAACGCCGCAGCCCCGGTGACGTGCTGGTGTTCCTGCCCGGTGAACGCGAGATTCGCGACGCCGCCGACATGCTGCGCAAGGCTCAGCTCAAGCACACCGAAATCCTGCCGTTGTACGCGCGGTTGTCGCCGGCCGAGCAACAGCGGATTTTCCAGTCTCACCCAGGCCGTCGCGTGGTTCTGGCGACCAACGTCGCGGAAACCTCGCTGACCGTGCCGGGCATTCGCTACGTGATCGACAGCGGCACTGCGCGCATCAGCCGCTACAGCTACCGGGCCAAGGTCCAGCGCCTGCCCATCGAAGCCATTTCCCAGGCCAGCGCCAACCAGCGTAAAGGCCGGTGCGGACGGGTCGAGCCGGGCATCTGCGTGCGCCTGTACAGCGAAGAGGATTTCCTCGGTCGTCCGGAATTTACCGATCCGGAGATCCTGCGCACCAACCTCGCGGCGGTCATCTTGCAGATGCTGCATCTGCGCCTCGGCGAGGTCACCGCATTCCCGTTCATCGAGCCACCGGATGGCAAGGCCATCAGCGACGGTTACAACCTGCTGCAAGAACTTTCGGCGGTGGACCGCAACAGCCAGCTGACTCCGCTCGGTCGCCAACTGGCGCGGCTGCCGGTGGACCCGCGCATGGGCCGCATGCTGCTGGAAGCGGCGAAGCTCGGCAGCCTGCAGGAAGTGCTGATCGTCGCCAGCGCCATGTCGATCCAGGACCCGCGCGAGCGTCCGCCGGAGCGTCAGCAAGCGGCGGATCAGGCCCACGCCCAGTGGAAAGACGCCGACTCGGACTTCGCCGGGCTGGTCAATCTGTGGCGTGGTTTCGAAGAGCAGCGCCAGGCGCTGACGGCCAGTCCGCTGCGTAACTGGTGCCGCAAGAATTTCCTCAATTACCTGCGCCTGCGCGAGTGGCGCGACTCCCATCGCCAATTGAGCCTGATCTGCCGCGACATGCAGCTGAGCCTCAATAAAGAGCCGGCGGACTATCCGAAACTGCACAAAGCGGTGCTGGTGGGGTTGCTGAGCCAGATCGGCCAGAAAACCGAAGAGGGCGATTACCTTGGCGCCCGTCAGCGGCGCTTCTGGATTCACCCGTCGTCGGGAATCGGCAAAAAACGCCCGCAATGGTTGATGACCGCCGAACTGGTGGAAACCACCAAGCTCTACGCGCGTATGGTCGCCAAGATCGATGCCGACTGGATCGAGCCGCTGGCCGGGCACTTGATCAAGAAGAACCACTTCGAGCCCCACTGGGAGAAGAAGCGCGGTCAGGTCGTGGCGTTCGAGCAGATCACCCTGTTCGGGTTGATCGTGGTCGGGCGCCGGCCGGTGCATTACGGCCCGGTGGATCCGGTGGTTTCACGCGAGTTGTTTATCCGCGAAGCACTGGTACGCGGCGAGATCCAGTCGAAAGCCAAGTGCCTGACCGCCAACAAACAGCTGCTGGAACAACTCGACGAACTGGAAGCCAAGGCCCGCCGTCGCGATATTCTCGCCGACGAAGAAACCCTGTACGCCTTCTACGATGCACGGCTGCCGGCGGAGATCCATCAGACCGCGACCTTCGACAGCTGGTACCGGATCAACAGCCAGAAAGACCCGCAGCTGCTGATCATGCGCGAAGAAGACGTGCTGGCCCGCGAAGCCAGTGAAGTCACCGCCCAGCATTACCCGGATACGCTGCATATCGGCGATCTGGAATTAGCCCTCAGCTACCACTTCGAACCGAATCACCCGCGCGACGGCGTGACCCTGCGCGTGCCGGCACCGCTGTTGCCGATGCTGCCACCGGAACGCCTGGAATGGTTGGTGCCGGGCGTCATCGAAGCCAAGTGCATTGCCCTGGTGCGCAACCTGCCCAAGGCCTTGCGCAAGAATTTCGTACCGGTGCCGGACTTCGTCAAGGCGGCCTTGCAGCGCATGACCTTTGCCGAGGGCTCGCTGCCTCAGGCCTTGGGTCGCGAACTGCTGCGCATGACCGGTGCCCGCGTCAGCGATGAAGCCTGGAGCGAAGCCGCGCAGCAGGTCGAAAGTCATCTGCGGATGAACCTGGAAATCGTCGACGCCCAGGGCAAGTTCCTCGGCGAAGGTCGCGATCTGGCCGAGCTCACCGCGCGTTTCGCCGAGGCCAGCCAGGCTGCATTGGCGGTGCCGCAAACCGCGAAGAGCCAGCAACCGGTGGAGCCGAAAGTGTTTGCCGCCGTGGCCGAGAAAACCCAACAGAAGATCGCCGGACTGTCGATGACGGTGTATCCGGCGCTGGTGGAAGAGGCGGGCACGGTCAAGGAAGGACGTTTCTCCACCCCGGCCGAAGCCGAGTTCCAGCATCGCCGTGCCCTGCAACGCTTGCTGATGCAGCAACTGGCTGAGCCTGCGAAGTTCCTGCGCGGCAAGTTGCCGGGCCTGACCGAGCTGGGCCTGCTGTACCGCGACATGGGACGGGTCGATGCGCTGGTGGAAGACATTCTGCTGGCCAGCCTCGACAGCTGCATTCTCGAAGGTGAAGACCCGCTGCCCCGTGACGGCGCCGGTCTGGCGTCCCTGGCCGAGCGCAAGCGTGGCGCCTGGACCGAGCACGCCGAACGTGTGGCGAAGCTGACCCTGGAAATCCTCAAGCTCTGGCATGGCCTGCAAAAGCGCTTCAAGGGCAAGATCGATCTCGCCCAAGCCGTGGCCCTGAACGACATCAAGCAGCAGCTCAGCTACCTGGTCTATCCGGGGTTTGTCCGGGAAACGCCGATGCAGTGGCTCAAGGAGTTGCCGCGTTACCTCAAGGCGATCGAACAGCGCTTTGAAAAAATCGGTGCCCAGGTGCAGCGCGACCGGGTCTGGAGCGGCGAATTGAGCGGCCTGTGGACGCAATACCAGACCCGCGCCAGCAAACACGCCCAGGAAGGCAAGCGCGATCCGCAGCTGGAGTTGTATCGCTGGTGGCTGGAGGAATACCGGGTTTCGCTGTTTGCGCAACAGTTGGGAACCAAGGTGCCTATCTCCGACAAGCGGCTGAACAAGCAGTGGAGTCAGGTAGAGGCCTGACACAATCCCTGTAGGAGCGAGCTTGCTCGCGATGGTCGTCAACGATAACGCTGGGAACCTGACACCCCACGGCGTTCTCTAGTCCATCGCGAGCAAGCTCGCTCCTACAAGTATTGCGTTGCTCTCGCAAAAGGCGCCAAAACCCAAGGTTTATGGCAAACTTCGCGACCATAAACGCCAGTTTCGCGACCTAGAGCCTTCGACCCGGTTGCGAGCAGGAATAAAGCGATGCCAGGTTTGCGTCCCCCGGATGGGAATAGACCCTTTGTGTATTGGTACGACGGTGCCAATGCTTTCTGCCTGAACAGATTAGAGACACGACCATGCATAATGTCGTCATCAGCGGCACCGGCCTGTACACCCCGGCCAATAGCATTTCCAACGAAGAGCTGGTGCAGTCTTTCAATACTTACGTCGCGCAATTCAACGCCGACAACGCCGATGCCATTGCGCGCGGTGAAGTGGAGGCATTGACCGAATCCAGCGCCGCGTTCATCGAAAAAGCCTCGGGCATCAAGAGCCGCTTTGTCATGGACAAGGATGGCATCCTCGACCCGCAGCGCATGGCCCCACGCCTGCCGGAGCGCTCCAACGACGAGTGGTCGGTGCTGTGCCAGATGGCCATCGGCGCGGCCGAACAAGCCTTGCAGCGCGCCGGCAAGACCGCCGCGGACATCGACGGCGTGATCGTCGCCTGTTCCAACCTGCAGCGCGCCTACCCGGCCATTGCCATCGAAGTCCAGGAAGCGCTGGGCATCCAGGGTTTCGGTTTCGACATGAACGTGGCGTGCTCCTCGGCGACCTTCGGTATCCAGACCGCCGCCAACAGCGTGCAGCTGGGCCAGGCCCGGGCGGTCCTGATGGTCAACCCGGAAGTCTGCACCGGCCACCTGAACTTCCGTGACCGCGACAGCCACTTCATCTTCGGTGACGCTGCCACCGCGGTGATCATCGAGCGTGCTGACCTGGCGACGTCCAAGTACCAGTTCGACATCGTCAGCACCAAGCTGCTGACCAAGTTCTCCAACAACATCCGCAACAACTTCGGCTTCCTCAACCGCGCGGCGGAAGAGGGCATCGGTGCCAAGGACAAACTGTTCGTGCAGGAAGGCCGCAAGGTGTTCAAGGAGGTCTGCCCGTTGGTTGCCGAGCTGATCGGTGAGCATCTGCAGGAAAACCAGCTCAACGTCAGCGACGTGAAGCGCTTCTGGCTGCACCAGGCCAACCTCAGCATGAACCACCTGATCGTCAAGAAACTGCTGGGTCGCGACGCCACCGAACAGGAAGCGCCGGTGATTCTCGACACCTACGCCAACACCAGTTCCGCCGGTTCCGTGATTGCGTTCCACAAGAACCAGGACGATCTGGCTGCAGGTTCGCTGGCCGTGCTCAGCTCGTTCGGTGCCGGTTATTCGATTGGTAGCGTGTTGCTGCGCAAGCGCTGAAATTGTTTTAACTGTCGTAGCTGCGATTTTTTTGGCAGGGCTTTTGTGGCGAGGGGGCTTGCCCCCGTTCGGCGACGAAGTCGACGTAGAACAGGCTGATACGGTATGTCTGTCAAATTGCAGTGGCCGGGTTTGGGATCGCTTCGCGATCCAACGGGGGCAAGCCCCCTCGCCACAATGAATATGTGCAGGCGGGGATATGAAAACAGCCCGGCGTTGATGTGTCGGAGGATGATGGGGACCGATACATCAAAGCCAGGCTGTAAAAGCGTCCCGGGCTTCCTTGCCCGAGTCGTATAGCGGGGTGAATCAGAACTTGGCTTCGGCATCCAGTTGCAGGGTGTTGATGTCCGAATCGGTTTTCTTGATGTTGGCGTTGGTCTGGTCCGAGGTCGCCATGTAGTAGGTCGCGCCCAGGGTGAAGTTCTTGTCCAGTTCGTAGCTCACTTTCAGCTTGCTGCCGCGCGAACCGGTGAAGCCGTTGGCGAAGTCGGAGTCGGTGAAGGCGCCCACCACAGCGTTACGCTGTACGTCGCGGTAGTTGTAGTCCACGCCGAAGCCGTAGAGCTTGGTCTTGACACCGGCCAACCAGCCAGTGTCCTGGTCGTTGCTGGCATCGGCGTTGTTGACGTACTGACCGTACAGCGACAGCGGTACTGGCAGGTTGGAGAAGTCCAGCTGGCCAAAGCCTTCGTACAGTTTGAACTGTTCGCCCGGGCTGTTGCCGTTGACGGCCAGTGCGCACGGCGTGGTGACGGTGCCGCTGGTAGGGCAGGCGCTGCTGTCATCGTTGTCGTAGGCGTAGAGACTGCCGCCCAAGGTCATTTTCATGCTGTCGGTGATGGCGAAGCGACCACCCAACTGGCCGGCATACAGGCGCAGGTCGTGCTTGAACTGCACGCCTTCACCGTCGACGTTGTCCTTGAGGGTGTAGTGACCGGCGCTGCCGAACAGCTCGGTGCTGCCGCTCAGCGGGTACTTGTAGGTAACGGCCAGACCTTCCGGGCTGATGTCGCTATCCCAGATGATGTCGCCCATGCTCACCCATTGTTGCGGCATCTTGCCGCCAACCAGGTGCAGGTTCTTGATCGCGTCCGGGTGGTAGTCGACGTAACCCTGGTCCAGCCAGATCTGCTTCTTGTCGAAGTAGTTGTCCAGGCTCTGGTTGGTGGATCGAGCGTCGTCGTTGTTGCCGGTGGCGATACGGATACCGGTGTCGACTTGCGGGTTGATTTCGGTGTAGGCACCCAGGCGGGCACGAATGCGCTGACGGTCCTGGTCTTTGTTGTTGGATACGCCATCGTTGTGCACGGTTTCCTGACGGAAGCGCACGTCGCCCTTGAACTGGGTCTTGGCAGCCCAGGCCAGTTTCTGGTCGAAAGCGCTCAGTGTGTCGGTTTTCTTCGCGGTGGCCGCGATTTGCTCGTTGGTCTCTTGCTGAGCCTGACGGGCGATCTGCTGTTCTTTCTGATCCCTGGCCAGCTCGGCTTGCAGTTCGCTGTACTGCGCGCTGGTGATCGAGCCGTTAGCCTTGAGCATGTCGAGCAGTTTGGCGTCGACTGCGGCACTGGCCGGAACACTCATGGCCAGCAACAGGCCACCGCACAAGGCCGCCGCAGTTTTCGTGGAAGCAAGACGCATATCAATCTCCGAAGATGAGAGGGGATGACAGAGCCATCCGGGACACAACCGACCATAAGGGGGCGGAAAACAGTGGCCGGGTATAACCCGGCGCTCTAAAAACAGGCGCCAGTATCGCGATGGTTTATTACAGGGCGGTGGCAATGTGATGTCATGTCGATGACGATACAAAGCTGCCGTGAACTATTGAGTTAGAGCGCTGTCGTCGTTTTGCCCGTGTGCATTGCAGAGCGATAGGCGATACTCGCGGGGCTTTCACGCCATGAAGAGTGAGGATGGTGATGCCGTTGCAACGCCTGCAAAAACTGTCAGAAATCGCCCCGCAGACGTGGGATGCACTGGTGCCCGAGACTCAGCCTTTTCTGCGTCACGCCTTTTTGAGCGCACTGGAAGACAGCGGCAGCGTCGGACCCCATACCGGCTGGCAGCCCGAGCATTTATTGCACGTCGAAGGGGATCGACTGATCGCCGCGCTGCCCGGTTATCGCAAGTGGCATTCCTATGGCGAGTACGTGTTCGATCACGCCTGGGCCGATGCCTGTGAACGTGCCGGCATCGACTACTACCCCAAGCTGTTGAGCGCGGTGCCGTTCAGTCCGGTCACCGGGCCGCGGCTGTTGGCGGCCACGGTCGAAGACGGCTTCGAGTTGTTGAAAAGCCTGCCGGGCTACCTGGAGCTTGAAGGGCTCTCCAGTGCCCACATCAATTTCACCGATCCGTTTACCGACGCGGCACTGAGCGAGCAACCGGGCTGGCTGCAGCGCGTTGGCTGTCAATACCACTGGCAGAATCGCGGCTACCGGGATTTCCAGGACTTCCTCGACGTTCTCAGTTCGCGCAAGCGCAAACAGATGCGCAAGGAGCGCGAGCAGGTGGCCGGCCAGGGCTTCGAATTCGAATGGCTGGAGGGGCGGGAACTGAGCCAGGCGCAATGGGATTTCGTCTATGCCTGCTACGCCAATACGTACGCGGTGCGCCGGCAAGCGCCGTACCTGACGCGGGAGTTTTTCAGCCTGCTGGCCGAGCGCATGCCGGAGTCGATTCGCGTGGTGCTGGCCAAACAGGATTCAAGGCCGGTGGCGATGGCGTTCAGTCTGGTGGGGGGCGACAGCTTTTATGGCCGTTACTGGGGATGCCTGGCAGAGTTCGATCGCCTGCATTTCGAGACCTGTTTCTACCAGGGCATGGACTATGCCATTGCCAACGGTTTCCAGCGTTTCGATGCCGGAGCCCAGGGCGAGCACAAACTGATTCGCGGATTCGAGCCAGTCATTACGCATTCCTGGCACTACTTGCGGCATTCGGGATTGAAAGCTGCGGTGAAAGACTTCCTGGAGCAGGAGCGGCTGGGGGTGCTGGCTTATGCAGAGGATGCGAAGTCAGCCTTGCCTTATCGACAAGGCTGAACTTCAGCGTGTCAGCTTTCTTCCTTGCCCAGCCAGCGATACAGCACGCCACCGACCACTGCACCCAGTAGCGGCGCGACCCAGAACATCCACAGTTGTTGAATCGCCCAGCCGCCGACGATCAGCGCCGGGCCGGTGCTGCGCGCCGGGTTGACTGAAGTGTTGGTGACCGGGATCGAGATCAGGTGGATCAGCGTCAGCCCCAGGCCGATGGCAATGGGTGCCAGTCCTGCCGGTGCACGTTTGTCGGTGGCGCCGAGGATGATCAGGATGAACATCGCGGTCATCACCAGTTCACAGACAAACCCTGCCGCCATCGAATAGCCGCCAGGCGAGTGTTCGCCGTAGCCGTTGGACGCCAGGCCTCCCGCCAGTTCGAAACCGGGTTTGCCGCTGGCAATGAAGTACAGCAGCGCGGCGGCAATCACACCGCCAATGACCTGGGCAATGATGTAGGCCGGCAATTCCTTGGCCGGAAACCGTCCACCCACCACCAGGCCGAGGGATACCGCGGGGTTGAGATGACAACCGGAAATATGGCCAATGGCAAAAGCCATGGTCAGCACTGTCAGGCCAAACGCAAAGGACACCCCGAGCAGGCCGATCCCCACCTCCGGAAAAGCCGCCGCCAACACTGCGCTGCCGCAACCACCCAACACCAGCCAGAACGTACCAACCAACTCAGTCGCCGAACGTTTTAACAGAGACATAGGAGAGTGCCCTTTCGAGATTATGCTGCCTTTAGCATCCAGCTGATGGACTGCAGAACCATCTCCAGAACGTTGAAGTCAGTACAGCACGGTTTTTTCAGAATTCCAGCAGGCACAAAAAACCGCCAGGGCCCGTTGTTCGCGGGTCCTGGCGGTTTTCTAAAATTTTTCGGCTTCACTGGGACCCTGTGGGAGCGAGCTTGCTCGCGATAGCGGCGGACCAGACAACATTGCTGTCGATTGACACTCCGTCATCGCGAGCAAGCTCGCTCCCACAGGGATTGGTGTGTTGATCAAGGGATCAATCGATCCCGACAAACCCACCGGTCTGGTGTTGCCACAACCGCGCATACAAACCGCCATGGGCGAGCAGCTCGGCGTGGGTTCCGGTTTCGGCGATCTTGCCGTTTTCCAGCACCACCAGCCGGTCCATCCGGGCGATGGTCGAGAGCCGGTGAGCAATGGCGATCACGGTTTTGCCCTGCATCAGGGTCTCGAGACTTTCCTGGATCGCTGCTTCGACTTCCGAGTCCAGTGCCGACGTGGCCTCATCCATGATCAGGATCGGCGCGTCCTTGAGCAGTACCCGGGCGATGGCGATGCGCTGGCGCTGGCCGCCGGAGAGTTTCACCCCGCGCTCACCGACGTGGGCATCGAAACCGGTACGGCCTTCAGCGTCCGACAACGAAGGAATGAAACCGTCAGCCCGGGCCTTGTGCACCGCTTCCCAGAGTTGGGCGTCGGTGGCGTCGGGTTTGCCATACAGCAGGTTGTCACGGATCGAGCGGTGCAGCAGCGAGGTGTCTTGGGTAATCATGCCGATGCGTTCGCGCAGGCTTTCCTGGCTGACGTCGGCGATGTTCTGGCCGTCGATCAGGATGCGTCCGCCTTCGACGTCGTACAGGCGCAGCAGCAGGTTCACCAGGGTTGACTTGCCGGCGCCGGAAGGGCCGATCAGGCCGATTTTCTCGCCAGCCTTGATGCTCAGGTTGAGGTCGCCGATGATCCCGCTCTGCTTGCCATAGTGGAAATCCACCTGTTCGAAGCGTACTTCGCCGCGGGCCACCGCCAGGGGTTTGGCCTGGTCGCGGTCGGTGACGCTGACCGGTTGCGAGATGGTCTGCAGACCGTCCTGCACCATGCCGATGTTTTCGAAAATGCCGGTCACCACCCACATGATCCAGCCGGACATGTTGACGATGCGGATCACCAGGCCGGTGGCCAGGGCAATCGCCCCGACGCTGATCAACGACTGCGTCCACAACCACAGGGCCAGGCCGGTGGTGCAGACGATCAGCAAGCCGTTCATGCTGGTGATGACCACGTCCATGCTGGTGACGACACGGCCAGCCAGTTGCGCCTTTTCGGTCTGTTCCTTGATCGCTTCGCGGGCGTATTGCTGCTCGAAGTTGGTGTGGGCGAACAATTTCAGGGTGGTGATGTTGGTGTAGCCGTCGACAATCCGCCCCATGAGTTTGGAGCGCGCATCGGACGCCACCACCGAGCGATCCTTGACCCGTGGCACGAAGTAACAGAGGGCGCCGATGAAGGCGAAGATCCAGGTCAGCAGCGGGATTATCAGGCGCCAGTCGGCTTCGGCGAACAGCACCAGGGAACTGATGGCGTAGATCAGCACATGCCACAACGCATCCACGGCTTGCACGGCGGAATCGCGCAGTGAGTTGCCGGTTTGCATGATGCGTTGGGCGATGCGCCCGGCGAAGTCGTTCTGGAAAAAATTCAGGCTCTGCTTGAGCACGTAGCTGTGGTTCTGCCAGCGGATCATGCTGGTCATGCTGGGGCTCAGGGTCTGGTGCACCAGCAGGTCATGCAGGCCCACGAAGATGGGGCGCAGCACCAGCGCAACCACCACCATCCAGGTCAGTTCGAGGGCGTGATCCTGGAACAGATTGATGTTCGGCGTGCCTTGGGCCAGGTCGATGATACGGCTCAGGTAGCTGAACAACGCCACCTCGATCAACGCACCAATCAGGCCGACGATCAGCAGGGCGGCGAAGCTCGGCCAGACCTGCTTGAGGTAATAAGTGTAGAAAGGGAAAACCCGGTCCGGCGGAGACGCCGTCGGTGCTTCGCGGAAAACATCGATCAGTTTTTCAAAGCGGCGATAAAGCATTGGTTGTTCGCCCGCGAGCGGGCTCTCCTTTTAACGTTTTGAGCGTTGCCGGCAAACACCGGCAACGGCTCGGACATCCTTGTCCAGCTTAGTCTCAGTCGATGCGCTTGGCTGACTTGATGAACACCGGATCGGCCGGCACGTCGCGCATACCGTTTTTGCTGGTGGTAGGCGTGTTGACGATGATATCGACCACGTCCATGCCCTTGACCACTTTGGCGAACACGGCGTAGCCGGCGTCGCGACCCGGATCAAGGAAATCGTTGTCCTTGACGTTGATGAAGAACTGGCTGGTGGCCGAGTCAGGATCGGAGGTGCGAGCCATCGACAGCGTGCCACGCACGTTATGCAGGCCGTTGCTGGCTTCGTTCTTGATCGGGTCCTTGGTCGGTTTCTGCTGCATCGAGGAGGTGAAACCACCGCCCTGGGCCATGAACCCCGGGATTACCCGGTGGAAAATCGTGTTGTTGTAGAAACCACTGTCGACGTACGCAAGGAAGTTCTTGGTACTGATCGGGGCCTTGACCGGGTCCAGTTCGATTTCGATCTGGCCGTTGGTGGTGTCCAGCAGCACATGCGGTGCCTTTTCCGGCGTCGCGGCCATCAGGTTGGCGGCAAACAGGACGGTGCCTGCGGCGAGGGCGATTTTTTTCAGCATGGGTCAGTGATCCTGAGTGGTGGTGTCGACTGCGGTCAGAAACTCCAGCAGCGCCTGGTTGAAGTGTTCCGGCTGGTCCAGCGGCGTGGCGTGGCGTGAATCGGCGATCACCACCAGCCGCGCGTCGGGCAGCAGTTTTACGTAGTTTTCCTTCAGCGCCACCGGTGTGTAGTCACGGTCGGCGCTGACGATGAGGGTTGGACAGGTGACCTTCGAAAGTCGTTCCTGGACTCCCCAGCCGACAATGGCATTGAAGCTGGCGAGATAAGCATGTTTGTCGTTTTTTGCCCAGCGTTCGGCCATTTTTTGTCGCAAATCGGCCTGCTCGGGTTTGGGGAACAGCTTGCCGCCCAGTGCCTTGCCAATGGTGCGCAGGCTGAGTGCGTGCGTCAGGCTCCAGCGCTTGAACCACTGCCAGTAGTCATCGCGGCTGCGCAACTTGACCTCGGGCGCGCTGTTGACGATGCACAGGCTCTTGAGCAGTTGCGGCTGATCCACGCCCAGCTGGAAGCCGATCATGCCGCCCATGGACAGGCCGACATAGTGTGCCGGACCGAGATTGAGGTGTTCGATCAGTGCAATCAGGTCAGCGCTGAATCCGGCGATGCTGTAGCGCTCCCGGGGCTTGTCCGAACGGCCGTGACCACGCACATCCGGGACGATCACCCGGTAGCGGGTGGCAAGTGCCGGGATCTGTTTTTCCCAGTCCAGGGTGCTGGAGCCGAGGCCGTGGACCAGCAGCAGCGGCGTGCCGTGACCATATTCCTCATAGTGCAGGTTGCAACCTTCGTGTTCGAAATAGGCCATGCATACACTCCGTGTCAGGCTTGTTCGGGGGCGGCGAACGGTGCGTCCAATGGTGCGGTGTCAAACGTACGCAGCAGTTCGATGAGAATCTGCGTGGCCGGTCCCAGCGGTTTGTCCTTGTTCGAATACAGGTAAAAGCTCGGGTTACGGCTGCCGCCCTGATCCAACGGTAGCAGCTTGAGCGTACCTTCCTTGAGTTCCCGTTCGATCAAGTGCCGGGGCAGCCAGGCAAACCCCAGACCGCTGCTGACGAACGTCGCGGCGGTGGCCAGGCTGCCGACGGTCCAGCGCTGTTCGGCACCGAGCCAGCCGACGTCCCGTGGTTGCTGGCGGCCCGAGTCGCGGATCACCACTTGCATCTGGCTTTCCAGGTCCTGGAAGCTCAGTTCGCGGTTGAGCCGGTGCAGGGGATGCTCCGGGTGGGCGACAGCGACGAACTCGACGTCACTCAATTCCGCGCCCAGGTAACCGGGAATACTGAAACCCGTGATGGCCAGGTCGGCCACGCCTTCGAGCAGGACTTCCTCCACACCCGACAGCACTTCCTCGCGCAGGCGCACCCGGCAGCCACGGCTTTGCGGCATGAACGCGGTCAAGGCGCGGACGAGGCGGGCACTCGGGTAGGCAGCGTCGACCACCAGGCGCACTTCGGCTTCCCAGCCCTGCTCCATGTGATGGGCCAGGTCTTCGAGTTGACTGGCCTGTTTCACCAGTTGCCGGGAGCGGCGCAACAGAACGCCGCCGGCTTCGGTCAGCACGGCTTTGCGCCCGTCGATGCGCAGCAAGGGTACGCCGAGCTGATCCTGCATGCGGGCCACGGTGTAGCTGACTGACGATTGCGAGCGATGCAGCGCCTCGGCGGCTTGGGCGAAACCACCGTGATCGACCACGGCCTGCAGCGTTCGCCATTGATCGAGGGTCACGCGGGGCGCTTTCATGTTGAACTCCTCTTGTCCTAAGCTGGCAGCCCTAATTGGAGGCTGCTGAATGAAAAAATTCTGTTGTGTGCTGCTGGCGCTGCTGCCGCTGACGGCGATGGCTTACCCGATCGATGTGAAAAAAGACCTCAACGGCATGAAGATCGATTACCAGACCTACGACACGGATAACGACATCGGCTCCATCCAGGTGGCCAACTACGGCGACGTCGATGCGAGCTGCAAGGTCGTTTTCATCAATGGCCCGGAAGCACCGCGTACCCGCAAGATCGATGTACCGGCCGGCAAGCACAAAAATGCAACCGCCAAATTCACCCGCAGCATCATCAAGCTGCGCATCGAGCTGACCTGCACCCCGAAATGAACTCAACCCCCTGTGGGAGCGGGCTTGCTCGCGAAGGCGGTGTGTCATTCAACGTTGCTGTCGACTGACAGGGCCTATTCGCGAGCAAGCCCGCTCCCACGGGAGCATGGTTTGCTTATAAACGAATTTATTGATGGGTTATAGCAGTTATTTGCGCTTTTTCATCGATATGACTCTGTTTAACCTTCACTCCATCGACCTACAGCATTCTCAGATGGAGGCTACATCCCATGTCCCGCGTTCTGATCATCGAAAGCAGTGCCCGTCAGCAAGACTCGGTTTCCCGCCAACTGACCCAGACGTTCATCAGCCAGTGGAAAGCCGCTCACCCGAATGACCAGATCACCGTCCGGGACCTGGCCGTCAAGCCGGTGCCGCATCTGGACATCAACCTGCTGGGTGGCTGGATGAAACCCGCCGAGCAGCGCAGCGACATCGAACAGGCGTCCCTGGAACGCTCCAACCAGTTGACCGATGAATTGCTCGCCGCCGATGTGCTGGTCATGGCCGCGCCCATGTACAACTTTGCGATCCCCAGCACCCTGAAAGCCTGGCTCGACCATGTACTGCGTGCCGGTGTGACCTTCAAGTACACCGAAACCGGTCCCCAAGGCCTGCTCAGTGGCAAGCGTGCGTATGTGTTGACGGCTCGCGGCGGCATCTATGCCGGTAGCACTGCCGATCACCAGGAACCGTACCTGCGCCAGGTCATGGGTTTCATCGGCATCCACGACGTGACGTTCATCCACGCCGAAGGCATGAACCTGGGTGGCGACTTCCAGGAGAAAGGCCTGAACCAGGCGAACGCCAAGCTTTCGCAAGTGGCCTGACCAGTTAATCGCCAGATAATCGCTGGATGGTCTAGTGACCTGGCGCAACCCTTCAAGCCTGTACGCGCATCGAACCTCCCTTCGCACTTGTTGCTCCTGAGTGCTCTGGCCCGATTGAACGCTTTAGCGAGATCGGGCTTTTTTTTGCCTGCGATTTAACCAACACCGACAACCCCCTGTGGGAGCGGGCTTGCTCGCGAAAGCGTCGTGTCAGTCGATACCATTGTTGCCTGACACACCGCTTTCGCGAGCAAGCCCGCTCCCACAAGGTTTTGCGTGTTTTCCGACAGGTCTTGGGGATCGCGATTCAAGGCAAAACCCGTTATCGTCGCCGCCATTCGAAATGAGGCGAGCATGGGCTATCTACTTTTTGTCACGCTGATCCAGGCGTTTTCCTTCAGTTTGATCGGCGAATACCTGGCCGGTCATGTCGACAGTTATTTCGCCGTGTTGGTACGCGTGCTGCTGGCAGGGCTGGTGTTCATCCCGCTGACCCGCTGGCGCTCGGTAGAGCCGGCATTCATGCGTGGCATGCTATTGATCGGCGCGTTGCAGTTCGGCGTGACCTACGTCTGCCTGTACCTGAGCTTTCGCGTACTGACGGTGCCGGAAGTGTTGCTGTTCACGATCCTCACGCCGCTGCACGTGACCCTGATTGAAGATGCGCTCAATCGTCGCTTCAACCCCTGGGCCCTGGTCGCGGCGCTGGTGGCGGTGGCGGGGGCGGCGGTGATTCGCCTTGACCGGATCAACCCGGACTTCTTCATGGGGTTCATGTTGCTGCAACTGGCCAACTTCACCTACGCCGCCGGGCAGGTGCTCTATAAACATCTGGTCGCGCGCCACCCGAGCGATCTGCCGCATTACCGGCGTTTCGGCTTCTTCTACCTCGGCGCACTGGCCGTGGCGCTACCGGCGTTCCTATTGTTCGGCAAACAGAACTTCCTGCCCGAAGCACCGTTGCAATGGGGCGTGCTGCTGTTCCTCGGCCTGGTCTCGACCGCTTTGGGGCTCTACTGGTGGAACAAGGGTGCGTGCCTGGTCAACGGCGGGACCCTGGCGGTGATGAACAACCTGCATGTGCCGGTGGGGTTGCTGATCAACCTGCTGATCTGGAACCAGCATGAAGAACTGGGGCGGTTGTTGCTCGGCGGTTCGGTGATATTGCTGGCGGTGTGGATCAGTCGGTTGGGTATACGCAAGCCTTTGGCCGTTCACTAAACTCCGGGTATCCCGATAAACCTGTAGGAGCGAGCCTGCTCGCGATAACGGAGTGTCAGTCGACAATGATGTTGCCTGATCCACCGCTATCGCGAGCAAGCTCGCTCCCACAGGAAATTGTGTGATCTGAAAATCACTTCGGCGCCAGTTGTCCTACCAGAAACTCGATAAACGCCCGGGTCTTCTGCGGCACCCGCCGTGCCGACGAATACACCGCATTGATGGTGATCGCCGGAGCCTGCCATTCACACAACACTGGCACCAGTCGCCCGGCCGCCAGCGCATCCTCGACGATGAAGTCGGGCAGCAGGGCGATGCCCATGCCGGCTTCGGCGGCCTGGGCGAGCAGGTCGCCATTGTTGGCGTGCAGTGGGCCGGTGACGTTCACCCGCTGGGTTTCCTTGCCATTGCACAGTTGCAGGCTGACACCGCTCTGCAGATACCCGTAGTTCAGGCATTGATGGGCGCGCAGGTCCTGCGGAGTCCGCGGAATGCCCGCGCGCTCGAGATAAGCCGGGGATGCCACCATGATGCGCGGCGCGGGTGCCAGTTGCCGGGCAATCATCGTCGAGTCGGGCATGCTGGCGATGCGGATGGTCACGTCAAATCCACCCCGCACGGGATCGACTTGCTGGTCGCTGAGCACCAGTTGCAGTTCGATGTTCGGGTTCTGCTCATGAAACAGCGGAATCAACGGCCCCAGCCGCCGAAGACCGAACGACATCGGCGCATTGACCCGCAACACACCGCGTAACTCGCCGATGCCGTCACGGGCGCGTTGCTCGGCCTCGTCCAGTGCCGCCAACACTTCCCGTGCTGCATCGAAATATTCGGCTCCGGCCTCGGTCAGGTGCAGGCTGCGAGTGGTGCGTTGCAGCAATTGCACACCGATAGCTTCTTCCAGCGCCTGAATCTGTTTGCTGACTTTCGAGCGCGGCACGTCCATGGCCCGGGCGGCTGCGGCGAAGCCGTTCTCGCCAACCGTGACGACGAAGGCGCGCATGCATTCGATGCGATCCATATTGTCCCTTTTTTGGAATCAATGATTCTCGATTTTAGGTAATTGTCCCTTTTATGACTAGCCCCTAAAGTGACATCCAAGCCGACAACAACGCCGCAGAAGGCAACGTCGACTAACCCCTTACCCATTCGAAGTATCGACATCAAAAGGAACGCGCCATGTCTATTCGTGAACTGCTCAACCCAACCAACTCTGCCCTGATCCTGATCGACCACCAGCCGCAAATGGCGTTCGGCGTTCAGTCCATCGATCGCCAGACCCTGAAGAACAACACCGTGGGCCTGGCCAAGGCGGCGAAGATCTTCAACGTGCCGACCATCTACACCTCGGTCGAAACCGAAAGCTTCAGCGGTTACATCTGGCCCGAATTGCTGGCTGTGCACCCGGATCAAAAGCCGATCGAGCGTACTTCGATGAACTCCTGGGAAGACAAGGCATTGGTAGACGCGGTGAAAGCCACCGGTCGCAAGAAGCTGATCATTGCCGCGCTGTGGACCGAGGTCTGTCTGACCTTCCCGGCACTGGAAGCCCTGGCTGAAGGCTACGAGGTGTACATCGTCACCGACGCCTCCGGCGGCACCAGCAAGGAAGCCCACGACATGTCGGTGCAACGGATGATTCAGGCCGGCGCGGTGCCGGTGACCTGGCAACAAGTGTTGCTCGAATACCAGCGTGACTGGGCGCACAAGGATACTTACGAGGCAGTGATGGAACTGGTGCTGGAGCACAGCGGCGCGTACGGGATGGGCGTGGATTACGCCTACACCATGGTGCACAAGGCACCGCAGCGGCAGGTCAAGTAACCCGCAAATTCTGAAAGCGATGTAACCCCTGTGGGAGCGGGCTTGCTCGCGAAAACGGAGTGTCAATCGACATCAATGTTGAATGACCCACCGCATTCGTCGGAACGCCGCCCGGAGCAAGCCCGCTCCCACATTTGTTTTTGTAGTGTTACATCACGCGTTTTTCGGCTTCGGGAATGTGACTTGCACCCAGCACTGCCGGCAGCAGCCCGGCACGCAAATCCGTACCGCTCGGCTGCTGATAAAGGCTCAACCCGAATTCCGGCAGCACCGCCAGCAGGTAGTCGAAAATATCCCCCTGAATCCGCTCGTAGTCGGCCCACGCCGTGGTGCGGGTGAAGCAATAGATTTCCAGCGGAATACCCTGGGCCGTGGTCTGCATCTGGCGCACCATGCAGGTCATGTTCGGCTGGATCTCCGGGTGACTCTTCAGGTAGGCCAGCGCATAGGCGCGGAACGTGCCGATATTGGTCATCCGCCGGCGGTTGGCGGACATGGCCGCGACGTTGCCCTGGGCTTCGTTCCAGGCCTTGAGCTCGGCCTGTTTGCGGGTCATGTAGTCGGTGAGCAAGTGCACCTGGGACAGTTTCAGCTCCTCGTCGTCACGCAGAAAGCGTACGCCGCTGGCATCGATGAACAGGCTGCGCTTGATCCGGCGGCCGCCGGAAGCCTGCATGCCGCGCCAGTTCTTGAACGACTCGGACATCAGGCGCCAGGTCGGGATCGAGACGATGGTCTTGTCGAAATTCTGCACCTTGACCGTGTGCAAGGTGATGTCCACCACATCGCCATCGGCGCCCACCTGGGGCATCTCGATCCAGTCGCCGACCCGCAGCATGTCGTTGCTGGTCAATTGCACGCTGGCGACGAACGATAGCAGCGTGTCCTTGTAGACCAACAGAATCACCGCCGACATGGCACCCAGGCCCGACAGCAGCAACAGCGGCGAGCGGTCGATCAGCGTAGCGACGATGATGATCGCGCCAAACACGTACAACACCAAATTCGCCAGTTGCACATAGCCCTTGATCGAGCGGGTGCGGGCGTGTTCGGTGCGGGCGTAGATATCCAGCAGGGCATTGAGCAGGGCGCTGACCGCCAGCAGCAGAAACAGGAAGGTGAAGGACAGCGCGACATTGCCGAGGAAATTCAGGCCGGTTTTGCTCAGGTCCGGCACCAGATTGAGGCCGAACTGGATCACCAGCGAAGGCGTGATCTGGGCCAGGCGATGGAACACCTTGTTCTGTAGAAAATCATTGACCCAGTGCAGGGGCGGCTGGCGACTGAGCATTTTTGCCGCGTGCAGAATGAGGTAGCGCGCCACCCGTCCGAGGAACAGCGCAATTGCCAGCAGCAGCAACAGCGACAGGCTGGAGTGCACGAGCGGGTGCTGGTCGAGGGCACCCCAAAGGTCCAGGACGTTGGTCCAGAGCTGTTTGATATCCATGGTCGAAAACGATTCTTCTGTAAGGCGCGAGAGGGGATTAGAGCATTTAAGACGCTTTGTATTACGTTTCGGGAAAAATCAGGCAACAAAAAACCAACTGTTTACCGCCATTTGTATAAAGAAACTCGGCCTGAGCGCTCGAAACCGTTACCCTATGCAGCTGTTTTTTTGCATTTCTTCGAGGTAGCACCCGTGTTTTCCCAATTCGCCCTGCACGAACGCCTGCTCAAAGCCGTGGCCGAGCTGAAATTTGTCGAGCCAACGCCTGTGCAAGCCGCGGCCATCCCGCTGGCGCTCCAGGGGCGTGACCTGCGGGTGACGGCGCAAACCGGTAGCGGCAAAACCGCTGCATTCGTTTTGCCGATCCTCAACCGTCTGATCGGCCCGGCGAAAATCCGCGTCAGCATCAAGACCCTGATCCTGCTGCCGACCCGCGAACTGGCCCAGCAGACCTTGAAAGAAGTTGAACGCTTCTCGCAGTTCACCTTCATCAAGTCCGGCCTGATCACCGGCGGTGAAGACTTCAAGGTCCAGGCCGCGATGTTGCGCAAGGTGCCGGACATCCTGATCGGTACGCCAGGCCGGATGATCGAACAGTTGAACGCCGGCAACCTCGACTTGAAAGAAGTTGAAGTCCTGGTGCTCGACGAAGCCGACCGCATGCTCGACATGGGCTTCGCCGAAGACGTTCAGCGTCTGGTGGACGAGTGCACCAACCGTCAGCAGACCATGCTGTTCTCTGCCACCACCGGTGGTTCGGGCCTGCGCGAGATGATCGCCAAAGTCCTGAACAACCCTGAGCACTTGCAGCTCAATGCGGTCAGCCAGCTGAACGACACCACCCGCCAGCAGATCATCACCGCTGACCACAACCAGCACAAAGAACAGATCGTCAACTGGCTGCTGGCCAACGAGACCTACCAGAAGGCCATCGTCTTCACCAATACCCGGGCCATGGCCGACCGTATCTACGGCCGCCTGGTGGCGCAGGAATACAAAGCGTTCGTGCTGCACGGCGAGAAAGACCAGAAGGATCGCAAACTGGCGATCGACCGCCTTAAGCAGGGCGGCGTGAAAATCCTTGTGGCCACCGACGTCGCCGCTCGCGGTCTGGACGTAGATGGCCTGGACCTGGTGATCAACTTCGACATGCCGCGCAGCGGCGACGAATACGTGCACCGTATCGGTCGTACCGGTCGCGCCGGTAACGATGGCCTGGCGATTTCACTGATCTGCCATGGCGACTGGAACCTGATGTCGAGCATCGAACGCTACCTCAAGCAGAGCTTCGAGCGCCGCACCATCAAGGAAGTCAAGGGCACCTACGGCGGACCGAAAAAGGTCAAGGCCTCGGGCAAGGCCGTCGGCGTGAAGAAGAAAAAGACCGACGCCAAGGGTGACAAGAAGAAAACTGCCGCCAAGACCCCGACCAAGCGCAAGAGCGCGAACCGGCCGAAGAGCGATTCCCTGGTCAGCAAGGACGGCATGGCCCCGCTCAAGCGCCGCAAGCCGGAAGCGCCAGCGGCTGAGTAAATCGTTGCAAGCGACCCATAAAAAACCCGGACACTGTCCGGGTTTTTTATGTCTGATGATTATCAACTCTCGGTTTTCTTTTCTGCCGAGTCCAACTCCTTCAAGCGCTGATCGATTAACTGACACTTGTCCGGCAGGTCCTTGGCGGCAGTGCCCAGGTCCATTTTCTGCAACTCGTCGTTGATCTCCTTGGCCTTGGTCGGGTTCTGCTCGGTGAGCCTGGCCACTTCCCGGGCCAGTTGTTCGCGTTTGGCGGTGGCTTCCTCGAGGGTGCAGGCCCAGGCAGGCAGGGCACAGGTGAGGGTAGCGGCGAGAGTGAGCTTCTTCAGCAGTGGTTTCATGGGGGGCGGGCCTCAGCTCTGGTCAAGGCGGGTTATTCGGTTGAGCGTTGGCCCCTGGGGAAAGTTCAGCCTGTGATATTTGCGTTGGTTGTCAGCGCCTTTTCGCGGGCAAGCCCACGGGTTTTGTGAACACCGCAGAAACTGTGGGAGCGTGGCTTGCCCGCGAAGGCCGCGCCTCGGTGTCTGGGGTTAACCACCATGACAGCAGCTCGACTTCTCCTGTTCCTCATATTTGTCGTGATGCCGCACCCACTCCATGATTTCGTCTTCGTTGCGACCCTTGGGCGTCAGGTCCAGGTAGTTGTAGGCGCCGACCAGCATGTCCAGGCCCCGGGCATAGGTGGAGTAGGTATGGAAAATTTCGCCGGCGTCATTGCGATAAAACACGCTGAGACCGGGGAGTTCCTCCTCGGCGCCGTCGGTTTTTTCGTAGTTGTATGTAGCCTTTCCGGCGGCGACGTCTTCGGCTCGGGCGGTGACGCCAAAGTCGTAGTTGAAATCGCAGCCTTCGGACGACACCCAGTCGAACTTCCAGCCCATGCGCCGTTTGAACGCCTGGAATTCGGCGAACGGTGCGTGGGAAACCGCTACCACGGCCACGTCATGGTGGGCCAGGTGCTGGTTGGCGCCGTCGATGTGATCGCTCAGGTACGAGCAACCGGGGCAGCCCTCATCCCAGCCCTCGGCGAACATGAAGTGGTAGATGACCAACTGGCTGCGCCCCCCGAACAGGTCCGCCAGTTTCAGTTCGCCGTCGGGTCCCTGGAAGTGGTAGTCCTTGTCGACTTTCACCCAGGGCAGGGCACGGCGTTCGGCGCTGAGTCTGTCCCTTTCCCTGGTGAAGGCTTTTTCGTGGGCCAGGTGCTCTTTGCGGGCGGCGACCCATTCTTCCCGCGATACGACGGGATGGTTCTGAATGTTCATGTTGTTTTCTCCTGCGTGGGGCGGGGAGGTGACTTACACAGCCTAGTCGTTTGGCTTGCATGGATTTCGACATGCCGCCGGTCGGTCGTCTGCAAACGCCCGGCTGAACGGTGGCCGGGCGTACCGGTCACAACCTGTAAGGCCCGTTCAATTGCACGGGCATCAATCGAACGGACACCGGAGGTTGAATCAGGATGACGACTTACAACTGGGACTTGATTGAGCGCTTGCTGCATGAAGTGCAAAACAGCGCGGGCCACAGCTTCACGCCGCGGCCTTACGCCGAACAGCATGCCGCGCAGAAGGCTGCGGAAGGCGAGCCGATTGAAAATCTTGATCACTTGAAAACGGTGGCTGGAGAGTACGAAAAGTTACTGTTGGCGCGTGGCTATATCGCGCCGCGACCTGAAGACGAAGGTGGCACGGGCACCAATTACATTCTGACGGCGCGGGGTTCGCGTTTGTTGAGCCTGATCGACAGCAGTATTCCCGGCAATGATCACCCGCGGCAGGTCCTGGACGAGCAGGCGGATGCGCTGGATGAGATGACGTTCGATGAGGTAGCGTCGAAAGCGCAGATTGCCTGATGTTGTGTGATCCCCTGTGGGAGCGAGCCTGCTCGCGATAGCGATTTCAGCTTCAGTATTGATGTTGACTGACGCACCGCAATCGCGAGCAGGCTCGCTCCTACATGCGACTTGTGTTGCAGTCAGTCCTGTTTCGCCGCTTTCAGGCACTTCAAGTCGTTGAAGTCCTTCCTCACACCTTCAATTTTCTTCAGCAACCGTGCGCGCTGGTTCGGCGTGCTTTCAGCCATCAGATCCACGAACAGTGAACGCGCCTGGGCTTCGGTGTTGGTAAAGGCCTGTCGATAGGCAGGTGTCCACAACTTCTCGCGATTGACCAGAAGTGTCTCGATTCGTTGTGGGAATTGTGGACTCTGGCGTTGGGCAACGGCCGCGCTGAACTGATTCTGCCAATGGACCCGGTTGGCAAGCCACTGGGTGTTCTGATCGCCCAGGGCGCTGGACCATGTGGCTACCCGCTGTTGCTGGGTGGTGCTCAGTGGCCCGAGCCAGTCATTCAGGCGCTTCTCCATGCGGGCGCTGCGCTCCTTGATCTGCTGGTCGAGGGAGGGTTTGAGGTATTCCTCCTGGCGTTTGCGCCGGTCCTTGGCGAAGGCGTCGTTCATTTCGGCGACTTGCTTGTCATCCAGCCTTTGCAGCAACTCGATGGCCGACGGGGTGATTTCTCGCGCGGTCTCTGCGATCGCCTGTTCGGCTTCGTGGGCGCGGGCCTGCAAGGCGGCATCGGTGACCTGGTTGGTAGCGACCATGGTTTGCAGGCGGTCCAGCCAGTCGAGATAGCCGGGCAGTTGGGTGGTGCAGTGCCAGCTCAGGTGTTCTTTCAGGCGCTCGTCCAGCCAGATTTTTTGCTCGCCGTTCATGTCCAGGTAGTCGCTGAGCGTCCAGGGGATGATCACATCGAGATTGCGGTAGGCCAGGCCCACGCGGCTGCACGCGCCGAGGGCGAGGGTAACGGTCAACACAACGGCGAAATGTTTGAACCAGCGGGACATGGGCGATTCCTTGCGAAAGCCAGTCTTCGGGGTCTGATTCTCATGTGAACCCGGGAGGAGCCCGGCAGTTCAGCCGATCAATAGAACGCGCGTTCGGCCTTGAGCGTCACCAGCCCGTCGCACTGGCTGTTGTGCCCGGCATAGGCCGAGCAACCGCTGCCGTTCAGGCTGGAGTCACTGTAGATCAGGTCAAGGTCGATGCCCATGAACGGGCGGGACAATTTCAGCGACCAATCGGTAAAACTGCCTACATACCCGCCATCCACCGCCACTGGCGTATTGAATTGGTGGGTGGTGTATTTCAGGCTGATGCCGACACCGAACGGTTGATTGCCGCTCAAGTCAGCGAACAGGGTGTTGTTCTGTTTGTCCGGGTCATTGCTGAAGGCGATGCCGAAACGGCTGCCGAGCAAGGTCAGGCCGCCGAACAGTTCCTGGCTGTCAGGGGGCGTGACTTCGGGGTAGCTGTAGCGGATCAGGCCCACTTCGTAGCCGAGGGTTTGGTCGAAGGGTTGTTTAAAACCCATGTAGGAGTCGATCTCGAGGTCTTTCCCTGGGCTGATGCCCATGCTGGGCGACCATTGGCCCACGTAGAAACCGCTGTCGTGGCTCAGGTCCAGGCCACCGTGGAACGAGCCGACGGTCGAGGGTTTGATCAGGCCCTGGGCCATGCTGCGGGTGGGGGTGGTGCCAAGCTTGAGGTCGAAGCCCCCCAGCTCACGCTGAAAGATTTGTGCCTGTGCCACGGAGCATGCCAGCAGGCTGCCGAGTAATGCCGAAAGGTAGAAAGATTTGAGCATGCGTCACTCCATGAACTGCGAGGGCAGGCTGGTGAACCCGCTGAAACGCTTGATCCAGACGTGTGCAAGGATACCGGCGAATGATCGGCAATGTAGGCCGTTCGTCGATTTCTACGGGATTTGAAGGAGTGCCGGAGGAGTAACGAGGGTTCCAGTCCAAGCGCTTCGAAGCTCAAAGCGCTTTGGGACCAGGTGACGCGAGGGGATTACTTTTTGCCCAGGGTGATCTGCTTGGACGGGCCGAACGTCTGGCCGCTGACGCCTTTGGCAATTTGCTGGATTTCACCGCCGGACTTGAGGAACGCAGCGATCTGGCTGTTGATCGATTCGCTGGTTTCGACGGCTGGAGCTGGCTTTGCTTTGCTGGTGGATGCTTTTACGCGCATGGCGGCCATTAACCTGTAGAAAATTAACTTGGCCAGGCATCGTACAGGAATTGCCTGATAATTGCTTGGCAAATATCCCCTTGGCATATTCGTGAGCACGGGGTAATTGGTCCCCGGCCAATATTCGAAATATGCACCTAAGCCGCTGTTTTAACTAATAACATTGCCTGGAAAAATACCGCGTCACGCTTGCCTGGGCATGGCGTAAATGCCCGGAACGGCCTGACGAGCGGACGAGGTGCGATGAAAACCCGGGAAAATTAAGGGCTTCAGGGAGATTTTCTCGCGCCACCGGGCCGGCTGCCGAACGCGGCGCTTAAAACCGGGTAGAATGCCGCCCACGCAATGAGGGTATTGGACATGGCTTTAGTCGGGCGTTACAACAGTTTGCAAGTGGTTAAACACACTAACTTCGGTTTATATCTGGACGGTGGCGCGGAGGGCGAAATCCTTCTGCCTAATCGTTATATTCCAAAAGATATTCCTACCGAAGATGAAGACTGGCTCAACGTTTTTATTTATCTGGACAGCGATGACAAACTCATCGCAACTACTGAAAAACCGAAAGTTCAAGTCGGTGAATTCGCCAGTTTGAAAGTTGTTGAAGTCAACAGCATCGGCGTATTCCTGGACTGGGGGTTGCCGAAAGACCTGTTGCTGCCGTTCTCCGAAGAGAAGCGCCAGATGACAGCGGGCGAGTATGTGGTGGTGCACGTCTATCTCGACAAGCACACCCGTCGCATTACCGCGACCGCGCGCCTGGACCGCTACCTGGACAAGACCCCGGCCAACTACACCGCGGGCCAGGAAGTGGATCTGCTGGTGGCCGAAGCCACGGACATGGGCTTCAAGGCCATCATCAACAACAAGCATTGGGGCCTGATCCACAAGAACGAAATCTTCAAGTTCATGCGCGCCGGTAAAGAAGAAAAGGGCTTCATCAAGGAAGTTCGCGCCGACGGCAAGATCAGCCTGAGCCTGCAACCGGTCGGCCAGGAAGCGGCCACCAGCCTGAACTCGAAGATCCTCGCCAAGTTGCGCGAAAACAACGGCAGCCTGGCGGTGAGCGACAAGAGCGATCCGGCGTTGATCAGCAGTCTGTTCGGTGTCAGCAAGGGCAACTTCAAGAAGGCCATCGGTGCGTTGTACAAGAACGGCCAGATTGTCATTCATGCCGATCGTATCGAACTCAGTTGATGCGCTGACAAGACAGAGGGCCAGGATGGCGCAAGCAGAGAAGTAGAGGTCTCTGGCAGGCGGCATTTTCTGGCCTTCTGGTTAATAATCGACAACATGATTCTTCGCCCCGGTGTTTTCTTTTCAACGAGAAGGCCGGGGCTTTGCTTTTACTGCCGAGTCTTTGCCATGGATTGTGTCTTCGAGGTGTTCCGGTGAGCGCCACCCGGCGCAGCGCCGACGGGTTTGCCCTGCAAGTGATGGTCGGGTTGTGCCTGATCTGGGGCGTGCAGCAGGTGATGATCAAGTGGGCAGCGACCGATATCGCGCCGGTGATGCAGGCGGCTGGACGTTCCGGTATGTCGGCGTTGCTGGTCGGGCTGCTGATCTGCTGGAAGGGCGGCTGGAACCAGGTAGGTACGACCTGGCGCGGCGGTCTGTTGGCCGGTGCCTTGTTCGGCCTGGAGTTCTTCTTCATTTCCGAAGGCCTGCAACTGACCACGGCGGCGCACATGTCGGTGTTCCTCTACACCGCACCGATCTTCACCGCATTGGGGGTGCACTGGTTGCTGCCCAGTGAGCGATTGCGGCCCTTGCAATGGCTGGGGATTGTCCTGGCGTTTATCGGGATTGCCATCGCGTTTGCCGGCGGGGTGTCCTGGGACAACCTTGATTACCGCATGTTGATGGGCGATGCCTTGGGTGTGCTGGCGGGTGCCGCCTGGGGCGCGACCACGGTGGTGGTGCGCGCCTCGCGCCTGTCGGAAGCGCCGGTGACCCTGACGCTGTTCTATCAGTTGATTGTCGGCTTCTTCGGCTTGTTGTTGATTGCGCTGCTCAGCGGCCAGATCACCCATGTCAGCCTGACCCATGTGGCGGTGGCCAGTGTGCTGTTTCAGGGCGTGGTCGTGTCGTTTTTCAGTTACCTGGTCTGGTTCTGGCTACTGCGCCGTTACCTGGCGGCCAACCTTGCGGTGTTTTCGTTCATGACGCCGTTGTTCGGCGTCACCTTCGGTGTGGTACTGCTCGGCGAGGAACTGAGCCTGAACTTCGTCATCGGTGCCGTGCTGGTATTGGCGGGCATCACTTTTGTCAGCGCCGAGCAGTGGTTGCGCCGTCGTTTGCGCAAAGCCCTCGGGCAGCATTGACCGGCGCGAGCAATAGACCGCCGGCGATCAACAAGCCGCAGCCGGCGACCACCAGTGCCGGCTGTAAACCGCCACTGAAATGACTACTCAGCGCCGCCAGCAATGGCCCGCTGAGCTGGCCCACGGCAAAGCAGGCTGTCAGCAGGCCGGCATTGCGCTGGGTGGCATGGGGCGCCAGTTCCCGGGAGCGTTGCATCACCAGTTGCATACAGGCCAGGAACGGCGTGCCGCACAGGATCACACCTAACGCCAGGCCTGGACCGTTGCCCAGCAGGCAGGCGAACACGCCCGCGGCTTGCAGCCATAACGTCGCCATCAGCCAGTGACTCGTGGCGCCAGGTTTTTGCCGACGCAGACTCACCAGCACCACACCGGTTGCCGCCGCCAGGCCAAAGCATGGCCAGAACAGGTCGGCCTGCCATTGGCCATGGAATTGCGCGTTGGCCATTTGCGACAAAAAGGTCGCGGGAATGATGTAGCCCAATCCGTACAAGGCATAGATCCAGCCAAGACGACCGATGCCTTGATTGCCCGAGGCGCTGGCGCTGGGTGCAGCAGTCGCGGTGACACTCGGTTGTGGCAGGAACGGCAGGATCCCCAGCAGCATCGCCAGCCCCGTGGCGGCGTACACCAGCCACAAGGTGGCGGAAGTCTGGCCCAGCAGATTCGAGCCCAGGGCCAACAGACCTGTCAGAAAAATCCCCAAACCGGGTCCGGCGAAGACCAGGGCTCCGAGCCGAGGACGACCGGCCGCTGCCGCGAGGGGTTGGCTCAGGGCGGTAATCATCACCAACACCCAGGCGCTGGCCACGCCGGTGCCGAAGCGCAGCAACAGGTGCGACCAGAAACCATTGGCCCAGAACGACGCCAGGGTCAGCAGCACGCACAGCCACAATCCGCCGAACAAGCGTCGGCGCACTTGTGGCGGACGCCGGGAAAACATGGCATCCACTGCGCCGATGAAATAACCGAGGTAGTTGGCGGCGGCAATCAGCCCGGCGGCAGTCAGGTCGATCTGGCCTTCGCTGAGCAGGTGCGGCAGCTGTGGTGTCAGGGCAAAACGGCCGATGCCCATGGCCATCATCAGGGCAACGAAGCTGGCGGATAAGCGAATCAGGGGAGACATGGTCTGGAGTCCGTCTGGAGGATCAATGACCGTCAGGCTAGGACTGATTGACTTTCTTTAAAAATGAATAATAGTGAGTAACTTGTTCTTTTTTGGAGAATGTCGTGGAGTTCAGCCAATTGCGCATCTTCCAGGCGGTGGCAGAGGAAGGATCCATAACCCGTGCCGCCGAACGGCTACATCGAGTTCCGTCGAACCTGTCGACCCGGCTCAAACAGCTGGAAGAGCAATTGGGTGTCGAACTGTTCCTGCGCGAACGTCAGCGCTTACAGTTGTCGCCTGCGGGAAAAGTCCTGCTGGACTACACCGCCAGGCTGTTTGCTTTGCGCGACGAAGCCAGCGCGGCGGTGCAGGGCGGGCAACCGGCGGGAGACTTCGTGCTCGGCACCATGTACAGCACGGCGGCGATTCACCTTCCGGGGCTATTGGCGCATTACCACCGTTTGTATCCGGCGGTGAACCTGCAAGTACAATCCGGCCCCAGCGGTGAACTGCTCGAAGGCCTGCTCACCGGTCGACTCGATGCGGCGCTGGTGGATGGCCCCCTGGAGCTGGCCGGACTCGACGGGGTGCCCTTGTGCGACGAGCGCCTGGTGCTGATCAGCGAGGCCGACCATCCGCCCGTGCGCAGCGCGCTGGATGTGCAAGGTCGCTCGGTGTTCACCTTTCGCCAGGGCTGCTCCTACCGCATGCGCCTGGAAGCCTGGTTCGCCCATGATCATGCGGCCATGGGCCGGGCGATGGAGATCGAGTCCTATCCGGGAATGTTGGCGTGTGTAATTGCCGGTTCCGGTGTGGCGCTGATGTCGGAGTCGATGCTCGCCAGTCTGCCGGGCCGTGAGAGTGTGGCCGTACATCCTTTGGCCGAACCGTTCGCCAGTGCTACCACCTGGCTGATGTGGCGCAAGGGCATGGTCGGGGCCAACCTGAATGCCTGGATCGAGCAGCAACAGGTGGTTTTTCCACAGGCACATGTGCGGGCGCAGGACATTGCCTGAACGCAGGCTGATTTTGATGGATTCAGTAACAGATCATTGTGACTTTGCGCGAGCATTGCGTAGGACTTCGGACTATTATCTGTACGAAGGGGCTACAGTACTTTGGCCGCTCGGCACTACCCTGAAGGGGGCATCATGAAAGAGAAAATCCAAAACTGGCTGCATGACTTGGGCGTTGCTCTCGGTTTGATCGAGCCGCCTCTGCAACCCGTGCCTGTTCGTACTGACGACGAACAACGTCGGCGCCAGCAGCGGCGCCGGTAATGGCAGATAACATCTGACAGGTGAAAGGTTTTCCCGTGGCGAGGGAGCAAGCTCCCTTGCCGCTTCGTGTACGTTTGATTACCAGACTTAGTACCGCCCGATCTCCAGCAAGAACCGGCTTAAATCATTCACCGTCCTGGCGGTCTTGAGCATCCGGTCTTCTTCCGCGGTAAACGCCGTGACACCCAGTTCATCTTCCAGATGGAAGATCAGTTCTTCGATATCTTTTTTATCCAATCCCAACTGCGCCAGGCTGGCGTTGTCGTCGAAGTCATCCCGGCCTTCCAGCAGGCGACTGATGTAGCGATGTACGACAGCACGAAGGGCAGCTTCTTTCATGATCGTTCTTCGACGAGGTGGGTGCAGTTCTCCCTGCCGATGCAGTTCCTGCCGTTGAGTACAGCAGGCTTTAGCCGTGTGAGCGCTGCCATTGGTCGATCATGCTACGCAAATGCTCCCCGGAAAAACTGCCGAAGTGCCCGCCATGCACCGTGCGGATCGATAGCGTGCGCAATCGTTGCAGGCTGCGGGCGTAGTCATCGAGATTGGAGTGGTAGGCGTCTTCGATTAGCGGGCCGTCGTAGATGATGTCACCGCTGAACAAGGTCTCTGTGGCGGCTTCGTACAGGCAGATGCCACCGGGCGAGTGTCCCGGTGTGTGCACGACCTGCAACACCCGATTGCCCAGGTCCAGCACATCGCCATCTTCGACAAACCCCGTGGCCGGTGCGGCCTTGACCCGGTATTCGGCGTAGCACAGCGGGCAATCGGGGTGCGCCTCGAACATGTCGTCGCCGACAAAGGCTTTGCTCAGGTCGTTGTTGCCATCGGGTGCCGCGAGAATGTCCGCCTCGGCCGGATGCACCAGGCGTTCAGCGAACTCGTGATGACCGGCGATGTGATCGAAATGGCAGTGGCTGGCCACGGCCACCAGCGGCCGCTCGGTGATCCACGGCAGTTGCTCGCGCAGGCTGACCAGGCCCGAGCCGCTGTCCAGCAGCAGGTCTTTGTCACGTCCCTGGATGTGCCAGAGGTTGCAGCGGTAGAAGGGGCGGATGTACGGCTCGTGGATCAGGCGGATGCCGTCACTGAGCGGTTTCACCTCGAACCACTGGTCACGAGAAACAATCTTCATGAACGTTTTCTCCAGGCGAAAAAAAACGAGTGTGGCAACCGACGCCACACTCGTCGAAGAAAGCATCAAGTCGTTATGTTCAGCTTAGGCAGCGCTGGCCACTGCTGCCGTGCGGCGGGACATCAAGCTCACCACCACGAAACTCACCAGGCCTACACCGAGGCTGTAGTAGATCGGGGTGTTGGCATCCAGACCGTCCTTGAACATGAACAGCAGCGCGGTGGCGAAGCCCATGCCCATGCTGGCGATAGCGCCGGCGGTGGTAGCGCGTTTCCAGAAGATCGCACCCATCAGCGGGATCAGCATGCCGCCTACCAACAGGTTGTAGGCCAGGGTCAGGGCGCTGATCACGTCGTTCACGATCAGAGCGATGCCCAGTACCACGATGCCGGTCAACAGGGTGAACAGGCGGTTGATCGCCAGGCTCGACTGTTTACCGCCACGCAGTTTCGGCAGCAGGTCTTCGGTCAGGGTGGTGGCGGCGGCCAGCAGGCCGGCGCTGGCGGTGGACATCATGGCGGCCAGTGCGGCAGCGATCACCAGGCCACGGATACCGTCCGGCAGGGACAGTTTCACGATCGCAGCGAAGGCGTTGTTGACGTTGTCGAGATCCGGGATCAGTACGTGTGCAGCCATGCCGATCAGGGCGCAGGCCAGGCCGTAGAGGATGCAGTAGATACCGGCAGCGGTACCGGCAACCTGAGCCACTTTGGCGGTCTTGACGGTGAACACCCGTTGCCAGATGTCCTGACCGATCAGGATGCCGAAGAAGTAGATCATGAAGTAGGTGATGATGGTGTCCCAGCCGATGGTGGTGAAGCTGAAGCTCGCCGCCGGCAGTTTCATTACCAACTCATCCCAACCGCCAACGCGGTACAGGCAGATCGGCAACAGGATGAACATCAGGCCGACAGTCTTGATCACGAACTGAACGATGTCGGTCAGGGTCAGGGACCACATGCCACCAATGGCCGAGTAGATCACCACGACGCCGCCGCCGAGCAGGACCGAGATCCAGAACGGCAGGCCGAACAGCACTTGCAGCACGGTGCCGATTGCCAGGATCGAGGTCACGCCGATCATCAGCGCGTAGGCCAGCATGATTACCGCGCTCGCGGAGCGGGCCATCGGGTTGTAGCGTTTTTCCAGGACCTGGGTAACGGTGTAGATCTTCAGTTTCAGCAGCGGTTTGGCGAGGAACAGGTTCAGCGCCACGATCCCGCAACCCAGGGCCGCACACAGCCAGAAACCGGAGATGCCATGCACGTAGCCCAGACGCACGGTGCCCACGGTGGACGCACCGCCCAGGACGGTGGCAGCCATGGTGCCCATGTACAGGCTTGGGCCGAGGTTACGACCGGCGACCAAAAAGTCTTCGTTGGTCTTGGCCTTGCGCATGCCGTAGTAGCCGAGTATCAGCATCGCGGCGGCGTAGATGAGTACGACGAATAAATCCAAAGCCATTGTGGCGTGTCTCCGATTGTCTTTTTTATGTGAGGCTGAAAATCAATCCCTTGTGGGAGCGGCTTGCTCGCGAAGACGGCGGCACATTCAACATTGATGTGACTGACCGATCGCTTTCGCGAGCAAGCCCGCTCCCACAGGGGGAACGCGTTGAATCAGGCGACTTGACGCATCGCCGGTTTAGCGAGCGAATCCGTGCTCTTGCTGCGAGGGTCGTTCGGACCGAACACGGCGCTCGATTCCGGGAACAGGCTCAGCAGAACCAGGTACACCAACGAGGCCAGGCCCAGGGTCACCGGCAGGCTGATGTCGATACCACCGGCCATTTCGCCCAGCGGCCCGACAAACTGACCCGGCAGGTTCACGAAGCACAGGCCAACGGCCGCGCTCGGGATCCAGGCACCCAGGCCTCGCCAGTTCCAGCCGTGGGTGAACCAGTAGCGGCCACCTTTCTCGCCGCGGGTGAACACTTGCAGGTCATCCGGGCAGTAGAAGCCGCGACGCACCAGCAGGCCGATGATCATGATCACCATCCACGGGGTGGTGCAGGTGATGATCAGCACGGCGAAGGTCGACACGCTCTGTACCAGGTTGGCCGCGAAGCGCCCGATGAAGATGAAGGCAATCGACATCACACCGATCAGCAGCGTGGCCTTGACCCGCGACAGCACCCGAGGGAACACGCTGGACATGTCCAGGCCGGTGCCGTACAGCGAAGTGGTGCCGGTGGACATGCCGCCGATGACCGCGATCAGGCACACCGGCAGGAAGAACCAGCTCGGCGATACCGCCAGCAGGCCGCCGACATAGTTGTTGGCCGCGATGTAGTCCGGTGCCTTGACCGCTACGATAGTGGCGGTGACGAGGCCGAACAGGAACGGAATCAGCGTGGCGAGTTGCGCGGCAATCACCGACACCATGATCCGGCCTTTGGGCGTATCACGGGGGATGTAGCGCGACCAGTCACCGAGGAACGCACCGAAGGAGATCGGGTTGCTCATGGCGACCAATGCTGCCCCGATGAACGCAGCCCAGAATCCGGCCTGGCCCATGGCTACGGTGCCGGCGTACTGACTGTCGAATGCAGGGGCGAAAGCGAAAACGCCCAGCAGGAACAGCAGGCTGGCCGCCCACACCGCAATGCGGTTGACCCACAGCATGAAGCGGAAACCATAGATGCACACGGTCAATACCAGCAGCGCGAACAGACCGTAGGCCAGGCCCAGGGTCAGATCGGTTTCCGGTAGATCGATCAGGCGTTTGGCACCGCCCACCAGTGCATCGCCCGAACTCCAGACGGAGAGCGAGAAAAACGCGATAGCGGTCAGCAGCGACAGGAACGAACCGACGATTCGCCCGTGCACGCCGAAGTGCGCACCGGAAGAGACGGCGTTGTTGGTGCCGTTGATGGGTCCGAACAGGCCCATCGGCGCCAGGATCAGCGCACCGAGTACCACGCCCAGCACAATCGCCCAGACGCCAGCCTGAAAGGACAGGCCGAACAGCACCGGGAAACTGCCGAGCACGGCGGTGGCAAAGGTGTTGGCGCCGCCGAAGATCAGGCGAAACAGATCGCTGGGCTTGGCGTCACGCTCATTGTCCGGGATCTGTTCGACCCCGTTTGTTTCGATGCTGCTAAGGCTTTTTTCGTTGTTTTTGTTATTCATGATCAGCTCCGATCATAAAGGCGCGCTCATCGTGCGTGAGCGTCACCTGTGTTGGCTAAGGGGGTGGCAGCCCTTCCGGCATCGCGGATAAATGTTCGTGGCAGGCCAGCCATAGGCCTTGTTGTTCTTGGCCAGACGCTTGTTTCTTGAAAACAATCGTCTCGCGCTCCTGGCTGAAGTGTTGCTCCCCTTGCATGCGCAACTCGGTGGCCACGTCATGGATGAAAATCGCCACGTCACCCTGCAGGCTGACGAAAGCGTTGCTTGAAGTGCACGAGAGCACCTCGAAGCCATCCTCAGAGCGCCAGCCGTCCCACATCGCCTGATAGGCGTCGCGCGACAGCAGGGGCTGTTCGAGGGTGTAGAAGACGAAGCTGGCATCGGCGCTGAACGCGCCGAAGTAGGCTTCGCGATCGTTACGGGCAAAAGCGGACACCAGATCGGCGGCGGCCTTGAGAACCTGATCACGTTCGCTCATGACCGATCCTCAGCGGTGGACTACGCCAGGCAGTACGCAGAGCATTTCGTACAGCAGGTTGGCGGCCAGCAGCGAGGTGTTGCCGGTGGTGTCGTAAGCGGGCGAGACTTCTACCAGATCGCAACCGACCAGGTCGAGGCCTTGGCAGCCACGAACGATCTCGATCGCCTGAATGGTCGTCAGACCGCCGATTTCCGGGGTACCGGTACCAGGTGCCCAGGCCGGGTCGATGCCGTCGATGTCGAAGCTCAGGTAAACAGGACCGCCGCCGACTTTTTCGCGGACTTCAGCCATCAAGGGCTCCAGCGATTTGTGCCAGCACTCTTCAGCCTGAACCACACGGAAGCCCTGGTTGCGGCTCCAGTTGAAGTCGTCAGCGGTGTAGCCCTGGGCGCGCAGGCCGATCTGCACGACACGGTCCGGGTCCAGCAGGCCTTCTTCAACGGCGCGACGGAAGGTGGTGCCGTGGGCGATTTTCTCGCCGAACATGTGATCGTTCACATCGGCGTGGGCATCGATGTGCACCAGGCCGACCTTGCCGTGCTTTTTATGGATGGCACGCAGGATCGGCAGGGTGATGGTGTGGTCGCCGCCCAGGGTCAGCGGGATCACGTCGTGTTCGAGGATGTTGTCGTAGGACTCTTCAATGATCCGTACGGCATCCAGCAGGTTGAAGGTGTTGATCGCGATGTCGCCAATGTCGGCAACCGACAGCGAGTCGAACGGCGCAGCACCGGTGGCCATGTTGTACGGGCGAATCATTACCGATTCAGCGCGGATTTCGCGAGGCCCGAAGCGGGTGCCGGGGCGCAGGGAGGTACCGATGTCCAGGGGCACGCCTACGAAGGCAGCGTCCAGGCCGGCAGCGGTATTCAAATGGGGGAGTCGCATCATGGTGGCGATGCCGCCGAAGCGCGGCATTTCGTTGCCGCCCAGTGGTTGGTGAAGAATCTTGTCCACGGGTAGGGCCTCATCGTCGTTGTTTTATTTATGTCGGTTGCGCCGTTCACGGAAGGGACGGGCGCACCTTGTGGCGCCGATTCTGCGAAATGTAGTGGCCGGGAAGAATCGCTACGGGCAAATACTTAGTTCAGATTTTTCTAAACTAATGGAAGTGGCAGCGTTAGACTTCACCCCATACGCAAAACCCAATGCCGGGAACAAACCTGGTGGGGGCGAGCTTGCTCGCGATAGCGGTGGGTCAGTCAACATTGATGTTGGCTGTTACGCCCTGATCGCGAGCAAGCTCGCTCCCACAGGGATTTGCATTGAATCGAGCATTGCGCGTCACCCCGAGATCGGAGCATTTCCATGGCCAACGCTTTACCCGACCTGAAACTATTGCGCATCTTCGTCAGCGTGGTGCGCCATCAGGGGTTCGCCAACGCCCAGCAGGAGCTCAATCTCTCGACGTCGGCCATCAGCACCTACATGAGCCAGCTCGAAGCAGCCCTTGGCCTGGTGCTGTGCCATCGCGGCCGTGGCGGTTTCAGCCTGACCAGCAA
This sequence comes from Pseudomonas sp. BF-B-30, assembly GCF_019956305.1. Taxonomy (NCBI): domain Bacteria; kingdom Pseudomonadati; phylum Pseudomonadota; class Gammaproteobacteria; order Pseudomonadales; family Pseudomonadaceae; genus Pseudomonas; species Pseudomonas sp. BF-B-30. The sequence continues at coordinate 14,517 of NZ_JAHBDG010000016.1, read as the reverse complement.
GGGCGAGCTGTTCCATCAGGAAACCCTGCGTCTGTTGGGCGAACTCGAAGGCTTCGAGCAGTACGCCGCCGCCCTCAAGGGCGAGTTGCGCGGTACCTTGAACCTGGGGGTGATCGACTCCACCGTCAGCGACAAGGCCCTGCCGTTCGCCGAAGCCATCGGCGCCTACAGCCAGGAACACCCGGCCGTGCACTTGCACCTGTCGGTGATGAGCCCTTACGAATTGCAACTCGGCGTGCAGGACAACCGTCTCGACCTGGCCATCGGTGCGTTTTCCACGCGCATGAGCGGCCTGGTGTACATGCCGCTGTACCGTGAACAACACTGGTTGTATTGCAGCACGCGGCATCCGCTGTTCAACGAGCGGCGCATTCCCGAGCAAGTCATCACCCAGCAGCGCATGGTCGGTCGTGGTTATTGGAGCCAGGCCGAACTGGCGCGCCACGGTTTCAAGCACAGTGCCGCGACGGTAGAAAGTATGGAGGCCCAGTTGATCCTGGTGCTGTCCGGCGCCTACATCGGTTACCTGCCGGAGCACTACGCCCAGGCCTGGGCCGACAAGGGTGACTTGCGGGTGCTGCTGCCGGCGACCTTCGGTTATCAAGCGCCGTTCTCGATGATCGTGCGGCGGGGCCGTAGCCGCGAGCCGCTGATCCAGACATTCCGCGACTTGCTTAAAGCTCAACTGAATCAGGCGTAGAGACGATGTCCAGAATTCAATGTCAGCGTTGTCTACGCCCGCAAACTCATTGCCTGTGCCCGCTGATTCCCAGCCTCGACAGCCGCACCCGGGTACTGTTGTTGCAGCATCCGAGCGAAGTGAATCATGCGTTGAACACCGCGCGTCTGGCGGCGCTTGGGTTGAAGAATGCCGAGTTGATCGTCGGCGAGGTGTTTGAGGATTTGCCAGCGCTGTTGAATCAGCCGGGGTATCGGGCGCGGTTGCTGTTTCCCGGCGAAGATGCCCAACCGATGCAGGCTTGTGCCGCGACAGACGAACCCTTGCTGCTGGTGGTCCCGGACGGTACCTGGCGCAAGGCACGCAAGATGCTGCACCTCAATCCGCTGCTGGCGGCGTTGCCAAGGGTGACCCTGGCGGAGGGCGGTGTGTCCCGCTATCGGTTGCGCAAGGCACCGGGACCGGGGGCGTTGTCGACGGTGGAGGCGATTGTGCAGGCGCTGGAAACCCTCGAAGCGCCGACTTCGTTTGCGCCGTTGTTGAAGCCATTCGAAGCGTTGATCGAGGGGCAGATTGCGGCGATGGGGGAGGAGGTTTACCAGCGTAACCATGGGCCGAAGTAGGCGTCGTCAATGACGGCCCCTTCGCGAGCAAGCCCGCTCCCACAGGTTCAGCGTGATCCGTGTGGGAGCGGGCTTGCTCGCGAAGACGGCAGAACAGTCACAGAAATTTCCAACCAGTTCTACCTTTCCCGCATCGCTTCGGTCCGCGCCTTCAACACCGGCTTGAGCAGATAATCCAGCACCGTTTTCTCCCCGGTAATAATGTCCACCGTCGCCACCATCCCCGGGATGATCAGCAGTGGTTTCACATCCCCGCCCAAATGGTTTTTGTCGGTACGCACCTGAATCAGATAGAAGCTGTTGCCCTTATCGTCGGTGATGGTGTCAGCGCCGATCAACTCCAGCTTGGCGCTCAGGCCGCCGTAAATGGTGTAGTCGTAGGCACTGAACTTGACCATGGCTTTCTGGCCCGGATGCAGGAATGCAACGTCCTGTGGCCGTACCTTGGCCTCGATCAGCAGGTTGTCTTCCAGCGGCACGATTTCCACCATGTCACTGCCGGGCTGGACCACGCCGCCGATGGTGTTGACCTTCAACACCTTGATGATGCCGTGCACTGGCGAGACCACGGTGGTGCGGGTCACGCGGTCGTCGATGGCGATGCTCGAGGCCGTGATTTTCGACAGGTCAGTGCGTTTCTCGTTCAGCTCTTTGGCGGCTTCCGAGCGGAAGGTTTGCTCCGACTCGTCGATCTTGCTTTTGATTTCGTTGATCGCCGATTCCGCCCGGGGAATCGCCAGTGTGGTGGCGTTCAATGAGCCGCGAATCTCCACTGCGCTGCGTTTGAGCCGCAGGATTTCCACCGGTGACACCGCCCCCGTGCCCACCAGCGGCGCGGACATGTTCATCTCTTGTTGCAACAACGCCAGGCTTGAACTGAATTGGCCCTGTTTCGAGCGGAACTCCGCTAACTCCTGGGTTTTTTGCCGAAGTTGTTCGCTCAGGGTGCGCTGCTCGCTGGCCAGTCGCCGTTGCCGTTGCTCGTACAACGAACGCTCGTCTTCAGCCACTTGCGGGGCTTTGGCGATCACTTCTTCCGACAGCTTGAACGGCCGGCCTTCGGCTTCGGCCGAAAGCCGTTCGACCTGCGCGGTCAAGGCAAAGCGATCGGCTTCGCTTTCGCCCTTGTTCGACAGGTAGCGGGTGTCATCCAGGCGCAGCAAGGTGTCGCCCTTGTTCACCATCTGTCCTTCACGGACGAAAATTTCAGTGACGATGCCGCCCTCCAGGTTCTGGATCACCTGGACCTTGCTTGACGGAATCGCCTTGCCTTCGCCCATGGTCACTTCCTGCAACACGGCGAATTTGGCCCAGACCAGTGCACTGACCAACAGCGCGGCCGCCAGCCACACGGTGATCCGCGACCAGCGCGGTGAGTCCTGCAAGGAGGCGCCGGCGGTTTCCGGCATGTACTCGGTTTCGGCACTTTTGTTGAAACTATCGAAGTAGCCACGGGAACCTTGATCGGCAGACATGGGCTACTCCTAGACGGCCGCAGAGCCGACACGGCCCTTGCGCAGTGCATCGATGACCGCGTCTTTCGGACCGTCGGCGACGATCCGTCCGTTGTCCAGTACCACCAGCCGGTCCACCAGGCTCAGCATCGAGGTGCGGTGGGTCACCAGCAGGATGGTTTTGCCCTGGACCCATCCGTGAAGTTTTTGCCGCAGGACGTCTTCGCTGCTGTTGTCCATGGCGCTGGTGGGTTCGTCGAGAAGCATGATGGGCGGGTCGAGCAACATCGCCCGGGCCATCAATACGGCCTGGCGCTGGCCGCCGGACAACAGTTGCCCGCGTTCACCCACGGGCCGGTCGAAGCCTTGCGGGTGTTGCCGGGCCAGTTCGGTAACGCCGGTCATCTCTGCCACTTCGAGCATGCGTGAGTCGCTGATATAGCGCGCGCCGAGGGTCAGGTTGTCGCGCAGGCTGCCAGCCAAAAGCGGCAGGTCGTGGGCGACGTAACCGATTTGATGGCGCAGGTCGGCGACGTCCAGTTGCCGCAAGTCCAGACCATCGAGCAGCAACTGGCCTTCATCCGGTTCATAGAAGCCCATCACCAGGCGCGCCAGGGTACTTTTGCCTGAGCCGCTGCGGCCAATGATGCCGATGCGCTCGCCGGGTTTCACACTGAAGCTGACATTGGCCAGGGCGGGTGCACTTTGGCCGTTGTAGTGGAAGGTTACGCCGACAACATCCAGTGCACCTTGCAGTTGGGTGCGCTCCAGTGGCCGTTGTCTGGCGTCGCGCTCCTGGGGCAGACCCATCAGCGCATCGGTGCTTTTCATGGTCAATTGCGCTTGCTGGTAGCGGGTGATCAGGCCGGCGATCTGACCCAGTGGTGCAAGTACCCGGCTACCGAGCATGTAACTGGCCACCAGGGCTCCGACGCTGAGGTTGCCGGCGATGATGCTGTAGACCCCGGCGACGATGATTGCCATGCCGGACAGTTGCTGGATGAACAACGTGCCGTTAGTGGCCAGGGCCGAGAGGTTGCGCGCGTGGCTGTCGAGGCGGGTGAGGGCGCCGTGGGTGCTTTCCCATTTGTGCTGGCGTTCGCTTTCGGCGCTGCAGGCCTTGAGGGTTTCCAGGCCGCTGAGGGTTTCGATCAGCAGTGCCTGGCGTTCGGCGCCCAGGCTGAGGCTTTTTTGCACGGTATCGCGCAGGCGCACCTGGATCACCATGGCGAAGATGATGGTGATGGGAAACGCCAGCATCGGGATCACCACCAGCCAGCCACCGAGCAGGCCGATCACCAGCAGCATCAGCAGGCAGAAGGGCAGGTCGATCAGGCTGGTGAGGGTCACGGCGGTGAGAAATTCCCGCAGGCCCTGGAAGTCATGAATGCTTTGGGCGAAGCCACCGATGGTCGCCGGCCGTGCTTTCATCGCCATGCCGGTGATGCGCTCGAACAGGGTGGCGGACAGGATCACATCGGTTTTCTTGCCGGCGGTATCCAGCAAGTGCGCGCGCACAACTCGCAGCACCAGTTCGAAAGCCGTGCCGATCAGCAAACCGATCGCCAGCACCCACAAGGTCGAAGTGGCCTGGTTCGGCACCACACGATCGTAGGTCTGCATCACGAACAGCGGCACCATCAGTCCCAGCAGGTTGATCAGGAAGCTCGCCAGGATCGCATCGCTGTACAGCCATTTCGACAGCTTCAGCGTATCGCGAAACCAGGCCTGGACCCGGGGCACCAGCGGCGATCGCAAGTCTTCGAGTTCGTGACGTGGCCGGGCGAACAATGCCTGGCCACTGTAGTGTTCGGCCAGCTCCTCTGGGCTGAGCCATTGTTCGCCGCCGTCGGCTTCGCTGGGCAGGATCAGCACCTTGCCGTCCTCGCCATAACGACGCAGCACAGCCGTGCGGCCGTTGTTGAGCAGCAGCAGCACGGGCAGGTTGAGCGAGGAGATGTCTTTGAGGTCGCGGCGCAGCAAGCGCGCCTGCAAACCGGCCCGGGCCGCTGCACGAGGCAGCAGGTCCAGGCTCAGGCGTTGGTGTGCCATGGGGAGCCCGGCACTGAGGCTGGCGCGACTGACCGTCGCGCCGTGGAGTTTGCAGAGGATCAATAGACCGTCCAGAAGCGGGTCATCGAAGCTCAGGCGCGGATCGACACCGGTGTTGCCGGGTTCCATGCTGGTCATTGAACCCTCCCGTGCACTACTTCATGTCAGGTAGACGAGCTTCGTTTTTCACTTCGGTCTGGGCGATCGCGTCGGCGGGCAGTACGACCCGTTGCTTGCTCAGCAACTGGCCCATGTTCGCCAGGACACGGTACATCGAGAACTCTTCGGTGTAGCGCACTTCGGTATAGCGACGGTTGGCGTTGTAGAGCTCGTTTTCACTGTCGAGCAGGTCCAGCAGGGTCCGTTGGCCGAGGCCGAACTGATCCTGGTAGGCGATGCGCACGCGCTTACTGGTGTCGGCGTATTCACGGGCGGTCGGGGTTTGTTTCTTGGCGTTGACCATGGCGTTCCAGGCCAGGTGAATGTTCTCGTTGAGCTGGCGCAGGGCATTGTTGCGGATGTCCATGGCCTGGTTGATCTTGTGCGAGTCGGAGGCCAGGCGCGCCTTGTCGCTGCCGCCGCGGAACAGGTTGTAGTTCATCACCACGCCAACCCGCCATTCGTTGTCGTGCCCTTCGTCACCCTGCAGGTTGTTGTTCGCGCCCACCGCCGCCTCGGCGTCGAAGCGTGGGTAGAACGGCGACTTGGCGACTTCGTACTGGCTTTCGGCCGATTGCACGTCGGCCTGGGCGGATTTCAGGTAAGGGTTGTTTTCCACCATGCTCTGCTGGGCTTCGGGCAGGGTGGTGGGGACTTCGCCGCGAATCGACGGCGGGGTTTCGAGTTCATCGGGCATGCGCCCCACAACGGCATAGAAGTTCGACTCGGCATCGGCCAGATCGACTTCGGCGGTGTCGAGGTTGTTTTCCGCCAGTGCCCGGCGAGCGCTGGACTGGTCGGCATCGGCGTTGCTGCCCACGCCGCGCTGGGTGCGCAGGCCGATCTGGTCGTTGACCCGCAAGTGCGCTTGCAGGTTGTTCTTGGCCAGGGTCACCAGTTCGCGGCGCTTGAGGACTTCGAGGTAAACCTCGGTGGTGCGCAGGGCCAGATCCTGAGCCGTACCCTGAGCGTAATAGGCTCGCGAGTTGACCACGCCTTTGGTGCGTTCGACTTCATTGGAAGTGTTGAACCCGTCGAAGAGCATTTGCCGCAGGCGCAATTCCGACTGGGTGTAATTGAGAATTTCGGTGTGGTGATTGCCGAACGCCCGGGTATTGGTGTTATCGCTGTACCCGCGCCCGTAGGCGGCGTTCAAATCAACCGATGGATAAAAGCCCCCTTTGGCGACCTTCACGTCCTCATCCGCCGACAGTCGGCTGTCCACCCGGGATGCCAGTTCCGGGTGGGTCGCAATGGTGCTCTGGATCGCTTCGGTCAGCGTTATGGCCTGCGCTTGGGACGAGCAGGCCATGGCCAAAAGAACCGCGCTGCAGACGGGGGTTAATAGGCGCATGTACATCTCCCTGATTCCTGATGGTGCTTGTCTGTCGCCAATTATTTGACGAAATTTACCGGTAAAGTTGTTTCACATCTTTAACAAAAGAGCTAAGAACATTCTGGAGCGTAGCCAAGAAATTTTTTTCATAACGGATATGCCAAAAAAAACTTATGCGCTCTGCAAAATCCAGCACATTGTTCAATTAGAAAGCCCTTGTTTTATGGGCTCTAGGGCGCTCATCGGGGTTTGAGTAAAGTTCCAATCCACTTATCGAAATAGAGCGGAGAAGTGCTGGAGGGGAGGGATGCGAGCGATCTGGTGGCGACGGTTTTTTGTCACTTAAGTGCTTCGAGATCGTTACGCATCGCTCACAGGCAACGTTGTTGCGAATAGGGATCCGATGCCATTGATTGCAGAGGGATTTCCCCGAAATCGTAAACAGCGCCGTGAGCGACTGGCTGGGCGAGATCATTGCCGGGGCCACGGCTTACTCAAGTAAACCGGCACCCGGAACAAGATCCGCCAGACAACCCGCTCGAGCCATGAGCACGTTCTTCGCGCAATCAAGGTGCCGACAGCGGTTGGCGGCGGAGGAAATGCACATGGCAACGCTCATCGGAATCGTCAGTAAGGTCATCGGTCAGGTGTTCGCGGTTGCGAGCGACGGCACCCGGCGTGCTTTGGTCGAGGGGGACCGGCTGTTCGCTGGCGACCGACTGAGCACCGGCGCTGAAGGCGCGGTGGCGGTACATCTGAAAAATGGCCAGGAACTGACCCTCGGGCGCGACAGCAGCATGCAGATGACGCCGCAGTTGCTCGCCAATCAGATTCCCCATATCGACTCAACCGAAGCGGTGACTCCGAGCGAAGCGCAACTGACCGATGTCGAACAGCTGCAAAAAGCCATTGCGGCGGGCGACGACCCGACCCAAACCGCTGAAGCCACCGCTGCCGGGCCTGCCATGACTACCGGAGTACCGGGCGGCATCCCGGGCAGTGGCCATAGTTTTGTCATGCTCGAAGAAGTGGGCGGGCGAGTCGATCCGGTCATCGGCTTCCCCACTGCCGGGTTCAATGGCATTCCCGAATTTCCCGAAGAACGCCTTAACGTTAATCCGGACATCGCTGTAGCGGACGAAGCCCCTGTGGTGCCGCCGGTGACGCCGCAGGTGCCGAACAATCCGGTCACCTTCGTCGGCCTGTCGGAGCAGAACGGCGAGCGGACTGTCAATGAAGCCAACCTGGCCGACGGTTCGGCGAGGAACGAAGTTTCGCTGACGCGAAGCGGCACCTTCACCATCAATGCGCCAGACGGGCTGACCAGCCTCAGCATCGGCGCAATCAACTTGATCAGCGGCGGTGTGGCGGCAGGTTTTCCGCAGTCGATCACCTCCCCTCTGGGCAGTACCTTGACCATCACCGGTTACGACCCGGCCACGGGCGTGGTCAGTTACAGCTACACCCTTAACCGTGCCGAATCCCACGCGAGCGGCGAGGGTGCCAATAGTCTTGTCGAACACGTCACCGTGGTGGCCAGCGACAGCAATGGCGACAGCGCTACCGGTACGCTGGAAATCAGCATCATCGACGACGTGCCGCAAGCAGTCGATGACAGCAATGGCACCGCCTCGGAAACCCTGCTGACCCTCAACGGCAACGTGCTGACCAACGACGTGCAAGGCGCGGACCGGGTGACGCTCGGTGAAAACAGCGGGCCGATCACCCCCGGTACCTTCACCGGCACCTACGGCACTTTGGTGCTGAATGCCAACGGCACTTACACCTACACCCTGAACACCAGCGATGCCGACTTCCAGGCGTTGCACGGCGGCGGCAATGGCACGGAAACCTTCACCTATACGCTGACAGACGCCGATGGCGACAGCAGCACCGCCAACCTGGTACTGCAGATCCACAACAACGATGACCCGATCACGATTGGCGGTTTGAATACTGAGGGCGGTGAGTTGACCGTCTTCGAGAAAAACCTCAGCGACGGCAGTGCACCGGATGCCACTGCCCTGACCCAGAACGGCACCTTCACCGTCGCCGCTCTCGACGGCGTAACGACCCTGACCGTCGGTGGCATTGCCGTGGTCACCGCTGGCGTGGCCGCCGGCTTCCCGCAATCGATCACCACCCCACTGGGCAGCACCCTGACCATTACCGGGTTCAATGCGGTAACCGGCGTGGTCAGCTACAGCTACACCCTGGTGGACAACGAAGCCCACCCGGCCGCCAGCGGCGCCAACACATTGCCCGAGCAGTTCGCGGTGACTGTGGTCGACGACAACGGCACCACTGCCACCGGTTCACTCGACGTGAACATCGTCGATGACCTGCCCAACGCCGTGGGCGACAGCAATGGCACTGCCTCGGAAACCCTGCTGACCCTCAACGGCAACGTACTGAGCAACGACGTGCAAGGCGCGGACCGGGTGACGCTCGGTGAAAACAGCGGCCCGATCACCCCCGGTACCTTCACCGGCACCTACGGCACTTTGGTGCTGAATGCCAACGGCACCTACACCTACACCCTGAACACCAGCGATGCCGACTTCCAGGCGTTGCACGGCGGCGGCAATGGCACGGAAACCTTCGCCTATACGCTGACAGACGCCGATGGCGACAGCAGCACCGCCAACCTGGTGCTGCAAATCCACAACAACGATGACCCGATCACGATTGGCGGTTTGAATACTGAGGGCGGTGAGTTGACCGTCTTCGAGAAAAACCTCGGCGACGGCAGCGCACCGGACGCCACTGCCCTGACCCAGAACGGCACCTTCACCGTCGCCGCCCTCGATGGCGTAACCACCCTGACCGTCGGCGGCATAGCTGTGGTCACCGCTGGCGTGGCCGCCGGCTTCCCGCAATCGATCACCACTCCATTGGGCAGCACCCTGACCATTACCGGGTTCAATGCAGTAACCGGCGTGGTCAGCTACAGCTACACCCTGGTGGACAACGAAGCCCACCCGGCCGCCAGCGGCGCCAACACTTTGCCCGAGCAGTTCGCGGTGACTGTGGTCGACGACAACGGCACCACTGCTACCGGTTCCCTCGACGTGAACATCGTCGATGACCTGCCCAACGCCGTGGGCGACAGCAATGGCACTGCCTCGGAAACCCTGCTGACCCTCAACGGCAACGTGCTGAGCAACGACGTGCAAGGTGCTGACCGCGTGCCGCTCGGCGAAAACGCCGGCCCGATCACCCCCGGCACCTTCACCGGCACCTACGGCACCCTGGTGCTGAATGCCAACGGCACTTACACCTACACCCTCAACACCAGCGATGCCGACTTCAAGGCGTTGCACGGCGGTGGCGACGGCACCGAAACCTTCACCTACACAATCACCGATTCGGACGGCGACAGCAGCACCGCCAACCTGGTACTCAACGTCTACAACAACGACGATCCGGTGACCCTCGACGGCCTCAACGTGTATGGCGGTGAGCTGACGGTCTACGAAAAAAATCTCGGCGACGGCAGCAACCCCAACGCGTCGGCCCTGACCCAGAGCGGGACGTTTACCGTCACCGCCCTCGATGGCTTGCAAACCCTGACCGTCGGCGGCATCACTGTCGTCAGCGGTGGTGTGGCCGCAGGCTTCCCGCAAACTGCCGTCACGCCGTTGGGCAGCACCCTGACCATTACCGGGTTCAACGCCGCCACTGGCGTGGTGAGTTACAGCTACACCCTCAACGACAATGAAGCGCACCCGACCGCCAACGGCGCCAACAGCCTGACCGAGAACTTCAACGTCGTCGCTACCGACAGCGATGGCGACAGTGCAACCGGGCAGATCAACGTCAACATCGTCGATGACTTGCCGAAGGGCGTGGACGACAGCAATGCATCAACGGCTTCGGAAACCCTGCTGACCCTCAACGGCAACGTGCTGACCAACGACGTGCAAGGCGCCGACCGCGTGCCGCTCGGCGAAAACGCCGGCCCGATTACTCCCGGTACCTTCACCGGCACCTACGGCACTCTGGTGCTGAATGCCAACGGCACTTACACCTACACCCTCAACACCAGCGATGCGGATTTCAAAGCCCTGCACGGCGGTGGCGACGGCACCGAAACCTTCACCTACACAATCACCGATTCGGACGGCGACAGCCGTACCGCCTACCTGGTGCTCAACGTCTCCAACAACGACAATCCGGTGACCCTCGACGGCCTCAATGTGTATGGCGGTGAGCTGACGGTCTACGAAAAAAATCTCGGCGACGGCAGCAACCCTAACGCATCGGCCCTGACCCAGAGTGGCACCTTCACCGTCACTGCTCTCGACGGTGTAACGACCCTGACTGTCGGCGGCATCGCCGTGGTCACCGCTGGCGTGGCCGCCGGCTTCCCGCAATCGATCACCACCCCGCTGGGCAGCACTCTGACCATTACCGGGTTCAACGCGGCGAGCGGCGTGGTGAGCTACAGCTACACCCTCAACGATAACGAAGCGCACCCAACCGCCAACGGTGCCAACAGCCTGCCTGAGCAGTTCGCCGTGACCGTGGTCGATGACAACGGCACGACCGCCACGGGCAGCCTCGATGTGAACATCGTCGACGACCTGCCGAAAGGCGTGTACGACAGCAATGCATCAACGGCTTCGGAAACCCTGCTGACCCTCAACGGCAACGTGCTGAGCAACGACGTGCAAGGCGCCGACCGCGTGCCGCTCGGCGAAAACGCCGGGCCGATCACCCCCGGCACCTTCACCGGCACCTACGGCACCCTGGTGCTGAATGCCAATGGCACTTACACCTACACCCTCAACACCAGCGATGCGGATTTCAAAGCCCTGCACGGCGGTGGCGACGGCACCGAAACCTTCACCTACACAATCACCGATTCGGACGGCGACAGCAGCACCGCCTACCTGGTGCTCAACGTCTACAACAACGACGATCCGGTGACCCTCAACGGCCTCAATGTGTATGGCGGTGAGCTGACGGTCTACGAAAAAAATCTCGGCGACGGCAGCAACCCTAACGCATCGGCCCTGACCCAGAGTGGCACCTTCACCGTCACTGCACTCGACGGCGTAACGACCCTGACCGTGGGCGGCATCACTGTCGTCAGCGGAGGCGTGGCCGCCAGCTTCCCGCAAACGGCCGTTACGCTACTGGGCAGCACCCTGACCATCACCGATTACAACGCGGCGAGCGGGGTGGTCAGCTACAGCTACACCCTCAACGATAACGAAGCCCATCCAACCGCCAACGGCGCCAACAGCCTGACCGAGAACTTCAACGTCGTCGCTATCGACAGCAATGGCGACACGGCGACCGGGCAGATCAACGTCAACATCATCGATGACTTGCCGAGCGCCAAACCTGACTCGTCGTCGGTAGTGGAGGGCGGCACCGTCAACATCAGTGTGCTGGGCAATGACGCCAGCGGCGCCGATGGTCCGGCGACGGTGGTCGGCGTGCGTGCCGGCGGCAACACCTCGACCTCGGCCATCGGCGGACTGGGTAACCAGATCAACGGCACCTATGGCTACCTGACCCTCGATGCCAACGGCAACGCGGTGTATCACAGCAACCAGGATTCCGTCGGCGATCCGGGCGCCACTGACACGTTCACCTACACCGTACGTGATGCCGATGGCGATGAAAGCACCACCACCATCACCATCGACGTCGCCAGCAGCACGATCAAGGCCAACCCCGATAGCGACGTGACGGTCTACGAAAAAGCCCTCGACCTGAGCAAGGACGGGCTGGACCTGGTCGCCGGTACGGTCACCGGCAGCGACCCGGGCAACACTGGCGAAACTGCGTCCGGGACCCTGGTCGGTTCGGTCTCGGGTGCCAGCGGCGCGCTCACCTACACCTTGGTCGGCAGCGCGACAGGCACCTACGGAAAGATCCTGATCAACCCCGACGGCAGCTATACCTACACCCTGACCTCGGCTCCGAAAACCTTGCCGAATGCCAACGACGGGCCGAACAGCCTGAGTGAAAGCTTCACCTACAAAGCGACCGATGCGCTGGGCAACAGCAGCACCAGCACCATCGTGGTCAACATTGTCGATGACGTGCCCAAGGCGGTGGCAACGGATCGCTCGGTGGCGGCGGTGGAGATCGATTCCAACCTGCTGATCGTGCTCGACGTCTCCGGCAGCATGGCCGACCCATCCGGCGTGTCGGGCCTGTCGCGCCTGGCCCTGGCCAAGCAGGCCATCAGTGCCTTGCTGGATAAATACGATGACCTCGGCGATGTGAAAGTGCAGCTCGTCACCTTCAGCAGCAGCGCTACCGACATGACCTCAGTGTGGGTCGATGTCGCGACCGCCAAGACGCTGCTGGCCAGCCTCACCGCGAACGGCGGGACCAACTACGACGCGGCCGTGGTGACCATGCAGGCCGCGTTCAACACCTCGGGCAAACTGACCGGTGCGCAAAACGTCGGCTACTTCTTCTCCGACGGCAAGCCCACCACCGGCCAGGAAATCGGCACTGCCGACGAAACCGCGCTGAAAGCCTTCCTCGATGCCAACAACATCAAGAACTACGCGATCGGCCTGGGCAGTGGCGTGAGCAACGCCAACCTCGATCCGCTGGCCTACGACGGCATCAGCCACACCAACACCAATGCGGTGGTGGTCACTGACCTCAACCAACTCAACTCGGTGCTGTCCGGCACCGTGGTCGGCTCACCGGTCACCGGTTCGTTGCTGGGTGAGGGCGGCACGTTCGGCGCTGATGGCGGTTTCATCAAATCCATCGTGGTCGACGGCACTACCTACACTTACGATCCAAACGCCCTCAGCGGCCAGGGTTCGTTGACGTCAAGCGGCGGCACCAACCACGGTACCTTCAACACCGTGAACAACACGGTGAGCATCGCCACCAACAACGGCGGCACGTTGGTGATCAACCTCGACACTGGCGATTACAACTACACCTCGCAGAAAACCACTGCGGTGGTGATCACCGAGAACATCGGCTTCACCGCCAGCGACAACGATGGCGACCTCGCCAGCTCGACGCTGACCGTGAAAGTGATCCCCAACGCGCCTCCGGTGGCGGTGGACGACCACGTCATCACCAACGTGCTCTCGGGCACCATCGTGGTGCCGGGCGAACTGTTGCTGGCCAACGACACCGACCCCAATGGCGACCAACTTTCGGCGACACCGACCTCGTTCAACACCGGCTGGGTCGTGAAAGGCGCGGACTTCACCGGCACCGGCGCGATCAGCTTCGCCGGCGAAAACAACAACCCCGGCAACCAGAATCTGGCCAACGTGCGCAACGCCTTTGCGGCCAACGCGGCGACCATGACGGCGCTGCTGGTGGTCAGTGGTTATCTTGGCGCAGCGAACAACTCCAATGGCAACAATGAAGACTTCATCACGGTCAAGCTGAATCAAGGTGAGACACTCAACCTCAATCACAACCTGGATGACGGGCACATCACGATGGAGTATTCGCTCAACGGTGGGGCGTTCGTAAGCATCGCCGATGGTGACACCATCACCGCAGGCGCCGATGGCACTTACCAGATCCACGTGACCAACATCGCCAATTCCAGTGGCGGCAATAAGAATGGGGCAGAAAACTACGAACTGACCATGACCGTCAACTACGCCGGAGCACACGAAGTCACCACGGACTACCACGGCACCTACACCGCCAACGACAACCACGGCGGCAGCGACTCGGCCAACCTGACCATCAGCTATCAGGACGGCCATACCCTCACCGGTACCAGTGGGGATGACGTACTGGTGGCGGGCACGGGCAACAACATCATCAATGCCGGCGACGGCAACGATGTGCTCACTGCCGGTTCCGGCAACAACGAGCTGCATGGTGGCGCCGGCAATGATCTGCTCTTCAGCGGCCAGGGCAATGACATCCTTGATGGCGGCACGGGTATCGACACGGCCAGTTACGCCCACGCCACGGCTGGGGTGACGGTCGGCCTCAGCCTGCCGGGTGGGCAAAACACTCTCGGTGCCGGCACTGACACCCTGAGCGGTATCGAAAACCTCATCGGCTCGAACTTCAACGACACCCTGACCGGCGACAACACTAACAACATGATCAATGGCGGTCTTGGCAACGACATCCTCAGCGGCGGGGGCGGCGATGACTTGCTGATTGGTGGCCTGGGCAATAACACCCTGACCGGGGGGGCGGGGGGCGATACCTTCCAGTGGTTCAAGGGCAACAGTGGTCATGACG
>NZ_JAHBDG010000015.1:0-103793 GCF_019956305.1 Pseudomonas sp. BF-B-30 | reverse complement strand
CGAAAGCGGTGTGCCAGACAACATTTGCATTGCCTGACACACCGCTTTCGCGAGCAAGCCCGCTCCCACAGGGGGGGGGGCGATGTGGCACAAAAAAGGCGACGTCCTCACGGGCGTCGCCTTTGTTTTGACTGCCGCTAAAACTTACTCGGACAGTTTGTAAGCAATCACATAGTCACCCATTTTGGTGCCCAGTGAGCCGTGACCACCGACGACCAACAGCACGTACTGTTTGCCGTCCTTGCCGGTGTAGGTCATCGGCGTAGCCTGACCGCCAGCCGGCAGGCGCGATTTCCACAGCTCGTTGCCGGTGTTGACGTCATAGGCGCGCAGGTATTGATCCAGCGTGCCACTGAGGAAGCCGACGCCGCCGGCGGTGACCATCGAGCCGCCCATGCTTGGCACGCCGAGTGGCAGGCCGATAGGCAATGGCGAGCTGTCGCGGCTGGTGCCGTTCTTGCGTTTCCACACGACTTTGCTTGTGGTCAGGTCGATGCCGGCCACGTAGCCCCAGGCCGGCGCCTGGCACGGTACGCCTAACGGCGACATGAACGGGTGCATGATCACCGCGTAAGGTGCGCCCGTGTTCGGTTGCACACCCGCGGTTTCGCTCTCGCGCTTGCTGTCGGCCGCGACTTCGGCGCGAGGTACCATCTTCGAGACGAAGGCCATGTAGTTCGGGCTGGTGAAGAGCATCTGGCGAACCGGGTCGACCGAAACGCCGCCCCAGTTGAAGACGCCGACGTTACCCGGATAGATCAGGCTGCCCTGTTCCGACGGCGGGGTGTACTGGCCTTCGTAACGCAGTTCCTTGAACTGGATGCGGCACAGCATCTGATCGAACGGGCTGGCGCCCCACATGGCTTTTTCGGTCAGTTCCGGGGCCAGCAGGTTCAGGTCCGAACGGGCCTGGGTCGCAGCAGTGTGGTCGCCTTTCACCGCGCCTTGCGGCACAGGAATTTCGTGGATCGGGATGATCGGCGTGCCGTCACGACGGTCGAGGACGTACAGGCTGCCCTGTTTGGTCGGGGCGATCAGCGCAGGTTTCACGCCGTCTGCGGTTTTCATGTCCAGCAGGGTTGGCTGGCTGCCGACGTCCATGTCCCACAAATCGTGGTGAGTGAACTGGTAGTTCCAGCGCACCTTGCCGGTGGCCAGATCCAGCGCGACCAAGCCGGCGCTGAATTTCTCGGCGCCCGGGGTGCGGTCCGCGCCCCACTGGTCAGGGGTCTGGTTGCCCAGTGGCAGGTAGACCATGCCGAGTTTTTCGTCGACGCTGGCCAGCGACCACATGTTGGCCGAGTTGCGGCTGTAGTGTTCGCCCTCTGGTAGCGGTTCGGTCGCGTCGGGATTGTTGCTGTCCCAGTTCCACACCAGATGACCGTCGTGTACGTCAAAGGCACGGATCACGCCGGACGGCTCGTTGGTCGATTCGTTGTCGGTGACGTGGCCGCCCATGATCACCAGATCACGGGTGATCGCAGCTGGCGAGGTGGAGTAGTAGCCGCCGGCGGTGAACGGGCCGATGCCTTGAGTCAGGTCAACCACACCGTTGGTGCCGAAGTCTTCGCAGATCTTGCCGGTGTCGGCGTTGAGTGCGATCAGGCGTGCATCGGCGGTTGGCAGGTACAGGCGACGCGGGCAAGCCTGGGCAACGGCTTTGCCGGCCTCGGAGATGACGGCGGACGCAGCGCTTTCAGACTTGGCGTAAGCGGCTTCGTCGTAGTACGACACGCCACGGCAGGTCATGTGGGCGAAGCCCTTGAAGCCCACCGGGCTCTTGATCTGCGGGTCGAAACGCCACAGTTCCTTGCCGGTGTCCGGGTCCAGCGCCAGCACTTTGCTATGGGCGGTGCAGGCATAGAGCATGCCGTTGGCCTTGAGCGGGGTGTTTTCGTTGGTCAGTTCCACCGGGTCATCGGCGGTTGGCAGATCGCCGGTCTGGATACGCCAGGCTTCTTGCAGCTTGCCGACGTTGGCCGGGGTGATCTGCTTGAGCGGCGAGTAGCGGTCACCGAATTCGCTGCGGCCATAGGCCTGCCAGTCGCCTTCGGGCATCTGCGGCGCGGTGCTGGTCATGTCCGCGTTGTCGCGGCCCAGTTCGCCGAAGGTTTCGCCCGGATGGGTGAACTGGCTGGCCACGGCGGTGGCGCCGGCCAGGACCACGGCCACGCTCAAGGCGCCAGTACCCATAGGGGCAGGGCCGTTGATCAGCAATGGACGACGGAACCACGGCAGCAGCATCACCACACCGAGGGCGAACCACAGCGCCAGGCGCGGCACCAGTTGCCACCAGTCGAGGCCAACTTCCCACAGTGCCCAAACGGTGCTGGCGAACAGCACCAGCGCGTACAGGCCCAGCGCCGCGCGGCGGGCAGCGATCAGCAGGACGCCGCTCAGCGCGATGCCGATACCGGCCAGCAGGTAATACAGCGAGCCGCCAAGCATGCTCAGCTTGATCCCCCCGGCCAGCATGGCCAGGCCCATCAGCAGAAGCAATATGCCGAGCAGGGTCGGCAATAAACGGCTTCGGCTCAAGGCACCATCAGTGCTCATAGTGTGATTCTCCGTGACGTTTCAAGTAGTCCCGCGCAAGTTCACTGTAGATGACGATCTTGTGCGGGCAGGGTTCAGATAAAACGGGTTAGTCCCTTGTAGGAGCGAGCCTGCTCGCGAAGAACCTGAGAGCGCCGTGTGGTGTCAGGCTCGCAGCGTTATCGTTGACGACCATCGCGAGCAGGCTCGCTCCTACAAAGGTTTTGTGTGGTTGGTTAGAACGAGGACTGGACCTTGATCCCGCCGATCAGCGCGTCATCGACCTCGTCCACGCCACCGGGATGGCGGATGTATTGCAGGTTCGGGCGCACGGTCAGCCAGTTGGTCACGTGCACGCCGTAATAGAGTTCAGCGCTGTATTCGGTGTCCTGGGGCGGCAGGTAGGACGGATTGTCGTAGTCGAAAACGACATTGGCCTGGTTGGTCGCCTCGGCATTCTTGCGATAGGCCGGGTTGACGTGGACGCGGGCCATGGCAAAGCCGATGTCGTCCCTGGCGCGCGCATCGAGCAGGCCTTTGTAGACGAGGCCGGCCTGGACGTAGTTGTCGATGGCGTTGGTTTTCTTGTCGTGCATCGTGCCGTTGGCGAACAGGCTCAGGCCGCGGGAGTGGTCGCTGGCGAGGCTGGTGACTTGCTGCTGAAGGCCCAGCCACACACCGTGTTTGCTCGACGCGCTGCGATAGGCTTCGCCACTCAGGGCGGCAGGCTGGCCATTGCTGTCCTTGTAGACGTCGGTAGCGTTGGCGCTGCTGTAGTAGTAACCGGTGCGGTATTCACCCGGCAGGCCGTTGAGTTTCGGCGTCCACACCAGCTCCACCGGCAGGACTGCGCCCTGGGTGCCGCTGCCGCTGAGCTTGAAACCGTTGTCGCGGTCAAGGTTCGACGGGTTCTGCTCATACGCGCCGATCTGCGCGTACAACTCTGGCGTCAGGTGATATTTGACCCGCAGCGCCCACTGGCTGACCGGCCAGTTGTACCAGATGTCGCCCGCCCAGTTGCCGACCTGGGAGCCGCAGAACGCCAGGTTCTGGAAGTCGCAGGGGAAGCTGTTGAAGTCTTCGCCCTCACCGAAACGGCCGACCTTGATGTCGAGGCTCTGATCGAAGAACTTCTGCTGATACCACATCTGCGTCAGGCGCCAGGTCTGGCCGCGGCCCCAGACTTCCTGGGCCGAGGTGAAGCCACCGACACGCGGGTCGTTGATGCGGTCATTGCTGATGTTGTTGCCGCTGCGTTCGGTGATGGTCAGCTGAAATTCAGCATCGTCCCAGCCGAGGATCTTCTGCAAGTCCAGGTGGGTGCCCAGGCCGAACTGGTCGCTGTAGCGCGCGGTGCGGCCGTGGTCGTAGCCGCCGTGAAGGTTGCTGCCCATTTCGCCGGTGTAATCCAGTTTGAAGTCATAGCCTTTTTCCGCCAGCTCCGTACGTGTGCCGTTCCAGTCGCCGAGCATCCACGGTGAGTCGCTATCGAATGCCGGAGCAGCCTGGACACACGTGGCGAGGCCGAACGCGGTGAACCCGCCGATCAGTTTGAGGGCGTTGTGGCAAGAGACAGTCTTAAAGACAGCGCTGTCTTTCGAAAATCGCAAATCAGGCATAGGGAAGAAATTCTTGATCTTTTTCTGGGGGATGAGCGGAAGAAGTGACTGGCAGAAGCGTTTCAGCTAAAGCGTGCGCAAGGATAATGTTCTGTTACAGATAGAGAAAGGGCTTTTGCTGACATGCATCCTTTCAATTTTGGTAACAGTGTTCTCCTGTAGGAACGAGCTCGCTCGCGATGGTCGTGAACGATAACGCGTCAAACCAGATACCCAGCGGCGTCGTTGCGTTTTTCGCGAGCAAGCTCGCTCCTACAGGATCCCAAGATCACCTACATTTGATAGATCGCTTCCACCTGAAGAAGCCCTCGGCTAAGGTGCGCGGCTTTACCATTCCAATATCGCTGAAGGCCCGGCATGACCGAACACAACACTGATGCGCTGCATGGCGTAACGCTGGAACAGATCCTCAACGCGCTGGTTGAACACTACGAGTGGTCGGGGCTGGCCGAGCGCATCGATATCCGCTGCTTCAAGAGCGACCCGAGCATCAAGTCGAGCCTGACATTCCTGCGCAAAACCCCGTGGGCGCGGGAGAAGGTCGAGCGCCTGTATGTGAAGTTGATGCGCACCAAACGACCGCTTTGAACATGGTCAACCCTTCTGCGTTACACCGTCGTTTTGTGGTCGTGGCTGCCATGCTCGGCTGGGCGGGGTTGAGCATCCAGATGTACCTGATTTTCCATTCGCGCTGGACGCTGGGCGCCAGCCTGATCGGCGGGCTGGTGAGTTTTTTCAGCTATTTCACCGTGCTGAGCAACACCCTGGTGGCGACCGTGCTGACCTGTGCAGTGACATCCCGCGAGTCGGCGGCGCGTCGCTGGTTCTTGCAGCCGTGGGTCAGTAGTGGCATTGCCGTGAGCATCGCCGTGGTGAGCCTCGCTTACAACCTGCTGCTGCGCCACTTGTGGCATCCAGAAGGCTGGCAATGGCTGGCCGACGAACTGTTGCACGACGTCATGCCGCTGCTGTTTCTGGTGTATTGGTGGAGTTGCGTGCCCAAGGGCAGGCTGCGGGTGGGACACATCGGGTTGTGGGTGATCTATCCGCTGGTCTACTTCGCCTATTCGCTGCTGCGCGGGCATTTGCTGGCGGTTTATCCCTACCCGTTCATTGATGTCGAGAAATTGGGTTATCCACAGGTGTTCATTAATGCCGGGGGATTGTTGGTGGGGTTTGTGGTGATTGCCTTGCTGGTGATTGGGCTGGATCGGTGGCGTGCCGCCCGGAAGTGAACGCTGATTGTGGCGAGGGGGCTTGCCCCCGTTGCGCTGCGAAGCAGTGCTAAAAGCTGCAATGAGTATTTATCTGAAACACCGCATCAGCAGATTTTACGACTGCTTCGCAGCCGAACGGGGGCAAGCCCCCTCGCCACAAAGTCTTCAACCAGCGATTGAGCGAGCAGATCACTCCTCGACACTGTCCCCCAGTTTCCAGTAACCCACCGCCTTGACGAACTGCTCGTCCAGCCCGTGCTCATCCAGCAGCACCCGACGAATCTGCCGCGACACTTTGCTCTCGGTCGCCACCCATGTGTACAGGCTGCCGGTTGGCACCTGGATCTGGCGCACGGTGCTCAACAAATGATCTTTGCCGCCTTCGCGCAGTACCCAGATCACATTGACCTCGGCAGCGCTCTCCAGCACTTGCTGCTCCTTGCCGTTTTCCACTTCGACAATCACCAACGCGCGGCGATTGGCTGCCAAGCCTTCGAGGCGTCGGGCAATGGCGGGCAGGGCGGTTTCGTCGCCGATCAGCAGATAGCTGTCGAACATGTCAGGCACGATCATCGAACCCCGTGGCCCGCCGATGTGCAGGAACTGGCCCGGTTGGGCCTGCGCCGCCCAGGTCGAGGCAGGGCCGTCGCCGTGCAGTACGAAGTCGATGTCCAGTTCCAGGGCGTCCAGATCGTAGCGACGCGGGGTGTAGTCGCGCATCTCAGGCAGCGGACCATTGTCCTTGCCGGCGCCCAGCACCAAGGTTTCCAGTGCCGCGGCCTGTTCGGCATTTTGCGGGAACAACAGTTTGACGTGGTCGTCCGTGCCGAGGCTGACAAAACCTGCCAATTCAGGGCCACCCAAGGTAATCCGGCGCATGCGTGGAGTCAGGTCGACCACGCGCAACACTTCCAGGCGACGGCGTTTGATTTCGTGCATGACACGGTGAATGGTTGAGGCGATGACTTCAGTCATTCGGCGTTCTCCTGAACGGGTTGAACGGCGGGGCCGTCGACGATGGCTTTAGCGGTGTCGTTGAGCAGGACAGCAACGCGCTGGATTTCTTCCTTGCTCCAGCGGCCGTGGTGCAGTTGCAGCGCGTGGCGCAGGTTATGCACGGCTTCGTGAATTTCGGGCGGGCGATCATGGCCGCGCAGCGAGCGTTTGCTGACATCGATGCGCACCCGCACACCTTCAAGGGCGATGGCTTGCTCTTTCAAGGACAGACGTCCGGCGTCGGTCACGCTGTAGCGTTTTTTTCCGCCTTCGGCGTCTCCCAGGATCATTTCGCTCTCTTCCAGAAACGTCAGGGTCGGGTAGATCACACCCGGGCTGGGGCTGTAGGTGCCGTCGAACATGCCTTCGATCTGGCGGATCAGGTCGTAGCCGTGGCAAGGCTGTTCGGCGATCAGCGCCAGCAACAGCAATTTCAAGTCACCGGGGGCAAAGACTCGGGGGCCGCGACCACCGCGCTCACGTCCGGGGCGTTTCTCGAAGCCGTCGCGGCCGTCGCCGTGTTCGCGGTGGGGGGAATGATGGTCTCTCATTTCTGCTTTCTCTCGTCGTATTTAGATACAACTTAAGATATATCTTAACGAGAAAGCAACCCCCCCTGACCGGTGGCCGTCCCGAGCGTCGAGCCGATGACCCCGCCAAAACCGTAAAAATAGTGGTAATCAGTGCGGGTGAAAAACCTGAAATTAGTGTTAACTCTCTAATGTTGGGTTTTGGCCTATTAAATGCGGGGCTTGTGGTATTGGTCTTACAGAAGTAACTTTTTTAGTTTCTGCTTATCATTGCCGTTAGTGTGCGGCTTGTAGTATTTATCTTACAGTCAGACATTGGTTTTTAAGTTATTTCAGGTTTTTTCTTTCCAGGGTGATAGCGCTTTGGCTACGCACTTGCAGGAACGTTCCTGCTTACTTTCCAGATAAATTGATCGATCATCTTTCGGCGTTGAAAGTTCAGCTGAGCAAATAGCTGCTCGTGACGGTTTTGCTCAACTTGAACTTTCTGCGCTTATCCTTTTAAAAGACAGGTACTGAAAGATGTTCAAGAAAATCGCGTTCGCTGCTCCTCTGGCTGTTCTGGCTCTGAGTTCTTCCGCCGTATTTGCCGCGGGTGAAGCCCGTCACTCCATTAACCTTGTCGCGCATGTACCGACCAACGGTTTCTACGTGGTACCGGTCGATCCGGATCTGGTCAACAAGGATCAGAGAATGGACTACCAGCCAAGCAAGGGCACCATGGATGAGGTCAACGGTTTCTTCGACGTACGCAACAACAACGGTTCGGTTCACGCCAGCCTTGAAAGTGTGCCGAAGCTGATCTCCGGTGCAACCGAGATCGGCCTGCAAGTAGCGCTCAACAACGTAGTTCTCACCACTACGCCACAGATGGTGGTTGGCGAAACGGAATCCAACGTCAACTACCGTGCACCACTCAACATCAAGGCAGTGGGCACCACTTTTGCGCCAGGTGATTACACAGGCGCGGTGACCATGATGTTTGACGCTGTTCCTCCTGTAACGACTCCTTGAAATTGATCAAGAGTTATAAGCGCTTACTTACTTAAGTAACGTGACCGGCCGGCACTGCGCAAAGTTGTCGGCCGGGATTCAAATTTTCGTAAATAGAGTACTCGTTCATGTTCCCGATGACGCCCATCGCGGCAGCGCTTGCGTTGCTGTTATGTAGCAGCGCATTTGCGGCCTCCACTGCTGTTGATAATACGCCGCGAAGTTTGCTGGCCCAGGCCAAAGGCTTGCCGGCAGAGTTTGAGGAGCATTTCTTCGACGTTCCGTTGGCGGTTCGGGTCGAACTCGATCAGCTTCCGCTTGGCGAGGCGATGATTGTGTTGTCTCGTGATGACCGGGTGACGTTGCTCGATTTCACCGACACCAGTGAGAGCCGCTTCGGCGCCAGCGAGCGCCAGACCTGGGCAGACATCCTCAAGCCCGGCGTGGCCCTGGGTGCGTGTACGGGGAAGTGCCCGGAACAAATGCTGGCGGTTCACTACAGCCTGGAAAACTCGTTGCTGTCGATCGTCACTGAAAATGCCGAGCGCGACAGCGAAGCCAAGCGTTTTTACGTGCAACCGGAAGGCGGCAGCAGCGGCCTGATGGTGCGTAACCAACTCAATCTCAACGGTGGCCAGGATCAAGACCTTGGCGGCCGTTTCGGTCTGGAAGCCAGCGGCAGCCTGGGCAACTGGAGCCAGACCTTCAACATGCAACTGGCGCGTCTGGGTGGACCGGACGACAAGACCTATCACGCCGTGCATGAGCTCTTCACCCAGCGCGAACTGGAGGGCAGTTTTTTCCGGCTGGGGTACTTCACCCCGAACTCCGAAGGCCTGACACGTCAGCCACGCTCATTCGGCAGCAGCCCGGATACCGCCGTGGGTGTGATGTATGGCAGCTCAGACAGTCTGGCGATCGACAGCCCGAAACCCAGCGTGTACCCGGTTTACGTCACGGCCAACCGTCAGGGTTCCGTGGAAATCTATCGCGATGGCCTGCTGATCAACACGCAGTCAGTGCCAGCCGGGTTGCAGACCCTCGACACCCGTCCATTGCCGGGCGGTATTTACGAGGTGGAAGTGCGGTTGATCGAAGACGGTCAAATCACCTCGACCACCCAGGAGCTGATCTACAAGCCGAGCAACTGGCGCAACCACGATGAGCGCTGGCGCTACAACCTGTTTGCCGGGCAGGAAAGCAAACTGCTGAGCAACTGGGATCAACAGAGCAGTGGCGATGCCACGGCGGGCGCCTCGATCAACTATCTGCTGCACCCGCGGGTGATTCTCGGACTGTCGGCACGCCAGGTGCGCGAAAAACTCCAGTACGGCAGCTCCATCGACTGGACCCTGGGCAACAGCACCAGCGTCTACGCCAATCTTTACCAGACCGAAGACCACGGCACCGGCGCCGATCTGCAAGGCCTGTACAACTACGGCTCTGGCAGTCTGGTGATCAGCCACAACCGTAGCTGGCTCGACACCACCAACACTTATGACACCCTGCCCGACGGCACCCGCGTACGACAACGCAACGTGTTCACCGGCCAGACCAGCAACTCGTCGCTGGCGTTGAACCACCGCATCAGTCGCAAGAGTTCGCTCAACGCGCGGGTGTCCCACAGTGAGGGCAATGTCGAGGGCGTCGGCGTCGACCTCGGCTGGACCCAACGGACCCAGCTGTTTGGCAGCGATGCCAATTGGCGCCTGTCGTTGTTCGACCGTCCGGGCAGCTACAGCAGCGGCGATGCGCGCAATCGCGGGGTCGACCTGAGCATCAACATGGCGCTCGGCGGTCCGGGCCAGCAGATTTCCGGCAGCATCGGCAGCCGCACCGCCCGTGAGGGCGGTCGCGACAACAACGCCTCGCTCGGTTACCGCAAGGACCTGCAAGACCACGTGTTGCAGAGCGTCTCGGTGACGGCGCTGACCGACACTTATGGCGTCGGTTTGTCGAGCCTGGCGAACTTTCGCACCGACGCCATCAATGGCGACGGTTTCATTCAACGCTCTTCGTTCAACGACAACTTCACCGGTGGCGTGAACCTCGACAGCACGCTGGTGGTCGGCGCGCAGCGCATGGCGTTGACCAGCCAGCATCAAGGGCGCGGCGCCGGGATGATTGTCGACGTCGAGTCCGACATCGACGATATCGCCTTGCGCGCAGACGACCTCAGTGGTGGCAGCGCAGCCCTGCGGCCGGGGCGCAATTTCATTCCGCTCACGGCCTACAAAAACAGTTCGGTGAGCTTCGACTTCGAAGGCAATCACGTGCCGGCGGCCAGCATCGAACCTTCGCGTACCCGCTACCACCTGAACAAGGGGGGCGTGGAGTACCGCAAGGTGCGGGTGATGAAAACCCTGACCGTGCTCGGACGTCTGCTCGATCCGCAGGGGCGGCCGCTCAAGGGCCACCACGTGATCAACCACGCCAGCCGTGGGGTCAGCGAGGTGGATGGCTTCTTCTCGATGGAAATGAACGCCGGCTCGCCGACCCTGGAAGTGCGTTATGCCGACCAGTTGTTGTGCCAGTTCCGCCTCGATACCGACAAACACCGCAGTGAAAACAACGTGCTGATGATCGGTGATTTGCGCTGTTCGCCGGACACCCTGGCGGACGCCACCCACAACGCCGAAACGGCTGGCTGAGCGGCCCGTAGTTGAATCTGGTTATCGGAGGTCAGGTCTACATGAACGTCTCGCGTTCTTTCATTTCACGCAACGACCATTGGTGGCTGGGGGCCTTGCTTGCGTGTGCAGTCGCCAGCCAGGTCGAGGCCCATGAGGCAACGATCACGGCGTTGTTCAAGCCGGACTCATCGCATCCGCACCTCAACAAGTTCATGAATACCACGCCGCCCAGCGGCTACTGCCAAAGTCATGCGCAGCAGTGCGAAGGCGACGATTTATTCAGTTTGCAGGTGCCGATTCAACTCAATTCACGGGCGCCGATCATGGCCAATCATGCCTCCCAACGACAAGGGGCGATGTTGAGGGCACCGGCGCAATGGCGTGACCTTACGGTAATACACGAAGCCACCGGCGACCCTCAAAGGGTGCGGATACGCATCGCCGGCATTGGCACTCGTGTCGTGACCGATGACGTGAAGGAGCTCGTGGGGGGCGCCGAAAACTATCAGATTGCCCACAATCGCTTGTGGGGCTCGAGTTGGGTGTACGCGCCACCGCCGTGTGAGTACACAGGCAGTGGTTTTTACAACACCAATTTCTATGAGTTTTTCTGGAAAACTCCCTGGGCGGGCGCTTGTGCAAAACAGGCGAAGTACAACGTCCCGTGGTTGCGTTTCGATTACCTGGATTTCGCCTACGAGCTGGAGACCCCTGATCCGTTGAAGATGTCAGCAGGGCACTACACCGGCTCGCTGAGTTACAGCGTCGGCCCCATGGGCGATTTCGATTTCGGCGACCTGATGATTCCGAACGACTCGGTGTTGACCCTGAACTTCAACCTCGACGTTCAGCACACCCTCAAGGTCGACATCCCGCCTGGTGGCGAGAAAGTCCAGTTGACGCCGGCCGGTGGCTGGCAGAGCTGGCTGCAGGCGGGGCGCAAGCCTGTGCGGCTGTTCCGCGACCAGACCTTCAATATCTCGGCCTCCTCGCGTTTCAAGATGTACATGGAGTGTGAGTGGAGCACTGCCTACGACTGCATGCTCGATGACCGTGTCTCCAAGCGTGGGGTAGAGCTGCAGGTCTTTGTCACCCTGCCCAATGGCCTGATCGACATGAGCGGGCAGCCCGTCAAGCGGATGCGAATGCGATCGGGTGCCGCCAATGCGTTGTATTTCCAGCCGGGCTTCTACGTCGACAGGGCGCCGGGTGTCCTGCACTTCGAGGTACCGCAGAGACAGATGGAATTCATGCTGTCGCCCGGTGCGGGCCCTTTCTACAAGGGCAAAGTCACCGTGATCTGGGATTCGGAAATCTGATGGGCCGCCAATCGATGGACCGCGCCTGTGTTGTGTTCAATGTCATGAGGTTCAAGGGTATGAAACGTCTGTGGTTGCTGTTGGGTTTGAGCGGTTTTTCTCTGGCGGTTCAGGCCGGTCCGCAGATCAACGTCGGAACGGTGTATGACTATCTGGACGGCGACAAGAGCACCTACCTCAAACGCGTGTTCAACAGCGGCGACAGCACCGCGTTCGTCAAGGTCAACATCCTGGAAATCATCTACGACGCCGATGGCACACACCGCGAGATACCGGTCGCAACGCAAGCGGATGGCAGCGGTCGGGATGGCTTGATGGCCAGCCCCGCACGGCTGATCGTGCCGGCCAATGGCATGCAGGGCACGCGTTTGCTGCACTTGGGCGCCCGTGACACCGAACGTTATTTCCGCGTGCGCTTCGTGCCGGTGGTACCGGAAAAGGAAGACGACTTTGCGGTGTCCAGTGAAGAGCGCGAAACCTACAAGGAGAACCTGTCGGCGGGGGTCAACGTGATGACCGGGTTTGGCACAGTGTTTTTTGTCCGTCCCAGGAACAGCCGTTTCGACAGTGTGATCGATGACAGCGCCGGTGTTTACCGACTGCGCAACAACGGCAACACCGTGGTGGTGATCGATGAGTTTCGCAATTGCTCGCTGAAGAATGAAACCGAGTGCGAGCCGACCACCAAGCATCACGTGCTGGCGGGCAAGTCGTTCGAGTTCGAGAAGAAACCCGGTCGGGAATACCGCTTCAACCTGATCGAAGGCGCCGACAAAAAAGCGTTGCGCGTTGCCAGCCAGTAACACCGCCAAAGGCGGGTCGACTCGCCGCTTTCTTTTACGCAACAGGTAACTGACATGATCAAGCAATCGGCCTTCGCCCTCTGTGTGGGCGTGATGGCGTGTGCCCAGGCTTTCGCGGCACGGGAAGAGCGCACGTTCGAAGTGTGGGCGGATATTCCGACCCTGGGCTTTTACGTGCTACCGGCCGAGACGAACTGGATTCATCTGGAACAGACCCTGCCGTGGAATCGCAACACGTCGAAGCTCGAAGGGTTGCGCAAGAATTTCGACGTCAAGCACGACACCAGTGCGATCGAAGCGCGGCTGGACGCCGAGCCCTATCTGTTCAACGGGCGGGAGGACCAGAACATCTACTTGCGGGTCACCTTCAATGGCCAGGAGCTGAGCCACGATGCGACCCCGCGCGAAGTGGTGTCGGCGGCGCAGGCCATGGCAGGCGGGCGCTTTGCTTTGGAAATCCAGCCGAAAGAGCCGGCCGGTGGTTATAAACCGGGCACTTATTACGGCACGGTTCAGTTGATTTTCAGTGCCGCGGCACCCTGATCTGTTTTTGGCAGGGATCAAAAATGTGGGAGCGAGCCTGCTCGCGATGGCGGAGTGTCAGGCGCCATGGATGCTGAAGGTGCCGGCCTCATCGCGAGCAAGCTCGCTCCCACAGTGATTCTCGGTGCTAACGGGTGTTGCAGCGTTTGAATGTCGAGTGGATATCGCCTCCCAGGGAACAGGGCGGCTTTTCGGAGATGGGTACAGATGAGTGTTACAGGTGTTTTGTTTTCAACGAGGCTTTTATGGTTATGGAGTCTTTTAATTGTGTGGTGGCTGATGCCCCAGGCGTTGGCGCAAGACGTTTCAATCACTGCCTTGTTCAAGCCCGACTCGGCCTATCCGCACATCAATCAATTCAAGAACACCACGCCGCCCAGTGGCTACTGTCAGCTGTATCCGGGGCAATGTGAAGAACACAAGACGTTCAGCCTGCAAGTCCCGATTCGATTCGAGTCCACCCAAGCGATCCCGGCCAACCATGCATCACCGCGCCAGGGCGCAACAATCACGGTGCCAGCACAATGGCGTGAGCTGTCAGTACGTCATGAATCCGGAGCGGTGGAGCAGGTAAGAATGCGGATTACCGGGGTGGGCTCCAAGTATGTCACCGAGGATGTTCGGACGTTGACAGGGGACACCAACGCTGACTCCCGGAATGCTCACTACCGGTTGTGGGGGACGAGTTGGGTGAACGCTCCGTCGCCGTGCCTTGACAGTGGCGTGGGTTACTACTACCCCACCTCCTATGGTTTTTTCTGGAAAACACCGGTCCATGCCGCGTGTAATAAACAGGCCAGGTTCGATGTTCCATGGTTGCGCTACGAGCATCTGGATTTTTCCTATGAACTGGTCACGCCCAATCCGTTGGGCATGCTGGCAGGCAACTACACTGGTTCGCTGACCTATACGGTCGGTCCCAACGGCGACTTCGATTTCGGCGATGTCATGCTGCCGAGCAGTTCGGTGTTGACCATGAACTTCAACCTCGACGTTCAGCACACCCTCAAGGTCGACATCCCGCCCGGTGGCGAGAAAGTCCAGTTGGTACCAGCCGGTGGCTGGCAGGGCTGGTTGCAGGCGGGGCGTAAACCGGTGCGGTTGTTCCGCGACCAGACCTTCAATATCTCGGCCAGTTCTCGTTTTAAAATGTTTTTGCAGTGCTCAATCAGCGATGGACGGGTCTGCTTTATGGCTGATCGGGATTCGATGCTCAGCGCTCCATTGAAAGTCAGTGTGAGCTTGCCTGGTGGCTTGACCGATAGCGCCGGAAGACCGGTCCAGCGTCAGGAACTGGTGACTGAAAGCGGGGCCGTGACTTTTCAGCCCGGCCACTATGTGGATCGTAAGCCGGGCACGTTGCACTTCGAACTTGAGAAGCCCGATCACTTTTTTTTGCCTGGGGCGCCAAAACAGTATTTCGGCGGCGTCACCGTGATCTGGGATTCCGAAGTCTGATGCCCGGGACTGCCGCCATCGCTGGCAGGCCAGCCCCCACAATGGATGGGTGTCGTACACAGATCTTGTGGCGACCACCGATCCCCTGTGGGAGCGAGCTTGGTCCGGGCGGCGATCCGACGATGAGGCAGGCACATCCAGCATCAATGCCGCCTGACACTCATGTTTAGGCTTTTTACTGGCCGGCGCGCTTCATGGCTTGACGGGTCAAGTGCCTGGACAGTTCTTTCTCGTCGTCACCCAGGTCGACCAGCAGGCGATCAAAAATTGCATCGCTGAACGGCTCATCGGCAAAGACCACCGTGTCCGGCGCCGGCAGGTCGTTCATCAGTTCCCTGAGTCGGCTGCGCAATGCGGCGCGCTGATCCTCCGACTTCGACTCGACCCATTCGCGCTGTGTATCGCGCAAGGTGTCCAGTTGATCCGACAGGCCCTGATAGCGACGTTTGTTGGCTTGCATTTCGGTCGCATGGCGTTCATTCAAATGGTTTTGCCAAAAATCCTGTTCGAGCATTCGGTCGACCAGACCATCGCCTTCACCCAGGGCCAGCACCGTGTCATAGGCTTGATCGATCATTGCATCCGTGACGCCGGACACCGCCCGGAACAGCATGCCCTTCGATTGCCAGGGCAAGTCGAGGCGTTGTGCCAAACCGGTCTGATAGGCCAGGTAGACCTCGACTTCGTCCGGGTTGCCGCCACGACTGGCGACATCGGCACGGGCAATGTCGTTAACCTGTTCCAGCCGTGCGGCGCCTTTGGCCAGGGTCACCAGCTTCTGCTCCAGCTGCACCGGGTCAGTGGAATACGCGTGGGCCTCATAGGCGAGCACATCAATGCCCATGTGATTGAACAACTGCGCACCGGCGTCGGCGCAATCCACCGGCGCGACGGCCATGGTGAACAGCCTCTCCCGCAGAGGCGTGTCGACGTAGACGGCATCGAGCATGCGCCAGACACGTCGCACCAGTTGATCCCGGGCCGGGCCGCCGGCCTGGAAGTCGCGGCTCAGGCGGGTATCGAGCAACACGGTCAGGAAGCGCTCGGCCTGGGGTTCATCGACCAGCTCTGACCAGAGATTGGCCCGGTCGACACCCCAGCCGGGTACGTCGTTCCAGTGGTCCGCGCTGTAGTTGGAATTGACCACCCAGTCCGCCTGGCTGTTGTAGGGCACGATGGGCTCCGGAGGCAGCGCCACCGAGCGGCGAATCTCCTGATAGTGAACCTGGTTGATATCCGACAGGTTGCCGACGTCCAGCCGGGTGCGCGCCACAACCCAGGCCTGCGGTGAGCCGGGTACCACCTCGGGGATCAGGCTGATCGGATTGTCCCGCAGATCCAGCAGAAAACCGCGGGGCCTGGGTTTGCTCAGCGTACCTTCGGGCCAGGTAGTAATGCCCGTGTTGCGCAGCCCGACGACCTTCAGCCGAGGCATTCGCGAGATGTCGGCAGGCCTGCCCAGAGGATTTTTGTCCAGACGCAGAATTTCCAGAAAGGTCAGGGGTTTGAGTTGCTCGACGGCGGCGGCGTCCAGCGCGATTTGATTGTTACTCAAACGCAGGCGTTCGAGCCGATGCATGGCGCCGATGTTTTCCGGCAGTTGCGTCAGGTAGCAGCGATTGGCGCTGAGTTCGCGCAGGTGGGGGAAATCTTTCAGTAAGCCATTCGCCTTGGCGGAAAACAGTGTGTTATCGAGTTTCAGGATGGTGACCTTGTCCAGAAACCTTTTCAGTTGCGGTCGTTTCGGCCATTCGGACTCCAGATCTATCGGAAGCAGTTCCCTTGATAAATCCAGCGCATAGCCATGAAGTTCGGTGCGGCTGCCGAGCTCGGTATTTTTTCGTTCGAAACAGGCGAGTAAACGCTCGGCAATGTGTCGTTTAACACTGCGCAAAGGAATCGGATTATCGGCATCCAGCCCGGCGGACTGCGCCTCCCACAAATCGATGAGATTGCGCAACTGGTTGAGATCGTTTTCCTGTTCCTCCAGTAGCTTCAGCGGCTCGCCCTCTGCGGTCAGGGCAGTGGCGAAGTTGTCGACTTCAGCCTCGCTGAAATGCGGATGCAGATCCCGAATGCGTTCGTGCAGTGTTTTGCCTTCCTTGCTGAGTCCGCCTCCACGCACCAGCAGCATCGTTTCATGCTCGGCCACCGGGCGAACGGGCGGGTCGGCGAGTACGGTGCGGCGTTCGCTCGGTGATGCCGATTTGACCATGACCCATTCCCTGAGCAGTTCAGCATCCCCCGGTTTGTAGCCCAGGCTGTTTTTTCCATTCTCCTGCGTGGCCTGCAGGACAGCTTCGAAAAAGTCATCGGCTTCGTGGATCGGCTGATCCTCGCCATCACGCACCTGATATTGCCCGGCATCATCGCGAATCAACACCCGCACCCGCGTGGCGTCATCGGGGCCGACGCTGTAACGCAACTCGCCATCGAATGTGCCCTGACGAATTTCGAGGCGCAGGTCGCCGAAGGTATCGGTGTTAAAGCGCAAAGTGCCCAGCACCAGGCGCTCGGTCTCGGGCGTGATTGACGCGCTCGGGTACAAACCCTGGGCCGCCCGCACCGCCCGGGTCTCGAATTGCAGCTCACGGGCCTGGGTTTTCAGGCGCAGGGGCAGGCGTTTTTTCTGGGTGATGTGCTGGTCTTCCGTGGCACTGGCCCCTTCGACGATGTGTTCCGCAACGGTCGCGGGCAGCTCCGGGAATTCGCTGAACAGCGGCGCAATCTCAGGGGACAACACAGCGGGTGCAATGGCCGGTGAAGCCAGGCGTTGCAGGGTGTCGGTCAGCAGCGGTGGCGGCGGGGCGCTTTCAACATGCACCCTGCGCAGCTCGGCCTCATCGGTGCCGCTGATCTGGCGAATCTGCTCCAGTTGTTCATCGTTGAAACCATCGGTGCTGTGGCCGAGTCGGCGCATCAGGGTCGAACCTTCCCACTCCCGCGGGTTTTCCGTTTCGCAGACCCATGCCCCACGGCCATTGTGGCGCAGGGTCGGTGCGTAAGCGTCGAAACGCTGCGGATGGCGGATGCGTTGTTGCCCTGTGACCGGGTCTTGCAGCACTTCGAAGTGTTGATCGTTCAGGCGCACTATGCGCCGGCCCTGATACTGGTGAATGCCTTGGTCATCAGGCTGGGCGTCCGCGGGCAACGCCACATCGGCGCGTTCATAGGGGCTGAGGTCAGGGTTCCACAAACGCGCTTCACCGTTGGCCAATTGTACCGGTTTCAAGCCTTCGAAAAACGGCGAAAGCTTCGTCTGTGCAACATTGCCGACGGCGCCTCCCGCCGCGAACGCGCCCAACTGGACGACGCTTTCCAGCACGCCGAGGATCTGCTCAGCGGCCTCGGCCAGGCGTCCCTCGGCCAGGTCGACAAGGCCCTCGACCACGCCTTCGGTCATTTGATAGGCCGTGTACGCCAGCATCAGTTGGCCCAGTCCAGGCACCAACTGTGTCGCCACCTGCAAGGCAATGTTGAGGATGTCCGAGAGTATTTTTTCCAGGTTGTCCCACCAGGCCCAGCGGGCCATGCGGTCGGCGTATTCGGTGGAGATGGCGATTTCCCGGGCGTCGTTGAAAACCTTGTTGAGGGTCTGCCGGTAGCGGTAGCCCCACAGATCGTTATTGAAGATCGTCTCTCGGTCGGTCTTGATGCTCGACACACTGAATTGCAGATCGGGTTTATCCACAGGCGTTTCACGCCAGCTCGGCAAGTTGGAACCTGCTGGCGCCGGTTGCCATTTCACCGTGCTCAGACGCGCGTTCAACCCGGCGAAAAAATGCCCGCGTTGCTCATGGGGCACGAACTGGCTGAAGAACTGTTGATAGCTGTTGGCGGATGCGCCATCGCGCAACTGGCGCGTCAGTTCAGCCATGAATTCCAGTGAGGAGGTGTATTGCTTGAGCGGGTGCAGCGGATCATGGGGAACATAGGCAATCACCGGGGTCGGGGCGGTGGCGCTGGTGGTATCGGTGGTGATCAGGATGATGCCGTTCAGGCGCGTGTCCATCATTGCCAGGTTGTGATAGTCGACAGGTTTGCCGTTCCACTTCAGCCGCGAACGATCCTCGAGCATGCCTTGCACTACGTCGAAGGCTTCCTGGTCGATGTCGTGCTTCATCAGGGCCATTTGCGCGGCGACATTCAGTGCGCTTTTCTGGCTGAGAATGACTTTGTGGCGCAGGACATTGCTCGCCGCTTTGTCGCTCGGCTTTAAAGTGTCTTGCAGGTGCTGTTGATAGCGGGTGCCGATGTCCAGTTCGCGACACACGGACTTGAACTGCTCGATGCTCAGTTTGTGCTTGAGGTGTTTGACGTTGAAATGCCCGCGTGCGTCGGGGCGGGTGATGAACTCGGAGTCCTGGGTGAACGCTTCGTCCCGGGAAAAGTTGTGCAGGGCGGCATCCAGCAGCGAGATGGTACGGCTGGTGGTTCCTGCGGAAAAGTCATGCACCCACCAGGCCGTCTTCGCCGGGGCATACAGGCGCAGCCAGGTTTCCTCGACATCGTCTTCGACGCCGAAGCGGTCCCTCAGCGCTTGTTGCAGCAGGGGTTTGGCAAAGGCGGAAATATCCAGAAGATCGCGTAGAGCCTGATCCAAGGTGTTCTGCGAGGTCCAGCTGAGCTGGACGGCTTGTTTCAACTTGCGGTGAGCGGTTGTCGACGCGGTCCTGTGCCAGTCGGGCAGCGTCAGCCTGCTGGATTTCAGCGCATCGACACGGGATGGAGAGGTGTTCAGCAACCAGGAAGGAATCGCCTTCCTGACCTGTTGGTAGTGGACGCTTTTATCGAATGGGGCGATGGCGATCGGGTCTGATCCTTGAATCGCCGAGGGGGTAATGGGCATTGTTTGATCGTCCTTTGATCAGTACCGGGGACGACCAGACTAGGTAAGCATGTTGCCCAATAAAAGCGCAAAAATTGGTTTGAATCGGAGTTGTTGCCACCTCCCGCCTCGCAAAATTCAAGAGTGAAAAATACATATCTACCGCCATCGTTCCAATTCGTTGAGCTCGCTCAGCGGCCCGCCGTCACCTCGGTTGGCTGGCACATCGTATGGGTGCCCGGTTGCAGGTACGGCGTCAGGATCGGCGCCATGCCCTTGAGCACCTGCACGGGTAACGCCGAGGTGAAGGTAAAGCTTTCCGCCGAGCGGCCTGGCACGAACGCCGTCAGGGTGCCGAAATGGTGATCGCCTATGTAAAACACGAAGGTCGCCGTGCGGTTGAGCGATTTGGAACTCAAGATTCGCCCACCGGACCCGATGGCCTCGATGCGGTTGTCACCGGTACCGGTCTTGCCTCCCATCGCCAGCGGGCTGCCGTCGGGCAGCTTGAAACTGCCGGCCACGCGTTTGGCGGTACCGGCATCGACGACTTGCGACAGGGCCTCGCGCATGGCGGTGGCTACTTCGGACGGCATCACCCGTTTGCCGACGTCCGGGTCATTGATCAGTTGGGTTTCAAAGGGGGTGTTCGCGGCAAAATGCAGGCTGTCAATGCGCAGGGTCGGCATGCGCACGCCATCGTTGAGGATGGTGCCGATCAATTCGGCCAGGGCTGCGGGACGGTCGCCGGAGCTGCCGATAGCGGTGGCCAGCGACGGTACCAGGTGGTCGAACGGATAGCCGACTTTCTGCCAGCGCTGGTGGATGTCGAGGAACGCTTCGATCTCCAGCATGGTGCGGATGCGACTGTCGCGGGCGCCCTTGTGCCGGCTTTTGAACAGCCAGCTATAGACCTCCTGGCGCTCGAACTGGCTGGCTTTGACGATGTCGCCCCACTTGGCGTCGGGGTGATTGAGCAGGTAGCCCATCAGCCACAGGTCCAGGGGGTGGACCTTGGCGATGAAACCCTGGTCCGGCAAGTCGTAGGAGCCTGGACCGTAGGCCTCGTAGAGCCGCACAAGACGTTCGTCGGTGAGCTTTTCCGTGAGCTTGGCGCCCTTGAGGTGCGAGCGCACAAAGGCGTTGAAGCTTTCCTGGCTGGCCTGCGGCAGCAGGTAGCGGTGCACGGCGGCCATGCGGATCGGGGTCGGGCGCATGCTGTCGAGGAAGGTGTCGAGGCGGTCCTGGGTGTCCTTGTTCTTGTATTTCTTCCAGAACTTGAGCAGGAACGAAGTGCCCTCGCGGTCGGCGAATTCGGCCAGGTACTCCTGACGCCGCGGGTTGCGGTCATCCTTGAGCAGTTCGGCACTGCTGTTCGGGCCGGAGTAGGTGGTGTAGCGCACCAGGTCACGCATCAGGCGAATGAACGGCAGGTTGATCGATTCGCGCAGGGCGTCGCGCAGGGGCGGTATCCGGCCGTTGTCTTCCTTGCGGAAGTTGTGGAACGTGTGCAGGCCACCCCCGGTGAAAAACGCCTCGCCGGGGCCGGCGGAGTATTTGCGGTCCAGGGCGGCGCCAAGCATTTTTTGCAGATCGCGGTCCTTGTTCTCGATCAGGTAGTCGACCGCCCAGCGGCTCAGGCGATCCTGGTCCGGCACGTCGACTTTCTTCAGCTCCGGAACGGCCATGCCGGCGTATTTGTCGTGCAACTCGGCGATGATTTGCAGGTAGGTGGTCAGCACACGCATTTTCGCGGTGGAGCCCAGTTCCAGTTTGCTGCCTTCGTTGATGTCGAATGGCTGGTCGGTGCTGTCGGTCTGCACCCGCACCCGCGAGCCGTCCGGGGTCAGTTCGAACAAAGTGAAGCTGTAGCGTACCTGGGTGGTGCTGGTGGTGGTCAGGAGGCGTTCGCCGATCAGGCCGATTTGCGTGGCAAACTCAGGGTCGGCCAGTTTTTTCAGGTACTCGGTGGCCTCGCTTTGCAACTGGCCTTGCAGGGTGCTGGTGGCGGAGAGGTCAAGGCGGTCGAGGTCATACAGCGGACGATTGAGCATGCCGGCCAGACGGCTGCGCGCGACACTGATGCCCTTGTTGGTTTCAATCGGTTGAATGGTCGGCTGGGTGGCCCAGTCGCGGTAGATCACTTTGCTGGCCAGGGCGGCGGCGGCGAACTCGGCGTCGATCACATGGTTTTGCGCCAGCAGGCGTATATGGCTGTCGGTGAGGTCGGCCAGTTCATCGTGACCCTTGGTCAGGTAGTGCGACGGGCGGCGCTGGGCAATCATCAACGACAGCATTTCACGCAGGGCCAGGCCTTTTTCCGCCATGGTTTTTGGATCCGTAGCGGTGCTGGACAACGCTTCGTTGGCCTGTTTGAAGTCGGAGCCGTACCACACGCGCAACCCTTCAGCCATGCCGTGCACTTCACCGTGGCCCGGTACAGCTGACAACGGCACGCTGTTGAGGTAGTCACGAACCACGTTCTGCCGGATTTCGAGGGTTTGTGGCCCGGCCTGATAGGCGCGTACGGTGGCGGAAACCATCTGGCGAATCTTTTCCGCGCCATTGACCGTCAAGCCATCGGGGGAATGCCGATACTTCTCCAACTGCGTGGCCAGGGTACTGCCACCGGCGGATTGGCCGGGCACGTGCAACATCTTCGCCAACTGGGACCAGGCCGCCATGCCGAACCGCGGCCAGTCCACCGCCGGGTTGGCCAGCGGTTGCCTGGGGTCGAGCAGGAAGCGGTTTTCGATGAACAGCAGGCTGTTGACCACCACCGGCGGGATCGAGTCAAAGGTTGAATAAAGCTGCTGCGGATAGTGGTACTGGTACAGCGGCGCTGCGCGGCAGTCGGTGATCGACAGCCCGGCCTGGATTTTCTCGGCATAAGGCACGAACAGGCCCTTGTCGCTGTACTTCAGCAACGCCGGAGAAAAGCGGGTTTGCGCCTCAACGATGAAATTGCGCTTGATCAGGCGCGGCAGGAACTCACCCAATGAGCTGTAGCCCAGGCGCCGATCGAATGGACCTTCCCCCGGATAGCGAATCGCATCGCTGGGGCCGGGTTTGAGCTCATAGCTCAGTGACGCGGCGTATTTGCTGACTTCCCGGGCCTGGAACTTCGAGGTGCGCATCTCCCTCATGGCGGCCAGCCCCACGACAATCGCGATAATCAACAGCAATAGCCAGAACGCCCCCCATCCGTGTCTGGAACGACGGGGTTTTTCAGGTAACGGCGCTTCATCCTCACTTTCATTCGGAACCACGGTTTTACTCGAATCGGTTTGCCACAAAGCGCCCATAGTCGACTGATCCATTCACGCAGATTGATCGGACTTGACTCAAGCTTAGACGGTGGTTGGCGAGGGTGAAGAAAATGTGAAGGGCAAAATGATGCACGGACGCACCGATAATCAGGCTGATTGAAGCACTTGTGGCGAGGGGGCTTGCCCCCGTTCGGCTGCAAAGCAGTCGTAAATCCGGTATTTGCGGTGTGTCTGATACAACAGTGGTTGCCTGATTGAGGGGCCTGCTTCGCAGTCCAACGGGGGCAAGCCCCCTCGCCACAAAGTGTTTGGTGCAGGGGCGTCCGTTTACAGCCAGCACGCATCCCAGAGAGGGTAGTCGCCAATTTTATCCACAAGTCCCGCCCTGAGTGGATTGGCAACGATGTAGCGAGCGAACGGCAGAAGATCTTCTCCATCGCGAATGGCCCGGTCGTGGTAGCCGGTTTGCCAGAGTGGGCCACGGCGGCCAGTGATTTCGTTCACTTCACGGGTGCAACGTGACTTGATGGCACCGATGACACGCCCAAGATTGCCTTCCTCCAACTGCATCAGCCAATGAAAGTGATCGGGCATGACCACCCATGCGATGGAGTTCACTACGTTGGTTTCATGAGCTCGACGTAGTTCTGAAACAAGTAAGCGTCCCAAATGCCAATCCGAAAAGATCGGTTGGCGACCATGAACAACGGCGGTGATGAGATATGCCCGACCGCTCTCGGAATATCGGCCCAGACGCAAGCGGTGGGAGTTGGGTTGAGTTGGCATTCCATTGCTTCCCTTGAGGATATCAATTGCACATTCAAGGCTAGTACCCGGTTGTCCAGGGTAGATCTGCATGTGTTGAGTGAAAGCTCTGATACCTGTGAAGGAATGACGGCGCGAGAAAGCTGTTGTTGTTTTTGTGACGAGGGGGCTTGCCCCCGTTGCGCTGCGAAGCAGCGCTAAAACTTGCGACTGGTGATTGTCTGAAACACCGTGTTCACCTGTTTTGCGACTGCTTCGCAGCCGAACGGGGGCAAGCCCCCTCGCCACAGGTGCTGCTGTGGCTGAGGCGTGGGGGCGGTCTGTAATGGCTGAAGTAGAGCCTTTTCGAGGGTAAGTACGACTTTGGCAGGGGCATGACGATGCACCATTGTTGTGCAATACTCGGCGCCGTTTTTCCCACTGATCTTGCGGGTTTTTCCTACAAGACGACTCTGCCCACGAAGCAGAACCGGTTCGGGACGCGATGGCTTATCGGTCAGCGCTTCGCCACTCGGTGGTCATATCCAATAACAAGACGAGGTTGTCCCCCATGCCCGTAGGCAATCACCTGCCCCAAGGCGAGACCGCTCAGGGCGGTCCGCTCAAACGTGAACTCGGCGAGCGGCATATTCGACTGATGGCACTCGGTGCCTGTATCGGCGTCGGCCTGTTCCTGGGCTCGGCCAAGGCCATCGAAATGGCCGGTCCGGCCATCATGCTGTCTTACATCATTGGCGGTCTGGCGATCCTGGTGATCATGCGCGCTCTCGGTGAGATGGCCGTGCACAATCCGGTCGCCGGCTCGTTCAGCCGTTACGCCCAAGACTACCTCGGCCCGCTGGCGGGCTTCCTGACCGGCTGGAACTACTGGTTCCTGTGGCTGGTGACCTGCGTCGCGGAAATCACTGCCGTGGCGGTGTACATGGGTATCTGGTTCCCCGATGTACCACGCTGGATCTGGGCGCTTGCTGCGTTGATCAGCATGGGCTCGATCAACCTGATCGCGGTCAAGGCCTTCGGTGAGTTCGAGTTCTGGTTTGCCTTGATCAAGATCGTCACCATCATTGCGATGGTGCTCGGCGGCATCGGCATCATCGCCTTCGGTTTCGGCAACGACGGCGTGGCCCTGGGTATTTCCAACCTGTGGACCCACGGCGGCTTCATGCCCAACGGTGTACAGGGTGTGTTGATGTCGCTGCAAATGGTGATGTTCGCCTACCTGGGCGTGGAGATGATCGGCCTGACCGCCGGTGAAGCGAAGAACCCGCAGAAGACCATTCCGAACGCGATCGGCTCGGTGTTCTGGCGCATCCTGCTGTTCTACGTCGGTGCGCTGTTCGTGATCCTGTCGATCTACCCTTGGAACGAAATCGGCACCCAGGGCAGCCCGTTCGTGATGACGTTCGAGCGGCTGGGCATCAAGACCGCCGCCGGCATCATCAACTTCGTGGTGATCACCGCGGCGTTGTCGTCCTGCAACGGTGGCATCTTCAGCACCGGGCGCATGCTCTACAGCCTGGCGCAGAACGGCCAGGCTCCGGCGGGCTTTGCCAAGACCTCGAACAACGGCGTGCCGCGTCGTGCATTGCTGCTGTCGATTGGCGCGTTGCTGTTGGGCGTACTGCTGAACTATCTGGTGCCGGAAAAGGTATTTGTCTGGGTGACGGCAATTGCCACCTTCGGCGCGATCTGGACCTGGGTGATGATCCTGCTGGCCCAGCTGAAATTCCGCAAAGGCCTGAGCGCCAGCGAAGCGGCCGGCCTGAAATATCGCATGTGGCTGTACCCGGTCAGTTCGTACCTGGCGCTGGCGTTCCTGGTGCTGGTGGTCGGCCTGATGGCGTACTTCCCGGACACCCGCGTGGCGCTGTATGTGGGGCCTGCGTTCCTGGTGCTGCTGACGGTGCTGTTCTACGTGTTCAAGCTGCAACCGACCAATGTTTCGCAAGGTGCGGTGCGTTCGGTTTCGTAAGTTGTAACGCTTGAAAAGCCAAAGCCCCGGTCGATTGGCCGGGGCTTTTTGTTGAAAGTCATTTATCTGCGAACCGGGGCTTTTGTGGCGAGGGGGCTTGCCCCCGTTGGACTGCAAAGCAGTCCCTAGATCAGGCCCTAAAGTTGTGCCAGACACACCGCAAATATCGGATTTGCGACTGCTTCGCAGCCGAACGGGGGCAAGCCCCCTCGCCACAGGTATCAGTCAAGCGACTACCACCTGCTTTGGACCAGTCAAGCGCTTGTTGAACTCAAGCCAGGTCGCCAGCAACGCCATCAACCCGGCACCCACCAACGCCGTGAAAATCTGCATGGCAAAAGCATCGTCGGTCAGCGCATTGACCATGTCCGCCAATGGCGCCAGCAGAACGCCCAGACAGAAAATCTCCAGCGAGAAACGGCCCATGCGGCAACTTTGCTGCGCGAGCCAGTTTTGTGTCCATCCGCTGTCGGGAATCAGTTTCGCCGTGACGTAGGCCAGTGCGAGAAAATGCAGCAGGCGCACGGGGGAAAGGTCGGTCTTGCTGATGGGGTACAGGATGTTTTGCAGGCTCGCCGGCACCACGGCATCGTGTAGGTCCGGCCAACGCCACAGCACGGTCAACACACCCGCGACCACGACATACAGCGCCGCACCGACAAACAACGGCTGGCGAACCAATGGGCGGGTCTGGGGCGGGCGCGGGCGCTGGCTGTGAATCGCAGCGGCACCGCCGAGTACGAACAGCAGCTGCCAGGCGACCGGGTTGAAATACCACACGCCGTCCTTGATGGCCGCCAGGTTCCAGCCAGCCAGCGGCACCATCAGGTACAGCGCCAATGACATCGAGACCACCACCCAGGCCTTGCGCACCAGCAGCGGCAGCACCAGGGGCAAGCCCGCCAACAGCACGATGTACAGCGGCAACGGGTCCATCAGGTTCGGCTTGAAGCGCAACAGCAGTTCATCGATCAGGGCCTGCTGCGGGTTGCTGATGAAGTGATGCATGCCCATTTCTTCCACCAGATCCCGTGTTTCCACATGGCTGTTGGCGAAAAACACAATGCCCATCAGCATCGCCAGCAGGAAGATATGCACCACGTAGAGCACCCACGCCCGGCGCAGGATTTTTACGCAGGCGATCAGAAAGCCTTCGCGCGCCAGGACTTTGCCGTACGCCAATACGGATGCGAAACCTGCCAGAAACACGAAGACCTCGGCTGCATCGCTGAAACCGAAGTTACGCAGGGTGATTTGCCCCAAAGGGTTGTGGGGCACGTGATCCCAAAAGATGAAGATCAGTGCCAGACCACGAAAAAAGTCGATCCGGTGATCGCGCGCTAAGGTCATGACAGCAGGCTCGTAACAGCGGGTAAAAATGGGATTGGCCGCTGGCGCAAAGGCCACGCGCCCAATCGGCGGCGCGCAGGGTGGACTGATTCGCGGGCAATTGCAAAACCGGGATATTACCGGATGTCTCGGGCATTGCCCCAAGGCTCAACCGCTGGTCTGAAAGACCGCTTGACCTGCGATTTATGACAGTAAACAGGCTCAAATATCAATAAGTGCAACGTTCTTGAAACGGGAGCCTCACATGAGACTGTTGTGGAAAGGGCTGTCCAGTTACACGGTGATCGGGGTCGCCAACACCCTGATTCACTGGCAGATCTTTTTCCTGTTGAGCGTGGCAGCCGGCCTCAGTCAGGCGATCAGCAACCTGGCCGCCTTCTGCGTGGCCGCGTCATTTTCCTTCTACATGAACGCGCAATTTACCTTCGCCGCCAGTGCCACGGTCGCGGGTTATCTGCTGTTTCTTTTGGGCATGGGGGCACTGAGCCTGGGTATCGGCCATCTGGGTGACCTCTGGCGATTGCACGGCTTGCTCACGGTGGTCCTGTTTTCGGCGTTGAGCCTGGTGTTCGGTTTTCTATATTCCAAATACGTGGTGTTTCGCGGACGTGATCAATGAAAATCTCGCTCATTGTCCCGGTGTTCAACGAAGAGCAGTCCATCAACCTGTTTTATCGGGCGGTGCGAAGGGAGTTGAGATTAGGCGACACCGAAGTCGAGATCGTGTTCATCAACGACGGCAGTTCCGACAACACGGCCGAACAGGCTATGGCACTTGCCCAGGCGGATGATCAGGTCATGCTGATCAATTTCTCGCGCAACTTCGGCAAGGAACCGGCACTGTTTGCCGGCCTGGAGCATGCCAGCGGCGATGCCGTGATTCCCATGGATGTCGACCTGCAGGACCCGATCAACGTCATTCCGTTGTTGATCGAGCAATGGCAAAAGGGTGCCGACGTGGTACTCGCCAAGCGCCGCAGCCGGGCCGCCGACGGCTACCTCAGGCGCCACAGCGCGTCTATTTTCTACCATGTGCTCAATCGCATCGCCTACACCCGCATCGAGGAAAACGTCGGGGACTTCCGGCTGATGGATCGCAAGGTGGTCGATGTGATCCGTTCCTTGCCGGAGCACCAGTTATTCATGAAAGGCGTGCTGTCGTGGGCCGGGTTCAACACGGTGGTGGTGGAGTTCGAGCGGCCGGGAAGGGTGGTGGGGAGCAGCAAGTTCAATGTCTGGAAACTGTGGAACCTGGCCCTGGAAGGCGTGACCTCGTTCAGTACCGTGCCGCTGCGCTTGTGGACTTACGTTGGTGGCGGCATTTCGATTTTCGCGGTGCTCTATGCGGTGTACATGGTGCTGGACAAGATTTTCTTCGGCAACAGCGTTCCCGGTTATCCGTCGCTGATGACTGCGATCCTGTTTCTGGGCGGCGTGCAACTGATCGGCATCGGCATCCTCGGCGAGTACATCGGTCGCATCTATATCGAGGCCAAGCACCGGCCGCGTTATGTGATCAAGGACATCGTCGGCGGTAAAGACCGGGGCGGGCGTTAGAATGGGGCGGTTCAGCGACGTCTTCGTTCGCGAGCTCAGCCGGCATCAGGTCTGGCGGTTTTTTCTGGCCGCCACCCTGGTGTATGTCCTGCCGTTGATCCTCGCCGATTATCCCTACATCGATGACAACTGGCGCTCGCTGGCGGCGGGCATGGCCTGGGCCGAACAGGGCCGACTCTTCACCCAGTTTTTCTACAACGCGCTGACCTTCAGCCATGCCGCGCCGAACATCTTTCCCTTGCCCTTGTTGATCGCCACGCTGTCCATGGCGTCGGCGTTGACAAGCCTGACGCTCCATTACTTCCGTCAGCCCACCGTTGCTTGCTGCCTGGTGCTGTTGCCGCTCTGGTACAACCC
The DNA here is from genome assembly GCF_019956305.1 of Pseudomonas sp. BF-B-30. Lineage (NCBI taxonomy): Bacteria > Pseudomonadati > Pseudomonadota > Gammaproteobacteria > Pseudomonadales > Pseudomonadaceae > Pseudomonas > Pseudomonas sp. BF-B-30. The sequence goes on along the minus strand of NZ_JAHBDG010000015.1, from coordinate 75,049 downwards.
GTTCTTCCTGCAGAACCTGTCTTATCAATACGACGGTCCCGCCACGACCCTGAGCCTGGTGGCGGTGATCTACGCGATCACCTTTCGCCACCCTTGGCGCGGCGTGCAGTGGCTGGTGCCGTCGTTCCTGATTGCCTTGGCGCTTGGGCTGTATCAAGTCAGCCTGAACGTGTTCCTGGGTCTGTGTTGCCTGGAGTTGCTCAGGGCCGCCAACGATAAAACCACCCCGGTACCATGGCGCGACCTGCTGGGCTGGAAAGCCGCTCAGGTCATCCTCGGCGGATTGATCTACAGCGTCAGTGCTTATCCGTTCATGGGCTCCAACCGCACATTGCTGCTCGATTGGACGGCGCATCCCTCATTGCAGATCCAGATCAACATTGGCCGGGTCCTGGAAAAAGTCGTGCTGCTGTTCCATGGCGGATGGCTCTGGGTGTCCGGCGGGTTGCTGTTGCTCGCGATAGCCGGGGCGGTGCGGTTGGGATTGAACGTAGCGGCGCGCCAGGACAGCGGGCCGAAGAAGCTGTTGATCGGCCTGATGTGTTTGCTGACTTTGCCCGTCGTGATGCTGCTGGTGTCCGGTGTCGCGTTGTTTTTCCGCGACTTCAACGAAGGTGCCCGCACCTTGATGGGCTTCGCCGTGCTGCTGGTATTGCTGTTTTACCTGGGGCATCTGGCGCTGGCGTCGATCCATGAGCGGTTGCCGCTGCTGTTGATGATTCCCCTGCTGGCCATGTTGTCGTTGTCGTTCGCTTATGGCCGGGTGCTGACGGTGCAGAAAACCTTTGCGTCCACGGCACTGGCCGGTCTTGCGTACGACATCGCCAGCCATCAGTCGCTGCGCGAGGCCAGACGGATCTACCTCTCGGTGAGTTATTCCGACTATTGGTTGGTGGCGGCGGCAGGCTCATTCAAACAGCGCCCGGTGCTGCACTACTTGCTCAATACCGACTTTTACATGCTGGCCGAAAATCTGCCGAAGGCGGGCATCACCAACGTGGTGGCGGAGCAGGAGCGGCGTAATGCAACGCGGGTCGGCTATCAGGGCTATCCGGCGTTGGTCGAAAGCCGGTTCTACCGGATTTACCTGATCGGCGATTACGGTTTTATCGTGATGAAGGAACCGGCCCCGAGCAAAACACTGCGCTGGTGACGCGCGATTCTGATCGGGGTGGCGAGGTTATGCCGCCGCTATTTCACTGGGCTCGAAACTATCGGCCCGGGCCATCTGCCACATCCGCGAGTAGAACTCGCCGTTCACTTCGCCGGTCAGCAACTCACCCGGTTTGAGGAACACGTGCAACTGCGAGAACAGCTTGATCTCGGTTGCCGACATACGTCGCACCAGATGCTTGGCGGACAACTGCGATGGATGTTCGAGGCCGGCGGCGGCGAGCATTTCCGCCAGGGCCTTGAGGGTGTTGCGGTGGAAGTTGAACACGCGTTGGGCTTTGTCCGGTACCACCAGCGCGCGCTGGCGCAGGGTGTCCTGGGTGGCGACGCCAGTCGGGCATTTGTTGGTGTGGCAGCTCTGCGACTGGATGCAGCCGATGGCGAACATGAAGCCGCGCGCCGAGTTGGCCCAGTCGGCGCCGATGGCCAGCACACTGGCGATGTCGAAGGCGCTGACGATCTTGCCGCTGGCGCCGAGTTTGATCTTGTCCCGCAGGTTCAGCCCAACGAGGGTGTTGTGCACGAACAACAGGCCCTCGCGCATCGGCACGCCGATGTGGTCGGTGAACTCCACGGGCGCGGCGCCAGTGCCGCCTTCCTTGCCGTCCACCACGATGAAGTCCGGGAGGATGCCGGTTTCCAGCATGGCCTTGGCGATGCCCATGAACTCCCACGGATGGCCAAGGCAGAACTTGAAACCCACCGGTTTCCCGCCGGATAACTCACGCAGTTGCGCAATGAAATGCATCATTTCGATCGGCGTGGAAAACGCGGTGTGGCGCGACGGTGACACGCAGTCCTCGCCCATCAGGATACCGCGGGTTTCGGCGATTTCTTTGGTGACCTTGTGTTTGGGCAGGATGCCGCCGTGGCCGGGCTTGGCGCCCTGGCTCATCTTGATTTCGATCATCCGTACCTGTGGCGTCCGGGCTTGCGCCGCGAAGCGTTCCGGGTCGAAGCGGCCGTCGCTGGTGCGGCAGCCGAAGTAACCGCTGCCCAGTTCCCAGGTCAGGTCGCCGCCGTTTTCCCGGTGATAGGGGCTGATGCTGCCTTCGCCGGTGTCATGGGCGAAATTGCCGAGCTTGGCACCCTGGTTCAAGGCACGGATGGCGTTGGCGCTGAGGGAGCCGAAACTCATGGCCGAGATGTTGAATACCGACGCCGAATACGGCTGGGTGCATTGCGGGCCGCCGACCGTCACCCGGAAACTGCTCGGGTCGCTCAAGGGCGCGGGGCGCATGGAGTGGCCGATGAATTCGAAACCCGACTGATACACATCAATCAGCGTGCCGAAGGGTTTGTCGGCGGTTTCATTCTTGGCCCGGGAGTAGACCAGCGAGCGCTGGGCCCGGGAGAAGGGCAGGGCGTCGCTGTCGGATTCGAGCAGGTACTGGCGGATTTCCGGGCGGATGCCTTCGACCAGGTAGCGGATATTGCCCAGGATCGGGTAATTGCGGCGCACTGCGTGCGGACTTTGCAGCAAGTCGAACAGGCCGATCAGGCTGAGGACGGCAGTGACAGCGGTAATTGGCCAGAGCCAGTCGTATTCAAGAAACGGCAGGCTGGCGAGGGTGAAGATCACGCAGACGGCAAAGAAGGCGTAGCGGCTCAGGAGTGACAGGCTCATACGGTTTCCTTGGGTTCGGACTCAATGAATTTGGCTATGCACAGATCAATGTGGGAGCGGGCTTGCTCGCGAAAGCGGTGTGTCAGCCAACATGAATGCTGAATGAAATACCGCTTTCGCGAGCAAGCCCGCTCCCACAGAGAAGCAGAGCGTTCCACAGGGCATTCAGGCATTTTGTGCCTGGAGAAAAATCGAAAACAGCTCGGACTGGGATTTGATCCCCAGCTTGCTGTACATATGTTTCTTGTGGACTTTCACGGTTTCGACCGAGATTTCCAGCTTGCGGGCGATTTCTTTACTGGAGCAACCGCTGAGCATCAATCGCCCGACATCCAGCTCCCGGGCCGTCAACTGCGCGCCTTTGAGTTGCTGCACCGAGGCTTCCAGTTGTACCCGCCAATCAGCTTGCGGCGGTGAGGGGGACAGGGCCACGACTTCGTTGATTTCATAGGGTAGACGCTGGCGCAACAGGCCGAGCACCCACGGCTGGATCAACGACAGCAAGGCGATCTGCTGGCCGCTGAAACGCTGGGTGCTGCCCAGGGACAGGCACAGCGTGCGGTCGCCTTCGAGCTGGCAATTGAACTGGATTTCGTCGGCCACCACATTCAGACGAAAGTAGCGCTGGTAATACTCAGTCAGCTCAAAGTGCTCCGGGGCCACTTCCGACAGGCGATACAGCCCGGTGCGCGATTGCTCGCGACAGGCGATGTAGAAGGGGTCGAGCAGGTACAGGCCGCGCAGGTAATCCTGGAACAACTGGTCAGGGCTGCCGTCTTCGCCGGGGCATTCGGCGAACACCTGGGGGCGCTGATCGGCACTGAAAAGCAGCGCCACCCAGCTGTCGAAGGGCACGTACTGGTCCAGCAGGCGTACAAGCTGGGTCCAGAAATTGGGCTTGTCCAGGGCGTCGATCAGTTGCCCCACCGAGCGGTGCCAGGCGATGTCGTCCAACGAGAGTGTCATGCATCTACCCCTATCGTATTACCTCGGCGGCGTAATTCCCCGCCCGGTTGCTTGCTGCGCATACTGGCGCACAGACACCGACCGGGCAATCTTTCTGCCGCCCGGCGCATAACAAGGAATACCCATGAAGGTCGAACTCGCCCAATTGGCCGGCCGTGACAACGACACGGCTTACAGATGGGTGTGGTGTAGCTGGCAGGGTTGACCGGTGGTTTCCGTTGGCAGCCAGCGAAGATGGATTTCCAGGAAGCGGTGCAAGCGAACAGCTTATGAGCTGGTCACACTGCAAAAAAGGCGAACATCCTCAAGGATGTTCGCCTTTTTTGTCTCAAGCATGAGTGGCTTGTTGTATTAGCCGGTTTTTTCCTCGTGTTTTTGCTTGTCACGGGGAAGGGCATTGATGCAGTAGTTGATGTAATAGAAGGTGAAAAGTCCGGTATAGACCAGATTCATGCGCAGTTCGAAGTTGTGTTCAGCCAAGGCATATGCCCTTAACACCCTTCGTACACGGAAACACCAGAGCAGGGTCAGCAGTAAATACAGTACGAACAGAACACCTATAAGGGCGAATGCATAGTAGTGAGGTACCGAGACTAGAGTTCCGATAGAACCAATGATGATCAGGTAGAAGGCAAATAAAGCCGGACTCATTGTCTTGATGTGAGTGACCTCCTCAAGTGCCGTGATGGTTTTGTACATCCAGACATTTGTATAGAGCCCGGCAGACAAGGTTCCCAGCAGAAGAAGAGGAAACGTCTTGGTGTTGATTTTTTCTTTCAGCGTTGAGATGTCAGACATGCGAGTCGTTCCAGTGGCGGCGCAGGGCGATTGACCGGTGAAGGTCGGCAGAGCACGCTACCAAAGGCGCTCGTGGGAAATTTCCGGGCTTTTTGGCGGAGAGTTCTGGATTCACTCTTGGCCGAGTTTTGAAGGCATGGGATTCTGTGCATCCCTCAACATGGACCTGTGGTCAGCGATGTCTTCTTCGATAAATGTTTCACTCAATCATTCCAGGGTCATCCGCATCGCCGCCGCCCTGTTGATCGGCCCGGACGGCCGCACGTTGCTGGTGCGCAAGCGCGGCACCACGGCGTTCATGCAGCCGGGTGGCAAGATCGAGCCCCATGAATTGCCGGTCCACGCCCTGGCCCGGGAGCTGGAAGAAGAGCTGGGTCTGGACATCGACCCGGCGCAGGCCGTTTACCTGGGTCACTTCTCGGCACCGGCCGCCAACGAACCGGGGTTTGTCGTACACGCCGAGCTCTTTCAACTGAATATTCATGGCGACGTCACCCCGGCGGCGGAGATCGAAGAGGTGCTCTGGATCGACCCGGCCACCGATGGCGATGTCAGCCTGGCGCCATTGACACGGGACCTGATTCTGCCGTTTTATCGAGCATCGCTGACCGCGATCGCCTGATCATTACGCAAAGGACCTCGCCCATGATCCCGCTTCAAGACCTGCTGATTTTTGCTGCTGCCGCGTTGCTGATGGTAGTGACACCGGGGCCGAACATGATCTACCTGATCTCCCGTTCGATCTGCCAGGGGCGCAAGGCCGGGGTGATCTCGCTGCTTGGGGTGGTCGCCGGATTCTTCGTGCACCTGTTTGCCGCCGCCGCGGGTTTGACTGCAGTGTTCCTGGCGGTGCCGATGGCTTATGAGGTGTTGAAGTGGGCCGGTGCGCTGTACCTGTTGTGGCTGGCCTGGCAGGCGGTCAAACCCGGTGCGCGCTCGCCGTTCGAGGCACAGCAGTTGCCCCCGGACTCTTCACGCAAACTGATCACCATGGGCTTTCTGACCAGCGCCCTGAACCCGAAAATCGCGGTGTTCTATCTGTCGGTGTTTCCGCAATTCATCACGCCGGAGCACGGTTCGGTGTTCACCCAGAGCATCATCCTCGGCCTGACCCAGATCAGCGTCAGTTTCTGCGTCAACCTGCTGATCGCCATGTTTGCCGCGGGCATCGCCTCGTGGTTCGTCAACAATCCGACCTGGCTGGCGATGCAGCGCTACTTCATGGGCTTTGTATTGTCGGGGCTGGCGCTGCGGCTGATGCTTGAGCAAAAACGGATGGCCTGAGGATGTGGATCGAACGACTTGATGCCAGCCATGCCCTGGACTACCGGGCGCTGATGCTCGAAGCCTACGACCTGCACCCGCAGGCCTTTACCTCGAGCGTGCGTGAGCGGGCGGCGATGCCGCTGAGTTGGTGGGAGTCGCGCCTGACCGGCAAGCTGGACGTGGTGCTCGGGGCGTTCGAAGAGGGCCGGTTGGCCGGCATTGTCGGCCTCGCGTTCGAGCCTCGGGAAAAGGCCCGGCACAAGGTGACACTGTTTGGCATGTACGTGACCGCCAAGGTCCGCCAGCGTGGGCTCGGCTATCAACTGGTTCAGGCGGCATTGGCCCAGGCGCAGAACCATGCGGGTTTGCGCCTGATCCAGTTGACCGTCACCGCCGGCAACGATGCCGCGTTCAACCTCTACCAGCGCTGCGGCTTCATCCAGTTTGGCCTGGAGCCGATGGCCGTGCGGGTGGGCGAGGATTACTTCGACAAGATTCACATGTGGCGTGAGATCTAACCATCACATAGATCCCCTGTAGGAGCGAGCTCGCTCGCGATAAACCTGAGAGCGACACGGGGTGCCCGGTTTCCAGCGTTATCGTTGACGACCATCGCGAGCGAGCTCGCTCCTACAGGGGGTTGGTGTTCTAGCGAACGGCGCTGACCCCATCCAGCGTCGAAAACGACGTGTCCTTGGCCGTCAGCAAGAAGTCGCGCATGTACGGCGCATCGAGCATGTCGGCGCGGATCGCCGCATACAGCGTGGCGAACAAGCCTTTCTCACCCAGCCGCTTGGCTTTCACATAGCCTCGCGAGCTGTATTCATGCAGTGCCCAATGGGGCATGCCGCATACGCCGCGACCGCTGGCCACCAGTTGCATCATCATCACTGTCAGTTCCGAGGTGCGGACCTGGGCCGGTTCGATGTCGGCGGGTTCGAGGAAGCGGGTGAAGATGTCCAGCCGGTCCCGTTCCACCGGGTAGGTGATCAAGGTTTCCGGGAGCAGGTCTTCGGGGACGATATAAGCCTTGCTGGCCAGGCGGTGCTGGTTGGCCACCGCGAGCATCGCTTCATAAGTGAACAGGGGTACATAGGTGATCCCGGCCAGGTCCACCGGATCGGAGGTCACCACCAGGTCCAGGTCGCCACGGGCCAGGGCTGGCAGCGGGGCGAAGGAAAACCCCGAGGCCAGGTCCAGTTCGACTTCCGGCCAGGCGTCGCGGAACTGGTCGATGGTCGGCATCAGCCACTGGAAGCAACTGTGGCACTCGATCGCCATGTGCAGACGACCGGCGGTGCCACCGGCCAGGCGACTGATGTCGCGCTCGGCGGCGCGCAGCAGCGGCAGGGTAGCGTCGGCCAGTTGCAGCAGGCGCAAACCGGCGCTGGTGAAGCGCACCGGTTTGGTCTTGCGCACGAACAGCGGCATGCCCATGCGCTCCTCCAGCTCCTTGAACTGGTGGGACAGGGCTGACTGGGTCAGGTGCAGGCGATCGGCCGCATCCACCAGGCTGTCGGCTTCGCGCAAGGCGTGCAGGGTCTTGAGGTGACGGATTTCAAGCACCGGAGGCTCCATGAGGAAAACTTGTCGATAAATCGAAAAGGTTGAGTTTGTCTCATGTTGATGCCGCTGTCGACCACAAGCACGGCGGAGCACATGGCGTGCTCCGCCGTTGTTGCTTTACAGCGAGGAAAAGTGTTTGTTGCCCAGCGTTTTGCCGATTTCTCCGCGCCAGATCGCCTCGACCGTACCGCCACTGGCGGCCACGTCCTTCTGCCATTGCAGGCCCAGGTTGCGTTGTTCCGGCAGTTTCAGATGGCCTTTGACGAAGTCGCTGAACTGGGGCTTGGCCGAGGTGTAGTGGAAGTGTGCGTACCACAGGGTTTGCGCGGGTTCGCTACGCAGGTCGCGCACCTCGTACTCCTGGAGGAAATCCCTGCGTCCATCCGTGCGTTTGCCCAGGTCGCGCAGGCCGCCCTCCTTGCGGATGTCCACCACGCGTTGTTCAAGCAGATAGTCCAGATAGCCCTCGGTGGGGGTTTTGCTGTTCAGGGTCTGCTCAATACGCAACGTGCGGCCGGCACGGGTCAAGTCATTCGCGCGATTGCGCAATTGCAGCGCGACCGTCTCCGTGGGCGACAGGCGTTCGATGGCCCGGGCTCGCATGTTCAGTTCCGCAGCTTCACTGATCATCATGTGTTCCAGATCGACCGGCAACATGTCCTGACGGGCGTAGCCTTCGACTTTGCTTTTGTAAACATCTACGGTGCCGAGCCTTTTTCTGGCCTCCACCAGCAATGGCGTGATATCGGTCACAAGTTCCGTTGGCGCTGCCGCCACGGGCTCACTGAGATGATATTTGCCGCTGGAGGAACGGGGTAGCCAGGTTTCCCTGAACCCATTTGCACCCTCGACGGTGAAGCGCTGTTGGCGGGTTGCGGTATCCGTGCTGGCGATGCCGATGAGCAACTGATTGTCTTCCGTCTCGAACAGCTGCTTTGACGCATTTCCCGCTTTTGCACTGTTGGATGGGCGTGTCTTGATGGCATGGCGAGCCGCCGCTTCGACTTCTGCCAGATTGTCGAGAAACGCCGTGACCTGCTCCAGATCCAGATGCTGCGGATAGCCCAGCACCCAGGCCCCGAGATTGCGACGAAATTCGGCGTAGGTCGCCAGGCAATCTTCGAGCACTTTGTTTCGCTGGGTAAACGTGGCCTGTACTTCAGGCAATTGATGTTGGGTCAGCAGCGCTCGTCCGACCTTGTTGCGGGCCTGTTTCAACTGTACGTGAAAGTAGACCCAGGACTGGTCGGAGACAGCGGTGTAGTGAGTGATGATCTCCAGCTCATTCGCCGTTTTCAGGTAGTAGTAATTGGCATCGCTGAATTTTTCGTTAAGCATGGCCATATCCGCGGCCATCTTTGATTTTTGCATGCGGTTGGTGATCCGCCCGTTCCATCGATTGGCTTCTGCAACCTGTGTATGAAGCCGGTCCAAGTCCTTGAGAAACTCGATTCGCAATTCCTTGCGTTGCGCCATCAGTTGAATGTGTGCGTCGGTATTGCTGAACGGCGTTGCCTCCGAACGGGCAATCATCTGATCGATGCGGTTGAGCTGTTCCACCAGGCGCTCCTTGACCAAACTGATTCGCCGCACCACTCGGTCGACGATGACCCAGGCGCAGCGGCTTTGAGCATCTTCGACCAGCATGCGTCTGCGGCCGTGGCTGATCAGCATCAGTTCTTCAAGGTTCAGGTACTGGGCCTGCGCCAGCTCGAGGTCGTTCACGCAAAGAATGTCGGCATTGGCTCGAAGCGGTTGGCGCTGCTCCCGGTCAAGGCTGAAGTAATGTTCCAGCACAGTGTTGGAACTGCGAGTCTGGGTCCCGAGTCGCCGGGTATAGGCGTCGGCGGTGTTGGTCAACGTCAACTGGCGTCGCAATGCCCGGTCCGTCCACCAGCGCGGCAGCCAACGGCGAATGGCGGCGGGCCAGAGCGGGTCGAGGCCGTCAGCCAGATGACCGAGCACCGCGCCGCCACCGGCACCGCCGCCTGCCGTCACGGTGCCGTACACCGCGTAATGGGTGTTCCAGTGGCCGCTTTCATCCAGGGCGATGGGTTGTTTGTAGGTTCGGCTGCTGGTAGCACTCAAGCGCCACTGCGGTGGGTTGTCGGTCAATTCGATGCGATAGATACGACCCTGGCGGACCATGAAGTCGCCGTCGGCGTGGCGATAAACGTTGCGATAAATCCCTTCGGTGCCCGGTTGCAGGCCGGCGAAGGAAATCTCGTGTTCGTACTCATAGCCCCTGAAGCGTTCGAGGGTGCGTCGGACCTGCTGCGGGGTCGAGACCTGCAAGGCGCCCGGTTGTCTGGTCAGGGCGCGCAATTGTCGCCCGCGAGTGGCGGCGCGCGCGGCGCTGGAAGCGGCGCCAGCAACGGGCAGCACATCCATGGCTGCGTCGATCAACGACAGCAACACGGCTTCCACCTCGGCCAGGCCATGGCCGACATCACCGCGCAGGAAGGCCGCCGCTGCCTGATTGGCGCTGTTCCAGGCGTCGTACAGGGCAATGGCGGTACCGATGAAAGGCACGACGCCCAGCGCCATTTTCAAGTAGTTGAACATGGCCCCGGAGCGCAGCGCGACGTGCTCCAGATACAAGGCATCGTTGGAGCGCGATGTCGACCGATGCGCCTCCAGCAAACGGCCCATGTGCACATTGAGCAGATGCGCTGCCAGGGATGTACTGGCTGGCCAGGCGGTGCCGACGCCGATCAGGGCATCGAAGTTTTTCACCCGGGCCTGGTTGATCCGGCTGACGTGCGAGGCAAATTCCCCGGTCAGGGCGCGACCGGCCAAATAGTTGACCATCGTGCTGTTCAGGCATTGGTTGAAGAGGAACGTCCGCGCCTGTTCAAGGCTGTCGAACTGACGCACAAACACCCCATCGGGGCAGTCAGGCCGATAGAGCAGGGTCAGGCCGCTGATCTGCTCGACGATAAAAGTCACCCCGGCCAGGGTGCTCGGCCCCTCGCCCGGCGTGTCCGTACCGCCAACGGTCAGGTGCGCGGGCAACAACACGATGCGCTTGCCGTCGACCGCAAAGGCTTCACGACTGTTGGCGTCGATGGCGATCTGCAGCACGCGTTGGCCGGCGACGTCGATGTCCTTGGCCAGCACGGCGAATTCGCCTTGCAACTGGAGCATCAGCCGCCACGGTTCGCTCAGGCATTCACGACGAAATTCATTGCTGAAGGCCGAGGCGCCAGGGGCGCCAAGGAAGGTCTCGCGAATCAGCCTTTCGTATTTCCCGGCCAGATCCAGCTCGGTGACCATGTTGCGCAAATAGTCCTGGGTGATGCCGGTTTTCAGCTTCTGCCGTTGCCCCTCGTCGGCGCCGCTGATCTCGACCTGCATCAGCGACACCCGATACCACATCGACTGATCGATATTGCCTTGCGCCAGTTCGGCGAGGGACAACAGGCTGCGCTGCTGGCTGCCAGTCAGTACATTCTTTTGCGGTGTTCCCGGCGCAGCGCCCTCGATAAGTACCTTGCGCCACGTGGTGGTGTCGGGGATGTCCAGCAACACCTCAACGTTTTGCGTCAGGGCGAAGTCTTTGCGCAGGCGGGCGTCGATAGCCTTTTTGCTGAATGACTCGCGCAGTGGCAGTTCCCGTTCAAGCAGTCGATGGGAGCGCTTCATCGCCGCGATGTAGGCGGTGAACAACGCCTTGAGCCGATCGCGTTCGGCCGCGGACAGTGCGCTGAGGGACGACGGCAAGTGTGTTGCCAGCGTGGCGCCGCGGTTTTGCTCGACGATGTGTGCGAAGGCCAGCTCCCGCGCGGAGACAGTGGGGACGGTCAGGCGGGCGAGCGTCTGTTCACGCAGTTTTTCCAGTTCCGCCGCCCGCTGGCCGGCATGGGAGGGCACGGGGTTGGCGGTCATCAGCCGCGTCGCATGCTGTTCACAACTGTGAAGCTGGGTTTGCAGGGTGTACTCGATCGGGTTGCCGGCCAACGGCAAAAGTTGCAGCGCTTGCGTGTCGTCGTTGGCCGGCTGCCTGAACATCTTCTGCTCCAGTGCCTGGCGGGAGGCGAACCGTTGCAGGCCGCCGAAATGTCCGGGCCAGTAGAGCAACACGCTGTCGCTGGCGGACGGCAGCAATGCCGATGGCCGGGCATACAGCAGTACACCGTCGAGCTCCTGGGTCTGCGTACGGAGGGCGTCGTCTTCGCTGTCAGTCGCGGTCAACACCAGTCGGGCGACCACCACATCGGCCGGTCGAGGTTTTTCGGGCGCGTCGAGCACGGCCGTCAGCCACTGATATTCATCGCTGCTGATCTGATTCAGGCTCAATTGCAGATCGGCTTCGGCACGCAGGCCACTCAGGCGCGCCTGGTACAGGGCCTTGTAATGTGTGCCCGACGAGTGGCGCAGTTCCAGCAGTTGCGGTGCCTCGTCGGCGCTTAACAGGGCACTTGCGGCCTCGCTGCTGGCCTGTTCGGCGGCGCGCAGAGCGTCGAATTGCTGTTGCAGCCTCTGCATGCGCGGGTCGTCGGTGGTGCCTGCAAAGTCCAGCCCCAGAAAGTTTTGCAGTGCCGTTTGCTGTTGCACTAAAGCGCTGTGGCGCAGGCTGAAGGGAACGTCGGGGCTCAGTTGCCCGAACGGGGCGATGTCGTTGCTTGAATCCGGCAGGGGCAGGTCGGTGGGCGAGGCAAAAACACGGTCGTTGCGTTGCCGCTCGGCAGGGGCTGTGGCCAGTCCCGCCAACAGGGACTCGGCACTTTTCGTCAGCTGCGGGGTGTCCAATACGGTGTAATCGACCGTGACGCGGCTGCCCTCGGGTTCAGGTTGCTGCTGGGTTAACCAGCGTTCCAGACTGTTGCGATTTTCAAAGGTCATCCAGGGCGCTTGCCGAGACGGCAGATACAGCAACTGGGTGACCGGTTGGTCGGTGTTGCGGGTAATGACCAGGGCACCCGGCAGTTCGTCAGTCAGACTGCTGTTGCCCCCGAGCGACAGGGTCTCGACGTAAACCAGGATCTCGGGGGAGGTTGTCTGCGCTGCCGGGTTGACGAGATCCAGCAGCACATTGAACTGTTCGGCATTCAAGGTGCCCTGGGCAAATGCCAATTGGCACGACGCTTCGAAATGTTGGCGATACAAGCGGATGGCCTGTGCCTTGCGTGAAACGTCGGTACCGCGTGCGCGTGCCTGCCACCAGTTCGTGGTCAAGGGAACTTGCGGGTTCTGCGCCATGAGGGCCAGCCATTGATCGCGGCAGTCGTTCCAGCGCGCCGAGGCGCTCAGGTACAGGTTTTCATCCGTGTCTCGGGCCAATGAGGAGACGTGGCCGAAGTCGGCCAGCGGTGCGGCAGGTGATTCGTGCATGAAGAAGGACTCCGATGGGTGAAAAAATCGGGGCCATTAAAGTTCGTTCGAGAAGAGGCATGGTGGTACATAGTTATCGCGTGCCGCTGTCTGGTCTGACGACCGTCCGGCACTCTTCATCAAACTGTCACGTAACTGTGGCAGCGCGCTTGAACAAACTTCATCAGACTCGCGCTCTACTGGGGTTCTGCGTTTTGGTGTTTCTTCATGCGTGTTTTCTTATCAAGATTTGTTTTTTTGGCCGCCTTTTTATTCGGCCTGCCGTCCCTGGCGGCTTCGCGTTGTGATGTCAATGTTCCGACCGAACGGGTGGATCTGGCCCAGGTAAGCCTGGCGTACCAGAGCATTGGCCGTGCGTCGGATCCGGCATTGCTGCTGGTGATGGGGCTGGGCGGGCAATTGATTCACTGGCCGGACGAGGTGGTTGTCGCCCTGTGCCAGCAGGGGTTCCGGGTGATCCGCTATGACAATCGCGATGTCGGCCTGTCGACCTGGCGGCAAGCACCGGCCGACGCCAACCTGACCTTCGAAGTGCTGCGCTACAAACTCGGATTGCCGGTGTCGTCACCGTACTCGCTGACCGACATGGCCGACGATGGCCTGGGCTTGATGGACGCCTTGCACATCGATCAATTCCACGTGTTGGGCGCCAGCATGGGCGGCATGATTGCCCAGCACATGGCTGCCATGGCACCGCAACGGGTCGAGAGTCTGACCCTGATCATGACCACCTCCGGCGCCGAAGGCTTACCGGCACCGAGTGCGGCGCTGGTGCAGTTGTTGGCGAGGCGCGGCGCACCGAACCGCGAAGTGGCCCTGGAGCAACAGGCCGACTTGCTGGCGGCGCTGGGCAGCCCGATAGTGACCGACGATCGCCAGGCGTTGCTGCATCAGGCGGCGCAGTCCTATGACCGGGCGTTCAATCCCGAGGGGGTGAAACGCCAGATCGTGGCCATTCTCGCCGAGCCGAGCCGGGTAACCCTGCTCAATCAGTTGCGGGTGCCGGCGCTGGTGGTGCATGGTACCGCCGACCCGCTGTTGCCGGTGATGCACGGGGTGCATCTGGCGGCGCATCTGCGCGGCAGTCAGTTGATCCTGATTCCGGGCCTGGCCCATCGTTTCCAGGAGGCGTTCAAGGCGCCGTTGCTGGCGGCGGTGTTGCCGTACTTGCGCGAGCACCGAGAAGACACTTCACATTGGGCGCAAATCGAGCCTGTGGTCGATCACAACCTCCTGTAACCCCCCCGATCCTATGTGGGAGCGGGCTTGCTCGCGAAAGCGGTGTGTCAGTCAACTTAAATGCCAACTGATATGCCCTCTTCGCGAGCAAGCCCGCTCCCACAGGGGAATGCATTCAGCCGTGAAAGCGTAACCACGCCAGTTTCGGGCGGCAGGTCTCGCTTAATGGCTCAGGCCGTACTTTTTCACTTTGTCGAACAGAGTGGTCTTGGCCATGCCCAGTTCCTGGCTGGCCTGGGTCAGGTTGCCGCCGCTGCGTTGCAAGGCGTCGCTGAGCAGATTGCGCTCGAACGCTTCCACCGCTTCGGCAAAGGCCAGGCCCTGATTGCCGCCACCGGCACCGGTTTTCTTGAACGCCGGCAGGCCCAGGGCAAAGCGCTCGGCAACGTTGCGCAGTTCACGCACGTTACCCGGCCAATCGTGGCTCATCAGGTTCGAAACGGTCTGGTTGTCCAGCTCCGGCACCGTGCGGTCGAAGCGTAGGGACGACTGCTGCAAAAAGTGTTCGAACAGTTGCAGGATGTCTTCGCGGCGCTCGCGCAGCGGCGGCAGTTCCAGGGTCACCACGTTGAGGCGGTAATACAGGTCGCTGCGGAACTCGCCGGCCTTGCTCGACTCGACGAGGTCGGATTTGGTCGCAGCGATGACGCGGCAATCCACCGCAACGCTCTGGTTAGAACCGAGGCGTTCGAGGGTGCGCTCCTGTAATACCCGCAGCAGTTTGATCTGCAAGGGCAGGGGCATGCTTTCCACTTCGTCGAGGAACAGCGTGCCGCCGTCGGCGTGTTCGATCTTGCCGATCCGCCGTTTGCCCGCGCCGGTAAAGGCGTTGGCCTCGTGGCCGAAAATTTCGCTTTCGAACAGGTTTTCCGGCAGGCCGCCGCAGTTCAGTGCGACGAACTGTTTGGTGTGGCGCCGACTGAAATCATGCAGGCAACGAGCGACCAGTTCTTTGCCAGTGCCGGTTTCGCCCTCGATCAGCACGTTGGCCGAGGTGTCGGCGACGTTGGCGATCAATTCGCGCAAGTTCTGCATGGCTGGCGAACGGCCGATGATCCGCCCTTCGAGGGAATCGCGCTCGGCCAGTTGCCGACGTAACGAGGAGACTTCCCGCGCCAGGCTGCGTTGCTCCAGTGCGCGGCGGGCCACGTCCACCAGGCGCTCCGGGGAAAACGGCTTTTCCATGAAGTCGTAGGCGCCTTTCTGCATCGCGCCGACGGCCATGGATATGTCGCCGTGCCCGGTGATCAGCACCACCGGCAGGCTGCGGTCGCGCTCCTTGAGTCGTGTCAGCAGTTCCAGGCCATCGATGCCCGGCAGGCGAATGTCGCTGACGACGATGCCGGCGAAGTTGTCGCCGACCCGCTCCAGGGCCTCTTCGGCGCTGCCCACGCCAATGCAGGGAATGTCTTCCAGGGTCAGCGCCTGTTGGCAGCCGAGCAGCACATGGGGGTCGTCTTCGACGATCAATACACTAAGGTCGTTGTTCATATTGGCTCGGCGGGAGTGGGGCTTACCAACGGTAAACTGAGGACGAATGCAGTGCCACCGCTGGCCGGGTGCTCGACACCCAGGTGACCGCCGGTGGCGGCGGCGAGGCTGGCGGAAAGGGTCAGGCCCAGGCCCAGGCCCTGTTCGCCGGGTTTGGTGGTGAAAAACGGTTCGAACAGGTGCTTGCGCGCTTCGGCGTCGATGCCGTGGCCGTTGTCACGCACCCGCAGGCGGTATTTGCCATCGAACGCTTCGCCTTCGAGCCACAGCTCGGGTTGCGGCTGCGCTTGCATGGCGTCGAGGGCGTTGCCGATCAGGTTGACCAGAATCTGCTCCAGGCGGGTCTGGTCGATCTGCACCTGCACATCGGTGAAGTCGCGGTGTAATTGCAGCTGAATATTTTCCACCCGGGCGCCTAGCAATTGCAGGGCCGCGTCCACCGCTTTGCCGAGGCAGGCCTGGCCTTTGTCGTCTCCGCGCCGGGCGAACGAGCGCAGGCTCGCGGTGATCCGGCCCATGCGGTCGATCAGTTCGTTGATGGTCTTGAGGTTGGTGCTGGCCACGTCGAGCTGGCCGCGTTCGAGGAAGCGCACGGTATTGCCGGACAAGGTGCGCAGCGCCGCCAGCGGCTGGTTCAGTTCGTGGGCGATGCTGGTGGACATCTGGCCGATGGCCGCGAGCTTTCCGGCCTGCACCAATTCATCCTGGGCGCGGCGCAAAGTCTCTTCGGCGAGCCGGCGTTCGCGGATCTGGCCCTTGAGCCGTTCGTTGCTGGCGCGCAGGTCGGTGGTGCGTTCGGTAATCCGACGCTCCAGCTGATTGTTGGCTTCCTGCAAGGCTTCCCGGGCTGCGAGGCGGGTGGCAATCACCTTGCGCCGCTCGTTCCAGGCGATCAAAAGGAACGCCAGGAGGGCAAACGCCACGGCCACCAGGATCCCCTGGTTGATCGCTTCGCGGCGCAAGTCCTGGAGTGGCGTGAGCAGGGTGAAATTCCACGGCGTATCGCTCAAGGGCCGGGTTTGCGCCAGATAGCTGATGTTTTCATCGTCGGACACCAGTTCGCTGTTGGCCGGGAACGTGAGTTTTTCCACGCCTTCGGACAGGGTTTCCCGGGCCAGCGGTTGCAGTTCATTGAGCGGGAACCAGTAGTACTGCAGGCTGCGGGCGAGTTTTTCCTTGGTTTCTTCGCTCAGCGGCACCACCGATTTCAAGCGCCGCGCCGGATCGCTGGAAAGAATGATGATGCCGTTTTCGTCGCTGACGAAGGCTTCCAGGCGGGCCCGTTGCCAGCGTTCTTCCATGGCTTCCAGGCGAACCTTGACCACGGCTACGCCGATGATCTTGCCGTGTTCTTCCAGGCCATGGGCCAGGTAGTAACCGGGTTCGCCGTTGGTGCTGCCGATGCCATAGAAACGCCCCGGCTGACCGCGCACGGCGTTCTGGAAATAGGCGCGAAAGGACAGGTCTTCACCCAGGTAACTGTCGACATCGCGCCAGTTGCTGGTGGCCATGACGCGACCGGTGGTGTCCATCACGTAGATGGCCCGACTGCGGCTGCGCCGGTTCAGGCCTTCGAGGTAATCGTTGACCGTCTGTCGGTGTTCCGGGTTCGGGTCGGCCAGCAACTGCGAAACGCTGGTTTCGAGTTCCAGCAGGCTGGGCAGGTAGGTGTATTTGCTGATTTCGCTTTCGACGGCGCGCGCGTGCAGTTCCAGCTGGCGCTGGCCGTTTTCGCTGAGGCTGCGGATGCCGTAGTGCTCACTGATCCAGAAGCCGATATAGCCCAGGCCGATCATCATGGCGATGATCAGTGGCGGCAGGAACAAATGACGAACCAGACGGGGTTTCACGGCGAGTGATGGCGACGTGGCGCGATAAAGAGTGGGGTCGCATTTCATCACAGATGCCTTGGGTCAACCACAACGCAAATCTCAAGATCACCACTGAACCAGTGTGGGAGCGGTGTTTTTCTTAGTGCTGCAGAATCTTGTTGAGGAAGTGCTGCGTACGCTCCGCGCGGGCATTGATGTCACCGAAGAACTCTTCTTTCTTGCAGTCTTCGATGATCTTGCCCTGGTCCATGAAAATCACGCGGTCGGCCACTTTACGGGCGAAGCCCATTTCGTGGGTCACGCACATCATGGTCATGCCTTCGTGGGCCAGTTGTACCATCACGTCGAGCACTTCGTTGACCATTTCCGGGTCGAGCGCCGAGGTCGGTTCGTCGAACAGCATGACGATCGGGTCCATCGCCAGCGCACGGGCAATCGCCACACGCTGCTGCTGACCGCCGGACAGTTGGCCAGGATGCTTGTGGGCGTGGGCCGAGAGACCGACGCGCTCGAGCAGTTGCAGGCCTTTCTTGGTGGCCTCTTCCTTGCTGCGGCCCAACACCTTGATCTGCGCGATGGTCAGGTTTTCGGTGATGGTCAGGTGCGGGAACAGCTCGAAATGCTGGAACACCATGCCCACGCGCGAGCGCAGTTTCGGCAGGTTGGTCTTCGGGTCGGCGATGGAGGTGCCGTCGACCACGATGTCGCCTTTCTGGAACGGTTCCAGGGCGTTGACGCACTTGATCAGGGTCGACTTGCCGGAACCGGATGGCCCGCACACCACGATCACTTCGCCTTTTTTGACCTCGGTGCTGCAATCAGTCAGTACCTGGAAGTCCCCATACCACTTGTTGATGCTTTTGATAGAGATCATACGGCGAACCTTTTTTGCAGACGCTTGACCAGCTGCGAGGCGGCAAAGCTGATGATGAAGTACACGAGACCCGCGAAAATCAGGAACTCATTGGAGCGGCCAATGATGTCGCCACTGGCGCGCGAAGCATTGAGGAAGTCCACCAGGCCGACGGCGTAGACCAGCGAGGTGTCCTGAAACAGGATGATGCTCTGTTGCAGCAACAGCGGCGTCATCTTGCGGAACGCTTGCGGCAGGATGATCAGGCGCATCATCTGGCCGTAAGACATGCCCAGTGCCTGGGCAGCACCCATCTGGCCCTTGGGAATCGACTGCACACCGGCGCGGACGATTTCGCAGAAGTACGCCGCTTCGAACATCATGAAGGCCACGATGCACGAAGCGAACGCGCCGATCGGCGTGTCTTCGCCGGTGATCCAGCGCAGCACGAACGGTACCGCCAGGTAGAACCAGGTGATCACCAGCAGCAATGGGATCGAGCGGAAATAGTTGACGTACGCGCCGGCGATGTTCGACAGCACTTTGTTGTGGGACAGACGCATCAACGCCAGGATGGTGCCGAGGATGATGCCGCCGATCACGCCCATGGCCATCAGCTTGAGGGTCATGATCATGCCGTTCCACAGGCCCGGCAGGGACGGGATGATGCCCGAGAAGTCGAATTCCATCATTTACCCCCTACGGAAATCAGGCCCGGTACGGCGACTTTCTTCTCGACCACGCGCATCAGCAACATCAGGCTCATGTTCAGGGTGAAGTAGATCAGCGTTGCCAGGGTGAAGGCTTCGAACAGGTTGGCGGAGAACTCGGCGGTCTGCTTGGTCTGCGCGAGCAGCTCCATCAAACCGATCAGCGAGGCCACGGAGGTGTTCTTGAAGACGTTCAGGAATTCCGAGGTAAGCGGCGGAATGATGATCCGGTAGGCCTGGGGCAGCAGCACGTTCCAGTAGATCTGCGGCAGCTTGAAACCCATGGCGCGAGCCGCGGATTCCTGGCCTTTTGGCAGGGCCTGGATACCGGTGCGCACCTGTTCGCAAACCCGGGCGGTAGTGAACAGGCCCAGGCACACGACGACGCTGAGGAAGGCCGAGGTGGTCGGGTTCAGATCCTGCTTGTACCACTCTTGCAGGTCGGCCGGCAGCAGGTCGGGTACCAGGAAGTACCAGATGAACAGCTGAACCAGCAGCGGCACGTTACGGAAGAGTTCGACGTAGCAGGTGGCGATGCCCGATACGATGCGGTTCGGCACGGTACGCATGACGCCCAGGATCGAGCCCAGTGTCAGGGCGATGATCCAGGCCGCGATGGCGATGCCGATGGTCCAGGCCAGACCGGTCACGTACCAGTCGAAATAGGTCTCGCTGCCCACGCCGGTGGACTTGAAGAACACGCCCCAGTCCCAGTTGTAATTCATTAGGGTCTCCCCTCAGTTCAATCGATGTACAAGTGCCCGCTTGGGGGAAGCTCCGTTCCCGCCCGACCTTTACGATCAGGCACACGCTCCCGGCTCGACAGCCACCGGTTCGAGTGTTTCCAAAAAATGCCAGCAGGAAGTGACCACCTCCTGAAAGGGCCAGGGCCCTCTCAGGAGATAAGGTTAGTCAGAAATCAGGACTTCTTGTCGTCAGCCGCTTTATCAGTCGGTTTGGCGATCAGGGCCTTGAGTTCGTCGCTCATCGGGAAGTTCAGGTTCAGGCCTTTTGGCGGGATCGGTTGCATGAACCATTTTTCGTAGATCTTGTTGATCTCGCCCGATGCGTAGGTGGCCTTGATGGCGTCATCCACAGCCTTTTTGAACGGCTCGTCGCCTTTGCGCACCATGCAGCCGTAGATTTCGTAGGACTGTGGAGTGCCGGTAACGGCCCAGTCACTTGCCTTCTTGGCCTTGGCTGCTTCACCGGCCAGCAGGGCGTCGTCCATCATGAAGGCCACTGCGCGGCCGGTTTCCAGCATCTGGAAGGACTCGCCGTGGTCTTTGGCGGAGATGACGTTCATGCCCATCTGCTTGTCGGCGTTCATCGCCTTGAGGATGCGCTCGGACGTGGTGCCAGCGGTGGTCACGACGTTCTTGCCGGCCAGGTCAGGGAAATCCTTGTACTTGGAGTCGGCCTTGGACAGCAGGCGAGTACCGATTTCGAAGATGCCAACGGAGAAGTCAACTTGCTGCTGACGCTCGACGTTGTTGGTGGTGGAGCCGCACTCGAGGTCCACGGTGCCGTTTTGCACCAGAGGGATACGGGTTTGCGAAGTCACCAGGTTGTACTTGACCTGGAGGTTCGGCATGTCGAGGTCTTTTTTCAGCGCTTCGACGACTTTCAGCTGGATGTCGTGGGAGTAGCCGACCGGTTTGCCGGTAGCGTCTGCAATGTAGGAGAACGGAATGGAAGCGTCGCGATGGCCCAGGGTGATGACACCGGACTCTTTGATCTTCTTCAGGGTGCCGGTGAGTTCGGCGGCGAAAACTGGCGTGCTGATCAGAGCGGCAGCAATGGCTGCGCCCAGGATGTGGGGAACGATGCGCATCAAATTTTCCTCGACATTGTTTTTTTTATGGAGCCAGTTCATCGGCCCTTTTGTGCTGCAAAACACCTGAGCGCTACGATGAGTCGGCGCAAAGGACATTCGTCGAAGAAGTGTAGAGCATGACTCGTGCCAGACCAGTCATTATTAGTTACATCATTGATTTGTAAGGAAAAATAATATTTTGTGCGCTGAAATTTCAGTGAAGTGATCCGGTTAACCGAACCGACCGTCAGGTCGCGTTCGGAAAACCGAATGGTGGCGGGGTGCTACCCGGCCATCAGGGGTATTTGCGCTTGTCCGGCGCCGGCGGGAAGTACTGGTACAACCAGGTCTCACTCAGCGTACGGTCGTTGGTGCGGATGAACAGGCGCAGTTCGACGGGTTCCACGCTGTCATTGGTCGGGTACCAGTCAAACAGGATGCGGTAGCCCTTGATGTCATCGAGCTTGAGGACGCTGAAATCCTTGACCTCGCCGTTCGAGCAAGTGACCACCGGCTCGATGCCCGCGCCTTCAGGCAAGCGGTCCAGGCCGCCGCCGGTGAAGTCCACGGCAAAACGACGGGCCCAGACTGGCGGATAGTGTTCGCCCGGCGCCCAGCCCTCAGTGAAGCCGCCCATCCCGGAGCGGGTCGCATTGACCCGTGCCAGCGGCGTTCCGACCGGCGGCAATGCGCTCCAGTACAGCTTGTAGCCGTAGTTCAGCGAGTCGCCGGCCGCCACCGGTTTCTTCGGCGTCCAGAAGGCGACGATGTTGTCCATGGTCTCGCCGGTTGTCGGGATCTCCAGCAGGTCGACCGAGCCTTCGCCCCACGCCGTGGTCGGTTCTACCCACAGGCTCGGGCGACGGCTGTACCAGTCGACGGTGTCCTGATAGCTGGCGAACTCGTGGTCGGTCTGCACCAGGCCGAAGCCCTTCGGGTCGGTATCGGCGAAGGCATTGAATTGCAGGGTGGCCGGGTTGTTCAGCGGGCGGCAGATCCACTCGCCGTTACCGCGCCACATGGCCAGGCGGTCGGAGTCGTGGATTTGCGGGTGAATGGTGTCGCACATCCGGCGCTCGTGGGTGCCGCAACTGAACATGCTGGTCATCGGCGCGATGCCCAACTGGTCGATGGCGGTGCGTGCGTTGACGTGGGCATCGACCTCCATCACCACGCGCTCGGCCTGGCAGTCGATATCGAAGCGGTAGGCACCGGTGGCGCTCGGCGAGTCGAGCAGGGCGTAGACCACGAAGCGGGTGCTGTCCTTGTTCGGTGTCTCGAACCAGAACTTGGTGAAGTCGGGAAATTCTTCGCGTTTCTTGGCGTAGGTGTCGATCGCCAGGCCGCGGGCCGACAAACCATACTGGCCGGTGGCGTCTACCGCACGGAAGTAACTGGCACCGAGGAAGGACACGACGTCGTGCTTGTCCAGTTCCGGGGCCTTGAACAGCTTGAAGCCGGAGAAACCCAGGTCGCCCTTGAGCTGTGCGGTGTCGACCGTGGTGTTTTCATAGTTGAACAGCGACGGGCGGAAATGCACCTCGCGGGCCATCCGGGTTTTCGGATCGACGCTGTACATGCGCACCGGCTGCTTGAACCCCATGCCGACGTGGAAGAACTGCACGTCCAGCTGCCCCTTGTTTTCTTTCCACAACGAATGATTGCCGTCGTAGCGAATCGCATTGAAGTTCTGCGGGGTCATGGTCGCCAGGGTCGGCGGCAACTGTTGCTTGGTGTCCTGGTAGCGATTGCTGGCGAGCTGTTTGGCCTGGAGCTTCAGCGCCTCGAAATCGAACGCGGTGGCCTCGCCATCAGCGGTGCCACCGCTGGCGGCCCAGGCCTTGGCGGCCAACAGGCCCGTGGCGGACAAACCGGTGTAGGCCGCGATGGCCATGGAGGCTTTGAGCAAGTTCCTGCGGTGCATAAATACAACCTGTCGTGAGCAATCCCGCGCCGTTCCTGGCACGTGCTGGATCAGAAATATCGGTTCGGACATGCCTTCGGCCAAACGCAACGGACTTATAAACAGATGCCCGACAGCTTAAACCGTTCGAATGCGGAGCAAAATTGATTGATGGCACTGCGCTGGCTCTGCAATGAAACAAGACATGTCGGGAAACAATTCCGACAGGGGTTTCTGATTTAGAGGGCATTTCTGCTTTTTTCGACTAATTACTCTAAAAACCGCTTTTCAGCGCCCGGATTATTTCTATTCTGTGCACATGACCGGTTTAAGCCCGAAAGACCGGTGCGGTTCAGTCGGCACGATGCGGCTGCCGAAAAGGGGTAGGGCGATGCGGTTTTTTGCAGTTTTCTTTGACGTTTAGAAGGACATCGTCCATGTCGAAAGTACAAGGCATCACCGAAATGTTGGGAATCTTTCCGTGTCTGGCCCTGGGGCGAAGAAGACGCCGGCTCAACAGCGAGGAAATGAAACTGGTGGAACGCTATCGGGAGCTGTCGGAGAGCGACAGGATTGCGATGAGGTATCTGGTGGACGCGATGAGGAGTGTTTCGCGGTTTTGAGTGGACCTGGAGCCGTAATGTAGGAGCGAGCCTGCTCGCGATGGTCGTTAACGATGACGCGTCCGTTCTGGATGTACGCGGTGTCTTTGAGTCCATCGCGAGCAGGCTCGCTCCTACAGTTTCCCTTTTTGATCGGCTCGATTTATCCCTTCAACGGCAAGTGCCCGAGATTGGAAAGGGTCGCTGCACTTGCATCAGTTCAGGCATGTCTCGCCACTTGATCCAGGCGTGGTGTTGGTAATGCAGCAAGGGCACCGAAACTCCGGCCCAATTCAAGGAACTCAGACTTGGCAGGTTTTCCACAGGCTCTGATTTCGCATCACGCAGCGAGGGTATGACTTCGTTGCTCAACCACTGACGCAGATTGCGGTTTTCCGGGACGAAGTGGTGAACCAGCAAGGCGTACACGCCTGATTCGCTGACCATCAGGGTTTCGACCGTTTTGCCGTCTTTGCGAAGCCAGACGGTGCGACGTTGGTCTGCGTCGAGTTTCAGGGTGAGCCGTTCATTCAGGGGTTTGCCCATCAGGCGCCCAAGGTCCTGAACACAGAACCAGGCCTGGTTTTCTTGCATGAAAGCGTGGAGGAAGCGGTTGTGGCGGGTGAAGACAGTGGGATCGAAATAGGGAAGAGGCGAGCCTTGAGGATGCATTGGCATGGCGTGATTTCCGTTTTGGCTTGGAAAGTCGCCACCAACCCTTCGACAGGTTGGGTGGCGGACCGAGTGGCGTTCGAAGTCGGGACACTTCCAAGTCAAAACGGAAGCCGAAAGGCCCGCGCCACACGGCCCGCCATAATGCAGAACTGAAGGCATAAAACAGCCACAGTTCTATGGGGGCACACGAGCACCGTTTTGACTTGTTCCGGCTTCGACTCCGGGCCGCTGATTTGGCAGCGACGGAACAAAGCCTATCGGTCAGGCGCTCGCGGCGCCAAGTCTACTCTGGCGACGCTTGTTGTAGGAATCGAGGGTTTTTCAGGCAGGCTGAATCTGTAGGAGTTTACTGTTTGCAGTGTGGCGGTGGCGCCATCGCGAGCTGGCTCGCTCCTACAGGGGAATGCGTTCCAAATGTGGGAGCAAGCCTGCTCGCGATGCTTTAGTGCTTGAACATCACATGCCGCACAACGGTGTAGTCCTCCAGCCCATACATGGACATGTCCTTGCCATAGCCGGACAGTTTCTGACCGCCGTGGGGCATTTCGCTGACCAGCATGAAGTGCGTGTTGACCCAGGTGCAGCCGTACTGCAAACGCGCTGACAGGCGATGGGCGCGGCCGACGTCGGTGGTCCACACGGAGGAGGCCAGGCCGTAGTCCGAATCGTTGGCCCAGCCCAGCACTTGGGCTTCATCGGTGAATTTGGTTACTGACACCACTGGCCCGAACACTTCGCGGCGCACGATTTCGTCGTCCTGTTGTGCGTCGGCCAGCACGGTCGGTTCGAAGAAGAAACCATCGCCCTCAACCGCCTTGCCGCCAGTGATCAAACGAATGTGTGGCTGGGCGATGGCGCGCTCGACGAAGCCGGCAACACGGTCGCGGTGTTGCGCGGTGATCAGCGGGCCGAGTTCGGTCGACGGATCATCCTGCAAGCCGTACTTGATGCTGCTGACGGCGGCGCCGAGCTTCTCCACGAACTTGTCGTAAATGCCTTCCTGGGCATAGATGCGGCAGGCGGCGGTGCAGTCCTGGCCTGCGTTGTAGAAACCGAAGGTGCGGATGCCTTCGATGGCGGCATCGATGTCGGCGTCGTCGAAGATGATCACCGGGGCTTTGCCGCCCAGTTCCATGTGCATGCGTTTGACGGTGTCGGCGGTGCTGGAGATGATGTTCGAGCCGGTGGCAATCGAACCGGTCAGCGACACCATGCGCACTTTCGGGTGAGTGACCAATGGGCTGCCGACGGTAGGACCACGGCCGAACACCAGGTTGAGTACGCCGGCCGGGAAGATATCCGACGCCAGCTCAGCCAGGCGCAGGGCTGTCAGCGGAGTCTGTTCCGACGGTTTGAGCACCACGGTATTACCGGCGGCGAGGGCCGGGGCGATTTTCCAGGCGACCATCATCAATGGGTAGTTCCACGGCGCAATGGAGGCGATCACGCCCACCGGATCTCGGCGGATCATCGAGGTGTGACCCGGCAAGTACTCACCACCGGTTGAACCACTCATGCAGCGGCTGGCGCCGGCGAAGAAACGGAACACGTCGGCAATTGCCGGGATCTCGTCGTTCAGCGCAGCGCTGTAAGGTTTGCCGCAGTTGTCCGATTCCAGTTTGGCCAGTTCTTCGCCGTGGGCTTCGATGGCATCGGCGAGTTTGAGCAGCAGCAGCGAGCGGTCTTTCGGCGGGGTATGCGACCAGCTGTCGAACGCAGCGTCGGCGGCGCGCACGGCGGCATCGACCTGGGCTTCGCTGGCTTCGTTGATTTCCACCAACACACTACCCAGCGCCGGGTTGAACACAGGTTGGGCGGGGCCTTCGCCGCTTTGCAGTTGGCCGTTGATCAGGAGTTTGGTTTGCATGGCTTTGTCCTCTTCGGAACTGTTGTTTTTTCTCGGTGGAAACCGGCTCTAATTGTGGGAGCGGGCTTGCTCGCGAAAGCGGTGTGTCAGGCACCATCACTGTTGAATGTGATGGCCTCTTCGCGAGCAAGCCCGCTCCCACATTGAATTCGGCTCCTACCGGGAGTAATCGTTGTCAGTTACTTACCACCACTGCCCGCAACGCTCTCACCACCACGGGTCAGGTAATAAGCGCCGAGGATCGGCAGCATGGTCACCAGCATCACCAGCATCGCCACGACGTTGGTCACCGGCACGTCCCGTGGGCGGCTGAGCTGGTTGAGCAGCCACAGCGGCAGGGTGCGTTCATGGCCGGCGGTGAAGGTGGTGACGATGATTTCGTCAAACGACAGGGCGAACGCCAGCATGCCGCCGGCCAGCAATGCCGAGCCGAGGTTCGGCAGGATGATGTAGCGGAAGGTCTGCCAGCCGTCGGCGCCGAGGTCCATCGAGGCCTCGATCAAACTGTGTGAGGTGCGGCGCAAGCGGGCGATGACGTTGTTGTAGACAATCACCACACAGAAGGTCGCGTGGCCGACGATGATGGTGAACATCCCCGGCTCGATTCCCAGGGTCTTGAAAGTCGCCAGCAATGCGATCCCGGTGATGATCCCCGGCAGGGCAATCGGCAGGATCAGCATCAGCGAGATGCCTTGTTTGCCGAAGAAGTCCCGGCGGTACAACGCGGCCGAAGCCAATGTGCCAAGGACCATGGCGATCAGGGTGGCAATCGAGGCGATCTGCAACGACAGCTTGATGGCCTCGAGCACGTCCGGCCGCGAGAACGCCACGCCGATCCACTTCCAGGTGAAACCCTTGGGTGGAAAGCTGAACGCCGCGTCTTCGGTATTGAAGGCGTACAGGAAGATGATCAGGATCGGGAAGTGCAGGAACACCAACCCGCCCCAGGCGGCGAGGCGCAGGCCCAGGGAAGCTTTGTCAGAGTGCATCGAAGGCCCCCAGTCGTTTGACGATGGACAGGTAAATGGCGATCAGCACGATAGGCACCAGGGTGAAAGCAGCGGCCATCGGCATGTTGCCGATCGCGCCTTGCTGGGCATACACCATGCTGCCGACGAAGTAGCCGGGCGGGCCGACCAGTTGCGGCACGATGAAGTCGCCCAGGGTCAGCGAGAAGGTGAAGATGGAACCGGCGGCAATGCCCGGGATCGACAGCGGCAGAATCACTTGCATGAAGGTCTGGCGCGGCTTGGCGCCGAGGTCGGCGGAGGCTTGCAGCAGCGAAGGCGGCAGGCGTTCCAGCGAGGCCTGGATCGGCAGGATCATGAACGGCAGCCAGATGTAGACGAACACCATGAAGCGCCCCAGGTGTGAGGTCGACAAGGTGCTGCCGCCAACTCCCGGAATGCCCAGTACGAACTGCAGGACCGGCTCCAGCCCCAGGTGCTGCACGAACCACTGCGCCACGCCGCCCTTGGCCAGCAGCAGTGTCCAGGCGTAGGCCTTGACGATGTAACTGGCCCACATCGGCATCATCACCGCGATGTAGAAAAACGCCTTGGTCTTGCCGGTGGTGTAGCGCGCCATGTAGTAGGCAATCGGGAACGCGACGATGGCGCTGGCAATCGATACGGCAATCGCCATGCCCAGGGTGCGCAGGATGATGTCGAAGTTCGACGGCTGGAACAGCGCGGTAAAGTTCGCCAGGGTCAGGTCGGGAGTGACCGCCATGGTGAAGTCATCGAAGGTGTAGAAACCTTGCCACAGCAGGACCAGCAATGAACCCAGGTAGATCGCGCCGAACCACAGCAACGGCGGCACCAGCAGTAGCGACAGGTAAAAATTCGGCCGGCGATACAGCAGGTTGGAAAACCTGCGCAGCAGCGAGCCGCTGGCCGGAGATTGAGGGATAGCCACGGTGTTCATCTCACACCCCGCCTGCAACGGTATCGTGCAGCGGAATCATTGCCTCGCGCGCCCAGCGTGCGCTGATGCGCTGCCCGGTCTGGTGCTGTGCACTGGTGTCCAGCCACTGGTTGTTGGCCTTGCTGATGTTCAGGGTCTGGCCGTTTTCCAGTTTCAGCTCATAGCGAGTCGCACTGCCCTGGTACTGGATGTCATGCAGCAAACCGCTGACTTCAATCTCGTGGCTGGCCAGCGGACCTTCGGCGAATCGCACGTGTTCCGGGCGAATCGAGAACGGTTGCGGATTGCCACTCAACTGTTTGGCCAGATCGCCGCGAATCACGTTGGATGTGCCAACGAATTCCGCCACGAAGGTGGTGGCCGGTTTCATGTACAGGTTGCGCGGGCTATCGACTTGTTCGATGCGGCCCTTGTTGAATACGGCCACGCGGTCGGACATCGACAAGGCTTCGGTCTGGTCGTGGGTGACGAAAATGAAGGTGATGCCGAGCTGACGTTGCAGCTTCTTCAGCTCGCCCTGCATTTGCTCGCGCAACTTCAGGTCGAGGGCGCCGAGGGGTTCGTCGAGCAGCAGCACCCGTGGACGATTGACCAGGGCGCGGGCCAGGGCTACACGCTGGCGCTGACCACCGGAGAGCTGCACCGGCTTGCGCTCGCCGTAGCCACCGAGGGCGACCATGTCGAGGGCTTCTTCGGCGCGCTTGAGACGTTCGGCCTTGCCGACGCCTTTGACTTTCAAGCCGTAGGCGACGTTGTCGCGAACGTTCATGTGCGGGAACAACGCGTAATCCTGGAACACGGTGTTCACGTCGCGCTGGTACGGTGGCAGGCCGGCGGCCTCCTCGCCATGAATACGGATGGAGCCCGCGCTCGGTTGTTCAAAACCGGCAATCAGGCGCAAACAGGTGGTCTTGCCCGAGCCGGACGGCCCCAGCATGGAGAAAAACTCGCCGTCCTGGATGTCGATGGAAACCCGGTCTACGGCTTTCACTTCGCCGAATTGACGGGAAACGTTGGTGAACTGGACTGCAAGCGTCATGGTGCGGTGCTCCAAAAAGGCGAAGGCCGTCGCAGCGGCCCTGCCTGGACTTCTGAAAAAACTGAATCGTGTTCGCGCATGTGTGGCTGGAATACTGACTGTGGCGAGGGGGCTTGCCCCCGTTGGGCTGCGCAGCAGCCCTGAAAACGGTGGACGCGGTCTGCCAGACCGCAGTGACGGACTAGGGGAGGGCTTCGCCCTCCAACGGGGGCAAGCCCCCTCGCCACAAAAGCGTTTTTGCCACAGAAACGGTGTGTTACCTGCCGCCCATGATCGCGATGTAATCCTGGGTCCAGCGGCTGTACGGCACGAACTTGCCGCCTTCAGCCTGCGGGGTTTTCCAGAAGGCGATCTTGTCGAAATTGTCGAAACCGTTGGTCTTGCAGCCTTCGGCACCGAGTAATTCACTGCCCTTGCACGCTGCCGGCACTGCTGGCAACGAACCGAACCAGGCCGCTACGTCACCCTGGACTTTCGGTTGCAGCGACCAGTCCATCCACTTGTAGGCGCAATTGGGGTGCTTGGCTTCGGCATGCAGCATGGTGGTGTCGGCCCACCCGGTGGCGCCTTCTTTCGGGATGGTCGAGGCGATTGGCTGCTTCTCGTTCATCAGGCCGTTGACCTGATACGGCCAGGCACCGGAGGCGACCACGCCTTCGTTCTTGAAGTCGCTCATTTGCACGGTGGTGTCGTGCCAGTAGCGGTGGATCAACGGCTGCTGGGCGCGCAGCAGATCGAGCACGGCCTTGTACTGGGCTTCGGTCAGTTCGTACGGGCTCTGGATACCCAGTTCCGGCTTGGCGGACTTCAGGTACAGCGCCGCGTCGGCGATGTAGATCGGGCCGTCATAGGCCTGCACGCGCCCCTTGTTCGGCTTGCCGTCCGGCAGGTTTTCCGCGTTGAACAACACGCCCCAGCTGGTGGGCGCGGTCTTGAACACGTTGGTGTTGTACATCAGCACGTTCGGGCCCCATTGGTACGGGGTGCCGTAGGTCTGCTTGTTGACCACGTACCAGGGTGCATCCTTGAGGCGCGGGTCGAGGTTTTTCCAGTTCGGGATCAACGCGGTGTTGATCGGCTGCACACGCTTGCCGACGATCAGGCGCAGGGAGGCGTCGCCGGACGCGGTCACCAGATCGTAACCGCCCTTGGCCATCAGGCTGACCATTTCATCGGAGGTGGCGGCGGTCTTGACGTTGACCTTGCAGCCGGTTTCCTTCTCGAACCCGGTCACCCAGTCGTAGGCCTTGTCGCTCTCGCCACGTTCGATGTAGCCGGGCCAGGCCACAATATCCAGTTGGCCTTCGCCCGCCCCGACAGCTTTGAGCGGCTCGGCGGCCTGGACACTGGCGCTGGCCAGCAGCGCGGTGGTGATTGCACTGAGCAGTGCGGTCTTGTGCACGAACATTGGAATTCCCTCTTCTTTAAATTATGGTCGGGGCAGTTGTGAACGTGGTGAAGCATGCCGTTGGCGGCTTGTTATTAGCTTAGTCAGAGATGCTCGCCATGGCGGGCCATGATGTGCCGCACCACGCTGTAGTCCTGAAGCGAATCGCTGGACAGGTCCTTGCCGTAGCCCGAACGCTTCAAGCCGCCGTGGGGCATTTCGCTGACCAGCATGAAGTGGCTGTTGATCCAGGTGCAGCCGTACTGCAAGCGCGCCGCGACCTGCATGGCCTTGTCGAGGTTCTGGGTCCAGACCGACGAGGCCAGGCCGTATTCCGAGTCGTTGGCCCAGTCCACCGCTTGTTCCAGCTCATCGAAGCGGGTCACGGTGACCACCGGCCCGAACACTTCGCGCTGGACGATCTCGTCACTTTGCTTGCAACCGGCGAGCAGGGTCGGCTGGTAATAGAAGCCGGCGCCGGAGTGCACCGCTGCGCCGGTTACCCGCTCGATGTGCGGCTGGCCCAAGGCACGTTCGACGAAACTGGCCACGCGGTCGCGTTGGCGGGTGCTGATCAGCGGGCCGATTTCGTTGTCGGCATCGCGCTTGCCGGCGAAACGCAGGCTGCCGACGGCCGCGCCGAGCTCGGCCACCAGGCGGTCATGAATCCCGGCCTGGGCATAAATGCGGCAAGCGGCGGTGCAATCCTGGCCGGCGTTGTAGTAGCCGTAGGTGCGTACGCCTTCGACCACGGCCTGAATGTCGGCATCGTTGCAGACGATCACCGGGGCCTTGCCGCCGAGTTCGAGGTGGGTGCGTTTGAGTGTCTTCGACGCGGCCTGGAGAATCTTTTGGCCGGTGACGATATCGCCGGTCAGCGACACCATGCGCACTTTAGGGTGGCTCACCAGGTGGCTGCCGACGCCTTCGCCGCCACCGCAAATAATGTTGATTACACCGCGCGGCAGGATCTCGGCCAGCGCTGGCGCCAGGGCCAGGATCGACAGCGGCGTGTGTTCCGACGGCTTGAACACCAGGGTGTTGCCAGCGGCGAGGGCCGGGGCGATTTTCCACGCGGCCATCATGATCGGGTAGTTCCACGGCGCAATCGACGCCACGACCCCGATAGGATCGCGCCGGACCATGCTGGTGTAGCCCGGCAGGTATTCGCCGCTGAGCTGGCCGGTCTGGCAACGCACGGCACCGGCGAAGAAGCGGAACACGTCGACCGTGGCATTGAGGTCATCCTGACGGGCCAGGTGCAACGGCTTGCCGCAATTCAGGGCTTCGAGGCGGGCGAGATGGTCGGCGTTTTTTTCGATGGCGTTGGCAATGTCCAACAGCAGGTTTGAGCGCTGTTGTGGCGTGGTCCGCGACCAACCGGCAAAGGCGCGGTGGGCGGCGAGGATGGCTGCTTCGACTTGTTCGGTGCTGGCTTCGGCGATTTGCGTCAGGATTTCGCCGGTGGCCGGATTGATGATGGGTTCGGCAAAGCCTTGCCCTGCGACTATTTCACCATCGATCAACAAGGCGGTGAACAACGGGGTCTGCGCACCAGCCATTTTTCGGGTTCTCGTTTTTTGTGTGGCTTGTTGTGTAGACATGGCAGCGCTCCCTGTGACTGGGGCCCGGCCGTCTTATTAGATGCAACAAGACTAGTTCGCGGACCCGAGGACAACAAATACTAAATACTGAAGGTAGCGTTCGATTAAATAGATGGCTTGCGCCCGCCATGGGGTTGTTCGCGCGCGACCGTGAGGAAGGGGTCCACCAATGCCGGACGAGCGGTGCCGCGACGCCAGGCCAGGCCGACATCCAGGGTCTGGCCGAGGTCGGCGATCGGCCGCGCTTCGATGATGTCGCCCTCCAGTGACCACGGGCGATAGGTCATGTCGGGCTGGATCGATACGCCCAGGCCAGCGGCCACAAGGCTTCGCACCGCTTCGGTCGAGGCCGTGCGCAGGGTGATGCGCGGTTGCAAGGAGGCTGCCGACCACATGCGTTGGGCGTTGCGGTCCATTTCATCGACGTTCAGTTGAATCAATGGCTCGCGGGCCACGTCGGCGAGGTTGATGCTGTCGTGTTCCAGCAGCGGGTGCTGGGCCGGCAGCCATAGCCGGTGCGGCGAGCGGGTCAGCACTTCGGTCTGCAATGCGTGGCGGTCTTCGAGGTTGGACAGGATCAACACGCCGACATCGATCTCGCCGCTGACCAGCAAATGCTCGATGTACGGGCGCTCATCCTCCATCACGCGGATTTCCACGTTGGGGTAGGCGCGCTGGAAACGGGTGAGCAAATCCGCCAGGTAATAACCGGCCACCAGGCTGGTCACGCCGACGATCAGTTGCCCGGCGACCTGGTCGGTGCTCTGTTGCAGGCTGCGCTTGGCGTTATCCACCGTGGCCAGGATCAAGTGCGCCTGACGCAGGAATTGATGCCCCTGGTGGGTCAGGGTCATACCCTTGGCATGGCGGCTGAACAGGCTGACGCCGATTTCCTCCTCCAGTTGCTGGATCGCCAGGGTCAGGGTCGACTGGGAAATGAATGCGGTTTGTGCGGCGGCCGAGATCGAGCCGGTCTCGGCCACGGCGATGAAGTGACGGATCTGACGCAAGGTCATCATGGGGAAGTACCCGGTGGGCTGTTTTTATCGATTGGCGAGAGTGTATATCGTTTTTTCTGATAGGCCGGCGCAAGCGGCAAGTGGCGCATTGAGGGAGTGCAACATCTGGAAGCACTCTCGCCCACGGGGCGTGGGCACTTTCGTTTTAGGCTGGTGGTCTTGGTTTCAGGTTAAACGTCTTGTGGAGGCGGTAAATGAATACCCGTGGATTGCTCGATCAACTACTCAAGTCCGGTCAGGACCTGTTGCAGAACAAGGCCGGCAGCCCGCAGCAAAAGGGTGCGAGCGGTGGCAACGGAGGCCTCGGCAGTTTGCTCTCCGGGGCGAGTGGCGGGGCATTGGCGGCAGGCGCCATGGGCTTGCTGCTCGGCAGCAAAAAGGCCCGTAAAGTCGGGGGCAAGGTCGCGGTCTACGGCGGTCTCGCCGCGTTGGGCGTGCTGGCCTATAAAGCCTACGGTAACTGGCAGGCGCAGCAGGGCGGTGCGGCCGGTGCGCAACCGCAAACCCTGGACCGCGTACCGGACGCGCAAGTCGAGCTGCACAGTCAGGCGATTCTCAAGGCGCTGGTGGCTGCGGCCAAGGCTGACGGTCATGTCGATGAGCGTGAGCGTGCCTTGATCGAAGGCGAATTCACCCGGCTCGACAGCGATCAGGAGCTGCAACACTGGCTGCACGCCGAGCTCAACAAGCCACTGGATCCGAGCGATGTCGCCCGCGCCGCCCGCTCCCCGGAAATCGCCGCCGAGATGTACATCGCCAGCGTGATGATGGTGGACGAGGAAAACTTCATGGAGAAGGCCTATCTCGATGAGCTGGCGCGCCAGCTCAAGCTGGAGCCGGGGTTGAAGGCCGAGCTTGAGAAGCAGGTTCGCCAGGCTTCCCTGTAATCCTTCAGACTGTATTCGCGAGCAGGCTCGCTCCCACATCAGGTCTTCAGTGATCACAGATTCTGCATACACCAGAGACTCAATGTGGGAGCGAGCCTGCTCGCGATGGCGTTTTCAGCCACACCACCTTCCGAATGGTCATTCCACGGCCCCTTTCTGCCCAATCACCCCTGGCACCCATCCCGCCTTTTTTTGACGGGATGAGAAGTAGCGCGCAACCGTCTTATAAATGAAACACCGCCCTCGGCTATACTCCCCGCATTTCGAATCGGCTCCGAGGAATGACTGTGAAGAACTGGACGTTACGCCAACGCATTTTGGCGAGCTTTGCGGTAATTATCGCCATCATGTTGCTGATGGTGGTTGTCTCGTATTCGCGGCTGTTGAAGATCGAAAAAAGCGAGGCCAGCGTGCGTGAGGACGCTCTGCCAGGGTTGTATTACAGCTCGATGGTTCGTGGCGCGTGGTCCGACAGTTATGTACGCATTCAGGCCATGCTCGGCCTGGAGGAAGGGCAGAGCTTCACTGCCGAGGATGCTGCGAGCTTCAAGGGCTACGCCGAGCGGTTGAAAGAGCAGATGGAGCTCTACCGTGGAACGATTGCCGACGAAGAAGACAGAGTCGAGTTCGCCGCGTTCGAAAAGCTTCATGAGGACTACCACCGGATTCTGGCCGCGGTGATCGAGTTGTATAAACGCAACCAGAACGCCGAGGCCGTCAACATGTTCAAGGGTGAACTGACCCCGACCTGGACAGCGGGTCGAATGAAGGTCAATGAAATCCTGCGTCACAACAAGTCTGTGGCGGACACAGACATCGCGGCCATTGACGATGCAGTGCTCACAGCCAAAGTCATCATGGGTATTTCCCTGGTGATCGCGGTGCTGGCGGCCGCTCTCTGTGGTCTGTTGCTGATGCGCGCCATCATGGCGCCGATGAACCGCATCGTGAGAATCCTCGAAATCATGCGCACCGGCGACCTCAGCAGCCGCCTGAACCTGGAGCGCAAGGACGAATTCGGCGCGGTAGAGACCGGGTTCAACGACATGATGACCGAGCTCACTTCTCTGGTGTCCCAGGCCCAACGCTCGTCGGTGCAGGTGACCACGTCGGTGACCGAGATCGCCGCGACGTCCAAGCAGCAACAAGCCACCGCCACCGAAACCGCCGCCACCACCACGGAAATCGGCGCGACCTCCCGTGAGATCGCCGCCACTTCCCGGGATCTGGTGCGCACCATGACCGAGGTCTCCACCGCCGCCGATCAGGCTTCCGTGGCTGCCGGTTCCGGTCAGCAAGGCCTGGCACGCATGGAAGAAACCATGCACTCGGTGATGGGCGCGGCCGATCTGGTCAACGCCAAGCTGGCGATCCTCAACGAGAAGGCCGGCAACATCAATCAGGTGGTGGTGACCATCGTCAAGGTCGCCGACCAGACCAACCTGTTGTCGCTCAACGCCGCCATCGAGGCCGAGAAGGCCGGGGAATACGGGCGCGGCTTTGCCGTGGTTGCCACCGAAGTGCGGCGCCTGGCGGACCAGACGGCCGTGGCCACC
The DNA here is from genome assembly GCF_019956305.1 of Pseudomonas sp. BF-B-30. Taxonomy (NCBI): domain Bacteria; kingdom Pseudomonadati; phylum Pseudomonadota; class Gammaproteobacteria; order Pseudomonadales; family Pseudomonadaceae; genus Pseudomonas; species Pseudomonas sp. BF-B-30. The sequence continues at coordinate 39,913 of NZ_JAHBDG010000015.1, read as the reverse complement.
TACGACATCGAGCAAATGGTGCGCGAGATCCAGTCAGCGGTGTCGGCCGGGGTCATGGGCATGGACAAGTTTTCCGAAGAGGTGCGTCGCGGGATGTCCGAGGTACAGCAAGTCGGCGAGCAGTTGTCGCAGATCATCCATCAGGTCCAGGCGCTGGCGCCGCGGGTGCTGATGGTCAACGAAGGCATGCAGGCCCAGGCTACCGGCGCCGAGCAGATCAACCATGCGCTGGTGCAGTTGGGTGATGCCAGCAGCCAGACGGTCGAGTCTCTGCGCCAGGCCAGTTTCGCCATCGATGAACTGAGCCAGGTGGCCGTCGGGCTGCGCAGCGGCGTTTCGCGATTCAAAGTCTGATGAGCGAAATCACGGCCAAACGCTCTGCCGTGAAGCAGGCGCTGCATGCCTTGTTTCTGGTGTTTCGCATCGGCAACGAGCGCTATGCCTTGAAGGCTATCGAAGTGGCTGAAGTGCTGCCGTGCCTGCCGTTGAAGCCCATTCCCCATGCCCCCGCCTGGGTCGCCGGGGTGTTCGCCTATCGGGGCACCGTGGTGCCGGTGATCGACTTGAGCGCACTGACCTTTGGCATGCCTGCACAGGCCCGTACCAGCACGCGACTGGTGCTGGTCAACTATCGCCCGGATGAAACCGCCGAGACACAACTGCTCGGGCTGATTCTGGAACAGGCGACTGACACCTTGCGTTGCGATCCGGCGGATTTTCAGCCCTATGGCCTGGACAATCGCCAGACGCCTTACCTCGGGCCGGTGCGCAAGGACGAGCGGGGGTTGCTGCAATGGGTGCGGGTCGGCGATCTGCTGGACGATCAGGTGCGCGCATTGTTGTTTCCCTCGCCGCCAATGGATCCGGCACTGCTGCAGGAGCGGCCATGAACAGCGATCAGCGTTTTTTCGACTTTCTCAAGGAAACCATCGGACTCGACGTGACCTCGGTAGGGCCTGCGATCATCGAGCGAGCGGTGCGCCAGCGCAGCATCGTTTCGCAAGCAGTGTCGGCCGATGAGTATTGGCACACCTTGCAGGGCTCGCGGGACGAGCAGCAGGCCTTGATCGAGGCGGTGATCGTTCCGGAAACCTGGTTCTTCCGCTATCCGGAGTCCTTCGTCACCCTGGCGAAACTGGCGAGCAAGCGTCTGGCCGAAATCAACAACCTGCGCGCCCTGCGAATTCTCAGCCTGCCATGCTCCACGGGCGAAGAACCGTACTCGATCGCCATGGCGTTGCTCGATGCCGGGCTCAAACCGCACCAGTTCAAGGTCGACGGCCTGGACGTCAGCCCGTTGTCAGTGGAAAAAGCCCGTCGGGCGTTGTACGGCAAGAATTCCTTTCGGGGTGACGACATTGCGTTTCGCGACCGTCATTTCATCGCCGAAGGCGAGAGCTATCGCCTCGATCAGCGGGTGCTCGAGCAAGTGCGCCTGCAGGTAGGCAATCTGCTGGATCCGGCCTTGCTGGCCGGTGAACCGCCATTCGATTTCGTGTTTTGTCGCAACCTGCTGATCTACTTCGACCAGCCGACCCAGAAGCTAGTCTTCGAAGTGCTCAAGTGCCTGACCCACGTTGACGGCGTGCTGTTTATCGGCCCGGCCGAAGGCGGTCTGCTGGGGCGTTTGGGGATGCGCTCGATTGGTATCGCGCAGTCCTTCGCGTTCAGTCGACAGGGAACTGCGGACCCTGATCCCTTGCCGACGTTCGTTCCTGCGCCATTGCCGGTGCCGCAACCGTTGCGCAATCCACCACCTGCGCCAGTGCGCAGCCGTCCGTTTGCCCGGGTTGCGCCGCTGCGGCCTGCACCTGCGCCTGCAACCTCCGGCTCCGACACTGCCGCGCTGCTGGCCAATATCGCCGTGCTGGCCGATGAAGGCAAAAGCGCCGAGGCGCGAGCGGCGTGTGAAAGCTACTTGCGCAGCCATGAACCGGTGGCTCAGGTCTTTTATTGGTTGGGGCTGCTCAGCGATGTGGCTGGCAATACCCTTGAAGCACAGGGTTTTTACCGCAAGGCGTTGTACCTGGAACCGCAACATCCTGAAGCGTTGATGCACCTGGCCGGCTTGCTGCAGGCCCAGGGTGACGCGATGGGAGCCAGACGATTGCAGGAGCGTGCCGCCCGCAGCGCACGTTCCGTCGACAGTGAGCGTAAACGATGATCGCCTCCGATACCTTCAGCGTCACCCGGGATGCCCAGGCCATCGACGATTGCTGGAACCGCATTGGTATCCACGGTGACAAGTCCTGCCCGCTGCTCAGCGACCATATTCATTGCCGCAATTGTGCGGTGTATTCGGCGGCCGCCACACGCTTGCTCGATCGTTATGCATTGCAGCAGGAAGATCGCGGGACTGTGTCTGTCGCGGTCGAGAGCGAGGTGAAAACCCGCTCGCTGTTGATGTTCCGTCTGGGTGAAGAGTGGCTGGGACTTGCGACCCGTAGCCTGGTAGAGGTGGCGCCGTTGCAAGCGATTCACTCGTTGCCGCATCAACGTTCCCGGGCCTTGCTCGGCGTGGCGAATGTACGCGGAGCGCTGGTTGCCTGCCTGTCGCTGGTGGAACTGCTCGGGCTCGACGGCGTCAGCAGCGTAGCCACCGGTGCACGGGTCATGCCACGCATGCTGATCATCGCCGCCGACGGCGGGCCGGTGGTGGTGCCGGTGGACGAAGTCGACGGGATTCACGCCATCGACGAGCACATCCTCGATACCGCATCGCGCTCAGGTGCTCAGGCCAGCGCCAAATACACCCGTGGCGTGTTGCAATTCAAAGGTCGCAGCCTGCGTTGGCTGGATGAAGAGCAGCTGTTGTGCGCCGTGACCCGGAGCCTCACATGACCCCCGAGCAAATGCGCGACGCTTCGTTGCTTGAGCTGTTCAGTCTGGAGGCCGAAGCCCAGACCCAAGTCTTGAGCGCCGGCCTGCTGGCGCTTGAGCGCGACCCGACCCAGGCCGATCAACTTGAATCGTGCATGCGTGCCGCGCACTCGCTCAAGGGTGCGGCGCGGATCGTCGGTGTCGACGCCGGAGTCAGCGTCTCCCATGTGATGGAAGATTGTCTGGTCAGCGCCCAGGAAGGCCGCCTGTTGCTGCGCCCCGAGCATATCGATGCGTTGCTGCAAGGCACCGATCTGCTGATGCGCATCGCCACACCGAGCAACAACCCGGAAGTCTCGGACATCGAGGCCTATGTGGCGTTGATGGCGCGGTTGCTGGACCCGGCGGCCCCGCTGGTTGCGCCTGCCGCACCGGTGATGGCCGAACTTCAGCTCGAAGCACCCGCGCCGAAGGTCGAGTCGCCGGCGCCTGTCGTCGAACCGCCATCGGCGCCAGCTCCACACAAGACCAAACGCACCACCGAAAACGGCGAACGTGTGCTGCGTGTCACCGCCGAGCGCCTGAACAGCCTGCTCGATCTGTCGAGCAAATCCCTGGTGGAAACCCTGCGGCTCAAACCGCACCTGGCGACCATGCAGCGACTCAAGCGCATGCAGAGCAACAGCCTGCGCGCACTGGAGAACCTCAATGTGCATCTCAAGGATCACGCCTTGAGCCTGGAAGCCCAGGAAGCCCTTGAGGATGCGCGGCGCTTGCTCGCGCAATCCCAGCAACTGCTCATGGAAAAGAACGCCGAACTCGACGAGTTCGCCTGGCATGCCAGCCAACGGGCGCAGGTGTTGTACGACACGGCGCTGGCCTGTCGCATGCGGCCCTTTGCCGATGTGCTGACCGGGCAAGTGCGGATGGTCCGGGATCTGGGGCGCGATCTGGGCAAACAAGTGCGCCTGGAGATTGAAGGCGAAAAAACCCAGGTCGATCGCGACGTGCTGGAAAAGCTCGAAGCGCCGCTGACTCACCTGTTGCGCAACGCGGTCGACCACGGCATCGAAACCCCGGAGCAGCGCCTGCTGGCCGGCAAGCCGGCTGAAGGTTTGATTCGCCTGCGCGCGTCCCATCAGGCCGGTCTGCTGGTGCTTGAACTGAGCGACGACGGCAACGGCGTGGACCTGGAAAAGCTCCGTCGCAGCATCGTTGAACGAAATTTGTCCCTCGCGGAAACCGCCGCTCAGTTGAGCGAAGAGGAATTGCTGACGTTCCTGTTCCTGCCCGGTTTCAGTCTGCGCGACAAGGTCACCGAGGTGTCCGGTCGCGGCGTCGGCCTGGATGCGGTGCAGCACATGGTCCGGCAGCTGCGCGGCGCGGTGGTGCTGGAGCAGACGGCGGGCGAGGGCAGTCGTTTCCACCTTGAGGTGCCGCTGACCCTGTCGGTGGTGCGCAGCCTGGTGGTGGAAGTCGGCGACGAAGCCTATGCCTTCCCGCTGGCGCACATTGAGCGCATGTGCGACCTGGAGCCGGCGGATATCGTGCAGGTCGAAGGCCGCCAGCATTTCTGGCACGAAGGCCGGCATGTCGGCCTGGTGGCGGCCAGTCAGTTGCTGCAACGTCCGGCCAGCCAGAACAGCGGGCAAACCCTGAAGGTCGTGGTGATTCGCGAGCGCGATGCCATCTACGGCGTGGCCGTGGAGCGGTTCATCGGTGAGCGGACGTTGGTGGTGCTGCCGCTGGACGAGCGTCTGGGCAAGGTGCAGGACATTTCCGCCGGGGCCCTGCTCGACGACGGTTCGGTGGTGCTGATCGTGGATGTCGAAGACATGCTGCGTTCGGTGGAAAAACTGCTCAACACCGGGCGTCTGGAGCGCATTGCCCGTCACAGCAATCAGGTGGTCGAGGCGGCCCGCAAACGAATTCTGGTGGTGGATGATTCCCTGACCGTGCGAGAGTTGCAGCGCAAGCTGTTGCTCAATCGCGGCTATGACGTGGCGGTTGCGGTGGACGGCATGGATGGCTGGAACGCGCTGCGTTCGGAGGATTTCGATCTGCTGATCACCGACATTGATATGCCGCGCATGGACGGCATCGAACTGGTCACGCTGCTGCGTCGGGACAATCGCCTGCAATCGCTGCCGGTGATGGTGGTGTCCTACAAGGATCGTGAAGAGGACCGGCGCCGTGGACTGGATGCCGGGGCCGACTATTATCTAGCCAAGGCCAGTTTTCATGACGACGCCTTGCTCGATGCAGTGGTCGAGCTCATCGGAGGAGCGCGGGCATGAGGATCGCAATCGTCAATGACATGCCCATGGCGGTGGAGGCCCTGCGCCGCGCCCTGGCTTTCGAGCCGGCCCACGAGGTGGTCTGGGTCGCCGGCAATGGTGCCGAGGCGGTGCGCCAGTGCGCGCTGGACACACCGGACCTGATTCTGATGGACCTGATCATGCCGGTGATGGATGGCGTCGAGGCCACGCGGCGGATCATGGCCGAGACCCCGTGTGCCATCGTCATCGTCACCGTGGATCGCCAGCAGAACGTGCACCGGGTGTTCGAGGCCATGGGCTACGGTGCGCTGGACGTGGTCGACACCCCGGCCCTCGGCGCCGGCAATGCCCAGGAAGCGGCGGCGCCGTTGTTGCGCAAGATCTTGAACATCGTCTGGCTGATCGGCGACAAGGGTAACCGCCCACGCCCGGTGCCGGCACCCTTGCGCAGTTCGGGCTCACGCCAGGGCCTGATCGCCATTGGCTCATCCGCCGGTGGGCCGGCAGCGCTGGAAGTCTTGCTCAAGGGGCTGCCGCGTGATTTCTCTCCGGCCATTGTGCTGGTGCAACACGTTGACCAGGTGTTTGCCGCCGGCATGGCTGAATGGCTCGGCACTGCCAGCGGCCTTGATGTGCGCCTGGCCCAGGAGGGCGAGCCGCCGCAAAGCGGCAGGGTATTGCTGGCCGGCACCAATCACCATATTCGCTTGTTGAAAAACGGCACGCTGGCCTACACCGCCGAACCGGTCAACGAAATCTACCGGCCCTCCATCGATGTGTTCTTCGAGAGCGTGGCCAGTTACTGGAGCGGTGACGCCGTGGGGGTTTTGCTCACCGGCATGGGGCGTGATGGCGCCCAAGGGCTTAAACTCATGCGCCAACAGGGCTACCTGACCATCGCACAAGACCAAAACAGCAGTGCGGTGTACGGCATGCCGAAGGCGGCCGCAGCCATCGACGCTGCCGTGGAGATTCGCCCGCTGGACAAGATAGCGCCACGATTGCTGGAGATTTTCGCCAAATGAGCACCTTTTTCCTCATTCCTGGCTCAGGTAGTACTCAGGTGACCGCACATGACTGAATTACAGCTCGACGACTTCAAGACCGACGAAAACGCCGCCATGGTGTTGCTGGTGGACGATCAGGCCATGATCGGCGAAGCCGTGCGTCGCGGCCTGTCGAACGAAGAGAACATTGATTTCCACTTCTGCTCCGACCCGCACCAGGCCATCGCCCACGCGGTGCGCATCAAGCCGACAGTGATCCTGCAGGATCTGGTCATGCCCGGTCTTGACGGTCTGAGCCTGGTGCGCGAATACCGCAATCACCCGGCGACCAAGGACATTCCGATCATCGTTCTGTCGACCAAGGAAGACCCGCTGATCAAGAGCGCGGCCTTTGCGGCCGGGGCCAACGATTATCTGGTCAAGCTGCCGGACAATATCGAACTGGTCGCGCGCATCCGCTACCACTCGCGCTCCTATATGACCCTGCTGCAACGGGATGCGGCGTACCGCGCGTTGCGGGTCAGCCAGCAGCAACTGCTCGACACCAACCTGGTGCTGCAACGCCTGATGAACTCCGATGGCCTGACGGGGTTGTCGAACCGTCGGCACTTCGATGAATACCTGGAACTGGAGTGGCGCCGTTCGCTGCGTGAGCAGAGCCAGTTGTCATTGCTGATGATCGATGTCGACTACTTCAAGGCCTACAACGACAGCTTCGGCCACCTGGAAGGCGATGAAGCCCTGCGCAAGGTCGCCGCGGCGATCAAGGACGCCAGTGCCCGGCCTTCGGACCTGCCGGCCCGCTACGGCGGCGAAGAGTTCGCCCTGGTGCTGCCCAACACCTCCCAGGGCGGTGCACGGTTGGTGGCCGAGAAGCTGCGCCAGACCGTGGCAGCCCTGAAGATCCCGCACAACTCGCCGGCCGAAGGTTCGAGCCTGACCATCAGCATCGGCCTGTCGACTATTACCCCGAAAGCGGGCAGCAACTGCCGCGACCTGATCCTGGCGGCGGACAAGGGGCTGTATTCGGCGAAGAACAATGGGCGTAATCAGGTGGGCATCGGCTGAACAGCCTCCCCCCTGTAGGAGCGAGCCTGCTCGCGATGGTCGTCAACGATGACGATGGCTATCTGAATAAACGCGGTGCCTGAGCGTTTTTCGCGAGCGAGCTCGCTCCTACAAGGGCTTGGCTTTTCGGCCAGGCGGACTGCCGTTTTCGGCTGTTTCCCGGTATACTCGCCGGCTTTCAAAAGTTCGCCAACGAGTGCTGCCCGTCATGGAAATCAACCCGATCCTGAACACCATCAAGGACCTGTCCGAGCGCTCCGAAACTATTCGGGGGTATCTTTGACTACGATCAAAAGCATGAGCGTCTGACCGAAGTCAATCGCGAGCTTGAAGATCCGAGTGTCTGGAACAAACCTGAATACGCCCAGGAACTGGGCCGCGAGCGCGCTGCACTGGCGCAGATCGTCGATACCCTGGACGAGCTGAACACCGGTCTGGCCGATTGCCGCGACCTGCTGGACATGGCCGTCGAAGAGAACGACGAAGGCGCAGTGGGCGATGTCGTCGCCGAGCTGGCCCGTCTCGAGGAAAGTCTGGCCAAGCTGGAATTCCGCCGCATGTTCAGCCACGAAATGGACCCGAACAATGCCTACCTGGACATCCAGGCCGGTTCCGGCGGCACCGAAGCCCAGGACTGGGCCAATATCCTGCTGCGCATGTACCTGCGCTGGGCCGACAAGCGCGGCTTCGACGCGACCATCATGGAACTGTCCGCCGGTGAAGTCGCCGGGATCAAGGGCGCGACCGTGCACATCAAGGGCGAATACGCGTTTGGCTGGTTGCGGACCGAAATCGGCGTGCACCGTCTGGTGCGCAAGAGCCCGTTCGACTCCGGCAACCGTCGCCACACCTCTTTCTCGGCGGTGTTCGTCTCGCCAGAGATCGATGACAAGGTGGAAATCGAGATCAATCCGGCAGACCTGCGAATCGACACCTATCGTTCCTCCGGTGCCGGTGGTCAGCACGTAAACACCACCGACTCGGCCGTACGTATCACCCACGTACCGACCAACACCGTGGTCAGCTGCCAGAACGAACGTTCCCAGCACGCCAACAAGGACACCGCCATGAAAATGCTGCGGGCCAAGTTGTACGAGCAGGAAATGCAGAAGCGCAACGCGGCGTCCCAGGCGCTGGAAGACACCAAGTCCGATATCGGCTGGGGTCATCAGATCCGTTCGTACGTGCTCGATGCCTCGCGCATCAAGGATCTGCGCACCAACATCGAACGCAGCGACTGCGACAAGGTGCTCGACGGCGACATCGACGAATACCTGGAAGCGAGCCTGAAGTCCGGGCTGTAAGCAATGCAATACAGGATCGGCTGACCCGGCGCGATCCTTGTAGGAGCCAGCTTGCTGGCGATCCCCAGGCCGCAGGCCTGGGGGCAACGAACCTGTGATGGAATATTTAAAGACATGAGCGACCTAGAACTCGACCCGCAAGCCCTGCAACAGGAAGAAAACTCCCTGATCGCCCTGCGCAAGGAAAAGCTTGCTGCCGAGCGCGCCAAGGGCAATGCCTTCCCGAACGACTTCCGCCGCGAAAACTACTGCGAACAACTGCAGAAACAGTACGCGGACAAGACCAAGGAAGAGCTGGCAGAGGCTGCGATCCCGGTCAAGGTTGCCGGTCGTATCATGCTCAACCGTGGCTCGTTCATGGTGATCCAGGACATGACCGGTCGTATCCAGGTCTACGTCAACCGCAAAACCCTGTCCGAAGAAACCCTGGCCGCGGTGAAAACCTGGGACATGGGCGACATCATTGCTGCCGAAGGCACCCTGGCCCGTTCCGGCAAGGGCGACCTGTACGTCGAAATGACCAGCGTGCGCCTGCTGACCAAATCCCTGCGCCCGCTGCCGGACAAGCACCACGGCCTGACCGACACCGAACAGCGCTACCGCCAGCGTTACGTCGACCTGATCGTCAACGAAGACGTGCGCCAGACGTTCCGCGTGCGTTCGCAAGTCATCGCCCACATCCGCAGCTTCCTGATGAAGCGTGACTTCCTGGAAGTGGAAACGCCGATGCTGCAGACCATTCCTGGCGGCGCGGCAGCCAAGCCGTTCGAAACCCATCACAATGCGCTGGACATGGGCATGTTCCTGCGTATCGCGCCGGAACTGTACCTCAAGCGCCTGGTTGTTGGCGGGTTCGAGAAAGTGTTCGAGATCAACCGCAACTTCCGTAACGAAGGCGTTTCGACTCGTCACAACCCTGAATTCACCATGTTGGAGTTCTACCAGGCCTACGCCGACTACGAAGACAACATGGACCTGACCGAAGAACTGTTCCGCGAACTGGCGCAGCTGGTTCTGGGCAGCACCGACGTGCCGTACGGCGACAAGGTGTTCCACTTCGGCGAGCCGTTCGTGCGTCTGTCGGTGTTCGACTCGATCCTCAAGTACAACCCTGAGCTGACCGCCGATGATCTGAACGACATCGACAAGGCTCGCGCCATCGCCAAGAAGGCCGGCGCCAAGGTGCTGGGCTTCGAAGGCCTGGGCAAGCTGCAGGTGATGATTTTCGAAGAGCTGGTCGAGCACAAGCTGGAGCAGCCGCATTTCATTACTCAGTACCCGTTCGAAGTGTCGCCGCTGGCCCGTCGTAACGACGACAACCCGAACGTCACCGACCGTTTTGAGCTGTTCATCGGTGGTCGTGAAATCGCCAACGCCTACTCCGAGTTGAACGACGCGGAAGACCAGGCCGAGCGCTTCATGGCTCAGGTGGCCGACAAGGACGCCGGCGACGACGAAGCCATGCACTACGACGCCGACTTCGTTCGTGCGCTGGAGTACGGCATGCCGCCAACGGCGGGTGAAGGCATCGGTATCGACCGTCTGGTGATGCTGCTGACCAACTCCCCGTCGATCCGCGACGTGATCCTGTTCCCGCACATGCGGCCGCAAGCGTAAGTGTTTCAAATAAAAAGCCGCCTTTGAGGCGGCTTTTTATTGCCTGTCTGGTACAAACGTATCAACTTGTTAGTTTCATCTGAGAGGAAATACCTGTCGTGATTCGTGCAATGGCTCAAGAAGGTGCAGCGGGTATCGCCACTGCGGTCGCTGAAAGCGTTCAGTACCAGGGTCGCAAGGCCAGCCGACAGGGCAGTGAACAGCGACGACAGGACATTCTCGACGCCGCGATGCGCATTGTTGTGCGCGATGGCGTGCGTGCCGTCCGGCACCGTGCGGTGGCCGCCGAGGCGCAAGTGCCGTTGTCGGCGACCACTTACTATTTCAAGGATATCGATGACCTGCTCACCGATACCTTCGCCCAATACGTGGAACGCAGTGCGGCGTACATGGGCAAGCTGTGGGTGAACAACGAGGGCCTGCTGCGCGACATGATCGCCAGTGGCGACGGCAGCCCGCAGGCACGCTCGAAACTGGCGGACGACATTGCACGGCTGATGACCGATTACGTTCACCGGCAATTGGTCAATCGTCGCGAACATTTGATGGCCGAGCAGGCGTTCCGTCAGGAGGCGTTGCTCAACCCGCGCCTGGCCGAACTGGTGCGCTCGCATCAGCAAATCCTGCTGCAGGGCTCTTGCCAGCTGTTCCAGGTATTGGGCTCGCGCGAGCCGCATCAGGATGCCAAAGTGTTGACGGCGATTATCGGCCGGATGGAATATCAGGGCCTGCTCAACGTAGACGAGCCTGCCGCCGAAGAGGAAATGCTCGGCATCCTGACGCGCTACATGCACCTGGTGCTGGCGTCGGTGTAGTCCGGCTGGTGCATGACCTGTGGGAGCGGGCTTGCTCGCGAAAGCGGTGTGTCAGTCAAAGTTGATGTCGACTGATGTACCGCCTTCGCGAGCAAGCCCGCTCCCACAGGGTGAAGCCGTGTGATCTTCAAGGGAGTATTGAATGAAAGCCTGGCGTGTCGTTGTGATCGCCTTGTCGTTCCTGCTGCTCAGTGGCTGTCTGGTGACCTTCAAGGAACCGCTGCCCACGAGCGAGCCCGCGCCCAAAGGGTTGCTCGGCAAGTGGACCAGCACCAGCGCCTGGGGCGAGCCCGTCAATCTGGAGTTGACCCGCATCGCCGACAATCGCTACCAGGCCGTCAGCTACTTCAAGGCCAAACCCAAGGAGCGTGAAGCCTACCCCTTTACCGTGTCGCGCCATGGCAACCGTTGGTACTTGTCGGCGAAGGTGCCGGCGCAGTTCGGCGGGTATTTCATCATCGGCGGCTTCGAGCTGACCGACCAGCGTGAACTGGTGCTGTACAACCTCGACCCCGAACAGGTCAACCAGGCGCTGAAGCAAAACGCCCTGAGCGGAGAAGCGTTTCAGACTGACGACGGCGCAGGCGTGCTGATCAACAGCTCCATGGATCAAGTCACCGCCTACCTCGACGACCCGGCCAATTCCGATGTGTTCGTCGAAGCCGTGCGCTACCAGCGTCAGGCCAAAGCCAAATAAGCAGCACAATCAGGTTTCTACAGGAGTTTCGGGTGGACGATTACCAACAGTCGATACGCATTTTGTCCGATCGCATCGTGCTGGCGCAGACGCCGATCCGCGTCCTCGATGCGGTCAAGTGGGACGACAACATTCGTAAGGGCTTCCTCAAGGCCAAAGGCAAGGAAATGCCGGCGGTGGACCGCGACTACTACCTCAACCGGCCGCTGGCGTTCGATTCCAGCAAAGTGAAGCTGGAGTTCCAGAACATAGAGCGCGACATCACCCGCCAGCTCGGCCAGTTCAACCCGGTCGGCCAGATCATGCGTCGCATGTGCAAGGAATACCGCATGGTGGTGCGCATGCTCGAAGCGCGCGGCACCGAGGATTTCGGCCTGATCTCGCAGGAATTGTATGGTGCTGCCTCCGACGCGTTCCACGCCGGCGACCCGACGCTGTCCGACCTGGGTATGATGTTGTCCGAATACCTGAACAACATCGACGGCCGCGGCGACCTCAAGGATGAGCCGAAGACGCTGACGGCCAAGGATGCGGTCGACCTGTTGCAGCATCGCTTGAACAAGGTATTTGGCGAAGCCGAGGAAACCATCCGGGTGTTCGAGTCCGACGGGATCGTCGCCGATGCGGCGGCTGGCGCCGACTACATCAAGATCCGCTCCGATGCGATGTTCAATCAGCGCGATGTGCGCGCCCTGGAGGTCCACGAAGGGCTGGTGCATGTCGGCACCACCCTCAACGGCCTGAACCAGCCGATTTGCACCTTCCTCTCCAAGGGGCCGCCCTCGTCGACGGTGACCCAGGAAGGCCTGGCGATCCTGATGGAAATCATCACCTTCGCCTCGTACCCCAGTCGCCTGCGCAAACTGACCAACCGCACGCGGGCCATTCATATGGTGGAGGAGGGTGCCGACTTCCTGCAGGTGTTCGAGTTCTTCCGCGAGCAAGGCTTCGAAATGCCCGAGAGCTACAGCAACGCCAGTCGCGTTTTCCGCGGCTCGGTGCCGACAGGTCTGCCATTTACCAAAGACTTGTCCTACCTCAAGGGCTTCATCATGATTTACAACTACATTCAACTGGCCGTGCGTAAAGGCAAGCTGGAGCAGATACCGCTGTTGTTCTGCGGCAAGACCACCCTGGAAGACATGCGTACCTTGCGCCAGTTGGTGGATGAAGGTCTGGTGGTTCCGCCCAAGTACCTGCCGGAACAGTTCCGCGACATGAACGCGCTGTCGGCGTGGATGTGCTTCTCCAACTTCCTCAACCACCTGAGCCTGGACCGGATCGAGGCGGATTACTCGAACATCCTTTAAGGATCACGCGGACTCAATGTGGGAGCGGGCTTGCTCGCGAAAGCGGTGTATCAGATAGCAGAGATGGTGAATGTCAGTCCGCATTCGCGAGCAAGCCCGCTCCCACATTGGGTCGTATTCCAATCCCATTTTCGCGAGGTTTCAACGGATGAGAATCCTCGGCATCGTCTGCCTTCTCCTGGCCCTGAGCGGTTGCAGCTCCTTGCTGTTTTATCCCGAACCCGGCCAGTTGTTCACGCCGGAAAAGGCCGGGCTCGAATACCGCACCGTCACCTTGAACACCGCCGATGGTCTCAAGCTGAACGCGTGGTGGCTGCCGGTGAAGCCGGGTGTCGAGGTCAAAGGCACGGTGCTGCACCTGCACGGTAACGGCGGCAATCTGCCAATGCATCTGGGCGGGAGTTGGTGGTTGCCGGAACAGGGCTATCAAGTGCTGCTGGTGGACTATCGCGGTTATGGCTTGTCCGAAGGCAAACCGAGCCTGCCGGCGATCTATCAGGACATCGATGCGGCGTTCAAATGGCTCGACCAGGCCCCCGAGGTCAAGGGCAAGCCGCTGATCCTGCTCGGCCAAAGCCTTGGCGGTTCGATGGCTGTCCACTACCTCGTTCAACACCCCGAGCGGCAGAAACAACTCAAGGCTGTTGTCCTCGACGGCGTGCCCGCCAGTTATCGCAGTGTCGGCCGGTATGCGCTGAGTAATTCATGGGTGTTCTGGACGTTCCAGGTGCCGCTGTCGTGGCTGGTGCCGGACGGCGACAGCGCGATCAACTCCATGACGCAACTCAAGGACGTGCCGAAACTGATCTACCACAGCATCGACGATCCGATCGTGCCTCTTTCCAACGGCATCCGACTGTATCAAGCTGCGCCGCCGCCGCGGGTGCTGCAACTGACCCGTGGCGGTCATGTGCAGACGTTCGCCGACCCGGTCTGGCGCAAGGTCATGCTGCGTTATCTCGATGACCCGCAACATTTCAACGGCCTGCGCCGCCTGGGTGAAATCCCCAACTACCCGGCGCCCCCGAATTCAGAAGATGAACCACCAGAGAGTCCGCAATGAGTGAAGAACGTAACGCCATCCCGCTGATCATCACCGGTATCTGCAGCATCCTCGGCACCGTCGGTGCCCTGTGGTGGTACGGCTACCTGCACTTCGCCAAGCCCGAGGATGCGTTGCTGCTCAGCGACTTCACCATGCTCAAGACCGTGCCGGGCGAGGACTACAAGGTTTCCCTGGCGCCGGCGGCCCAAGTGGCCCAGTGCATCGATGGCGTGCTGGTGCTGTTCGACACCGAACAGAAAGGCCTGACCGGCGTGCTGGTCGACAGCAAGAAAAAAGCCGTGCGCTGCATGGGGCAGGAGACGCCGCAGAAGCTGGAGCCGTAAACCGGTTCTAACTAACAACACAGATCCAATGTGGGAGCGGGCTTGCTCGCGAAAGCGGTTTAACTTTCAACAATAATGTTGACTGATACACCGCCTTCGCGAGCAAGCCCGCTCCCACATTGGTTTGTGTTGTGGATTACTGGGTGTATGAACTCACCGCCGAACGCGGCATTACCGGCTGATTGTCATTGGAGATGGTCACCTCCACCCGACGGTTCATCGCCCGGCCCGAAGTGCTGCTGTTATCCGCCACCGGATATTCCTTGCCGTAACCCTGGGCGACGATACGCGCAGGATCAACGCCCATCTTCACCAGTGCCGCACGCACGGAACCCGCGCGACGTTCCGACAGCGACTGGTTGTGCGACGCCGTACCGGTGCTGTCGGTATAGCCCTCGACAATCACTTTGCGCTCGGGGTTTTCCTGTAGGTACTGCGCCAGTTTGTTGATGTTCGCCAGGCCGTTGGATTTCAGCTCGGCCTTGTCGGTGGCGAACAGCACATCACCGAAGGTCACCAGCGTCCCGCGATCGGTCTGCCTGGCGTTGAGGCTGTCCTTCAACTGTTTGATCTGCTGATCACGGGCGTCAAGGCGCGCCTGAGCCCGTTGCGCCGAGGCATCTTTCAGGCTGGCCTCGGCGGTGCGCAGGGCGATGGTCTGCTTGGCCACTTCGACGCGCTGGTTGGTCAAATAGGCAAGCTGGTCGACAGTGGCCACGTCCTCCTTGTCCCTGTAGGCCTTATCGGCCTTGTCCAGATAGTCGCTGGCTTCCTTGGTTTCCAGGGCCGCAATCTTGGACGCTTGCGGATCGGATTGCAGGCCGGTGTAGTTGGTGCGGGCCTGTTCGAGGTTGGCGTTCGGTGGTGTGGAGCAGGCTGCCAGGGTTACGGTGACAGCCAGCAGGGCAGGGATCATCAATTGACTGGATTTCATGATTTCGTCCTTTTAGTCGAGTGGGAATGCGTAGTGCCGCGCCGCTTACTGCACGGTGCGCTGGCTTTCCTGACGCAATTCCTGAACGCCTTTCTGCGCGTCCTTCACTGATTGTTCGGCCTTCATCGCCTGGGCCTTGCGCTCGGCCACGCGAGCGTCCCACTCGGCCTGTTCGGCGAGCATCCGGGCCTGGTCGTATTTTTTGTCGTGCATGGCGATTTCGGCTTGCTTGAGCTTGTCCTGGGCCGACTTCATTTCCACGGCGGCGAACTCGGTGCCGCCGGCGCTCACGGCGTCGTTGACGGCCGATTGGGTGACAGCGTACTGCTCGGTCGGCGGGTTACCAGCGCAGCCGGCCAGGACCAGGCTGCTGCCCAGAGCCAACGCCGCCAGTTTGAGGCTACGCGAACAGGTGAATGAGGGACTTCCGATTCGGGTTTTCATGGTCTTCAACTCCATTGGGCCAGTTCCTGAAAAACGTCGAAGTCCACCCTGGGCAGGGCGCTGAAACCATCAATTGCGGGGTATTTTGAAACGCTCGTCCCAGGCGTGGTTACTTGGGTTGACCCGAGGCTTTTTTTGAAAGTTCAGAGAATTTAGCCGGCTATCGAAAAACCTGGATCGAGTCGACAGCGCCCTATAGGGCAGGACAAGCGCAATTTTTTGAATTGGCACACGGGCTGATGTGGGAGCGGGCTTGCTCGCGAAAGCGGTCTATCAGTCAACGTAGATGTCGAATGTTAAACCGCTTTCGCGAGCAAGCCCGCTCCCACAAGTTCTGTGGAAAATCAGTGTTTCTGTTTGTCCTCAGGCACCGACAAATCGTGCAAATGCCGACGGGACAGCGCCAGAAAGCGCGGGGTCGGCCCAATGTCTTCATACAGTGGATCGCCTTCTTCATCGGTGGCGACCACGGTTGTGCCCTTGACGTACGGGAAGCTTCTTTCCAGCTCTTCCAGCGCGGCGCCGATCAGATCGCCGAGCAGTTCTTCAGGATGCCGCTTGGGATACATCTCGACGAGCGCGGCCAGGCGTGCGGCAGACTCCACGTCCAGATGAATCGAGTAGCCGGTGTCGGTCAGGCGACCCTTGGCGTTTTCTTCCCAGTGGTGGGCAAGCTCGCGGATTTTCATATTGACCTCATTGCGCTCCCGCTCGTGGCAGGCAGGGTGAGTGTGCGGCATTGGCCGGCGATAGCCGTTGTACGGTTAATCTTCAGACTAGCTTCAACAGGCAAGGTTTAAAGGCCCTTCGTCGTCTTGCTTGTAAGAACCTGTCTGGGGCGGCACTCTCTTGTTTCTTAGCCGTCCGGATTTTTTGCTGGAGACCTGCTGATGACCGATATTGATGCACGCTTGCGCGAGGACGTTCACCTGTTGGGTGAGCTGTTGGGCAACACCATTCGTGAACAATATGGCGACGGTTTTCTCGACAAGATCGAGCAGATCCGCAAAGGCGCCAAGGCTGACCGGCGCGGCTCCATGGACGCCGAGCTCAGCGCCAGCCTCAACCAGTTGACCGAAGACGAGTTGCTGCCGGTGGCGCGGGCGTTCAACCAGTTCCTCAACCTGGCCAACATCGCCGAGCAATATCAGTTGATTCACCGTCGCGAGGAATCCCGGGAGGCGCCGTTCGAAGCCCGGGTGCTGCCGGAGTTGCTCGCGCGCCTGCGCGCCGAAGGGCATGGCGCCGACGCGTTGGCCCGGCAACTGGGTCGGCTGGAGATCGAGCTGGTACTCACTGCGCACCCTACCGAAGTTGCACGCCGCACACTGATCCAGAAGTACGACGCCATCGCCGCGCAACTGGCGGCTCAGGATCACCGTGATCTGACCAGTACCGAGCGCGAGCAGATCAAGACCACCTTGCAACGCCTGATCGCCGAAGCCTGGCACACCGAGGAGATCCGCCGCACGCGCCCGACGCCGGTGGACGAAGCCAAGTGGGGTTTCGCGGTGATCGAGCATTCGCTTTGGCAAGCCATTCCCAATTATCTGCGCAAGGCCGATCAGGCCCTGTACGCCGCCACCGGCCTGCGCCTGCCACTGGAGGCAGCACCGATTCGCTTTGCCTCGTGGATGGGCGGCGACCGCGACGGCAACCCGAACGTGACGGCGGCGGTGACCCGAGAGGTTTTATTGTTGGCGCGCTGGATGGCGGCCGATTTGTACCTGCGCGATGTCGATCGCCTGGCCGCTGAGCTGTCGATGCAGCAGGCCAGCGATGAGTTGAAGGCCAGGGCGGGAGACAGCGCCGAGCCGTACCGGGCAGTGCTCAAACACCTGCGCGAACGCCTGCGGGCAACGCGTAACTGGGCACATGCCGCCTTGTCGACGTCCGCGCCGGCACCGATCGATGTGCTGCAGGACAACCGCGAACTGCTTGATCCACTGGAGCTTTGCTACCGCTCCCTGCACGAGTGCGGCATGGGCGTGATCGCCGATGGGCCGTTGCTCGATTGCCTGCGTCGGGCAGTGACATTCGGTCTGTTCCTGGTTCGTCTGGATGTACGCCAGGACTCGTCGCGGCACACCGCCGCAATGACTGAAATCACCGACTATCTTGGCCTCGGCCGCTACGAAGACTGGAGCGAAGAAGAGCGCATCGCCTTCCTGATGCGCGAATTGAGCAATCGTCGGCCCTTGTTGCCGAACTACTTCAAACCTTGCGCCGACACCGCCGAGGTGCTGGCGACCTGCCGGGAAATCGCCGCTGCGCCGCCTGCATCCCTCGGTTCCTATGTGATCTCCATGGCCGGTGCGGCTTCTGATGTACTCGCCGTGCAGTTGCTGCTCAAAGAGTCCGGCGTGTTGCGGCCGATGCGTGTGGTGCCGCTGTTCGAAACCCTGGCCGACCTCGACAACGCGGGGCCGGTGATCGAGAAGCTGCTGCTGTTGCCGGGCTATCGCGCGCGCCTGCAAGGGCCGCAGGAAGTGATGATCGGCTACTCCGACTCGGCCAAGGACGCCGGCACCACCGCGGCGGCCTGGGCGCAGTACCGGGCGCAGGAGCGACTGGTGGATATCTGCCGCGAGCAACAAGTCGAGCTGCTGTTGTTCCACGGTCGCGGCGGCACGGTGGGGCGTGGCGGCGGCCCGGCCCACGCGGCGATCCTGTCGCAGCCGCCGGGTTCGGTGGCGGGGCGTTTCCGCACCACCGAGCAGGGCGAAATGATTCGATTCAAATTCGGCCTGCCGGACATCGCCGAGCAAAACCTCAATCTGTATCTGGCCGCCGTGCTTGAGGCGACCTTGCTGCCTCCGCCGCCACCTACGCCCGAGTGGCGCCATTTGATGGACGAACTGGCTGCGGATGGTGTCAGCGCCTACCGTGCCGTGGTGCGGGAAAACCCGCAGTTCGTGGAGTATTTCCGCCAGTCCACGCCGGAGCAGGAGCTCGGCCGTTTGCCGCTGGGCAGTCGTCCGGCCAAGCGCCGGGCCGGGGGGATCGAAAGCCTGCGGGCGATCCCATGGATTTTCGGCTGGACCCAGACGCGCCTGATGCTGCCGGCCTGGCTGGGTTGGGAAGCGGCCCTGAGCAAGGCGCTGGAGCGTGGCGAAGGCGAACTGCTGGGGCAAATGCGCGAGCAGTGGCCGTTCTTCCGCACCCGCATCGACATGCTGGAAATGGTCCTGGCCAAGGCCGATGCCGACATTGCACAGTCCTACGATGAGCGTCTGGTAGAGCCGAATCTGTTGCCATTGGGTGCGCACTTACGCGACCTATTGTCGCAGGCGTGCACCATCGTTCTCGGCCTGACCGGGCAGTCGCAGCTACTGGCACATAGCCCAGCGACCCTTGAGTTCATCCGCTTGCGCAACACCTACCTCGACCCGCTTCATCTATTGCAGGCCGAGTTGCTGGCCCGTTCAAGAGTGCAGGACGTGGCGCAGGGCAGCCCGGTAGAACAGGCCTTGCTGGTGTCTGTGGCGGGGATTGCCGCCGGTTTGCGCAACACCGGCTAAGGTCTTTGCCATGGGGTCAGGCATCCGGCAGGTGAGCCGGATGCCGCCGTTTGACGGGTGCAAAAGTGCTGCCAGGCGACAGTTAATGACGGGGTTGCGACTTGGGAAACTGTGCGCAATGGTCGCAGGAGGCAGCGGTTTCTCCGACTTTTGGCGTCTTGTGTGGGCGCAGCCTGCTGTGTATCTTGATCAGCCTTTGACCGTTTGGGCGGTCACGACCCTATTTTTGAGATTGGCCCCACGAGGCGAATCTGACGTTATCCATATAAAAAATTGAGGAGCACATCGATGCGCGTCATTCTGCTGGGAGCTCCCGGGGCCGGTAAAGGTACTCAGGCACAGTTCATCACCGAAAAATTCGGCATTCCACAAATCTCCACCGGCGACATGTTGCGTGCAGCGGTCAAGGCCGGCACCGAGCTGGGCATCAAGGCCAAGAGCATCATGGATGCCGGTGGCCTGGTGTCCGATGACCTGATCATCGCACTGGTCAAGGACCGCATCGCCCAGTCCGACTGCGCCAACGGTTTCCTGTTCGATGGCTTCCCGCGCACCATTCCCCAGGCTGAAGCCCTGGTGACTGCAGGCGTCGAGCTCGATGCCGTGGTTGAAATCGCCGTTGAAGACGAAGAAATCGTCCAGCGTATCGCCGGTCGCCGTGTTCACGAGGCCAGCGGCCGCGTGTACCACATCGTCTACAACCCGCCGAAAGTGGCTGGTATTGACGACGTCACCGGTGAAGAGCTGGTACAGCGCAAGGACGACACCGAAGAAACCGTGCGTCATCGCCTGTCGGTCTACCACTCCCAGACCAAGCCGCTGGTGGACTTCTACCAGAAGCTGTCGGCTGCCAATGGCAAGCCGAAGTACAGCCACATCGAAGGCGTTGGCTCGGTTGAAGCGATCACCGCCAAGGTGCTTGCAGCCCTGAGCTGAAAAGTCTGACCCGCTGCATCATCCACGGCCCGCTTGCGGGCCGTAGTTGTTTATACTGACGCACTTTTTTCTGATCTCTCTTGTGGATACATCGATGAGCACCTTGCTGGCCCTGGACACCGCGACTGAAGCTTGCTCCGTTGCCTTGCTGCATGACGGCAAGGTCACGAGCCATTACGAGGTGATCCCGCGCCTGCACGCGCAGAAGCTGTTGCCGATGATCAAGCAATTGCTGGCCGATGCGGGCACCACGCTGCAAGCGGTCGATGCCATTGCCTTCGGCCGTGGCCCGGGCGCCTTCACCGGTGTGCGCATCGCCATCGGCGTGGTGCAAGGCCTGGCGTTTGCCCTGGATCGCCCGGTGCTGCCGGTGTCGAACCTGGCCGTGCTGGCGCAACGTGCGCTGCGCGAACACGGCGCCACTCAGGTCGCCGCCGCCATCGATGCGCGTATGGATGAAGTGTATTGGGGTTGCTACCGCGAAACGGCCGGGGAGATGCGCCTGGTGGGGGCGGAAGCGGTACTGCCGCCGGAGTCCGCTGCATTGCCGGCCGATGTCGGCGGCGAATGGTTCGGCGCAGGCACCGGTTGGGGCTATGGCGAGCGTATCGCCGTCAGCCTGAGCGGGCAGGACGCGGGCATGTTGCCCCACGCGCAAGACTTGCTGACACTGGCGCGATTTGCCTGGGCGCGCGGCGAGGCGATCGTGGCCGATGAGGCGCAGCCGGTGTATCTGCGCGATAAAGTGGCGACGCCCAAGGCGCGTTGATTCACGCAGTACCTGTGGGAGCGGGCTTGCTCGCGAAGGCGGTATAACATTCAACATTTCTGTTGCCTGGCACACCGTCTTCGCGAGCAAGCCCGCTCCCACAGGGTTAGTGTTCTGCACCAGTTCTGCCAATCGTCATTTTCTAACCCCAGCTTTTAAACCTTTTGCCTTTTATGTGTTCTAGTTATCACTCGGCGGTTTGCGAAGTGGATTTTGCGCCACTAAACTGCCATCACTGATTCCGAGTATGCACTTATGCGTATAGACGGCGTTTCCTCTCAGTCCTACCCCATCAAGCGCAAACCCCGCAAAGGCCGCGTGGTGGAAGACGACGCCATTGATATCGAAGGCGAGCTGGAATTCCCGACTGAAGAGCAATTGGCTGCCCGCGCCGCTAAAGCCTCTGCGCAAAAACTGAGCAATCTTCCCGCCCGTCAGCAAGACATGATTTACCACCGTGCCATGAGCAAAAGCGTAGCGACAGCCCTGGCCAGCTACCTGAGCACCGCCGGTTTCGTCGATTGGGAAGCGGATGTGCTGGGTCTCGACCTGTACATCTGATGGTGCTGCCGTATTACCTCGGTTGCCCATCCTGGAGCGAAAACGCCTGGCGCGACTACCTGTATCCGCCGGACGCCAAATCCGCCGACTTTCTTGATCTCTATTGCCAGGTTTTCAATGCCGTGGAAGGCAACACGACCTTCTACGCGAGCCCGGCTGCCAGCACCGTGCAGCGTTGGGCCGAAACCATGCCCGAACATTTTCGTTTCACTGCCAAGTTTCCCGGTGAGATCAGCCACGGTGGCGATCTGCGCGAGCAACTGACCGCCGCCGAAACCTTTCTGCAATTGCTCGGCCCTCTGGGTGAACGGGTGTCGCCGTT
Source organism: Pseudomonas sp. BF-B-30 (assembly GCF_019956305.1). Lineage (NCBI taxonomy): Bacteria > Pseudomonadati > Pseudomonadota > Gammaproteobacteria > Pseudomonadales > Pseudomonadaceae > Pseudomonas > Pseudomonas sp. BF-B-30. The sequence goes on along the minus strand of NZ_JAHBDG010000015.1, from coordinate 18,120 downwards.
GTGGTTGCAGTTGTCGAAAAGCTTCACGCCCCAACGTTTGCCTGAGCTGGCCGGGTTTATCGATGCCCTGCAGCGACCACTGGCCGTTGAAGTGCGGCATGACGAGTTTTTCGCCAAGGGTGACAGCGAACGAATGCTCAACCGGCTGTTGCTGGATCGCGGTGTCGAACGCATCTGTCTCGATCCCCGTGCGCTGTTCAGTTGCACCTCGACCGAGCCTTCGGTGCTCCACGCCCAGTCGAAGAAACCCCGTGTGCCACCGCGGCCGGCGGCATTCACGCAATTTCCGCAGGTGCGTTTTATCGGCCATCCGACGCTTGAGGCCAACGATACGTTCCTGGAACCATGGGTCGAGAAAATCGCGTTATGGATCGAAGAAGGTCGTACGCCGTACATCTTCCTGCACACGGCCGACAACCTGCTGGCCGCGAAACTGGCGCAGCGTTTTCACGCCCGGCTGATGCTGCGTTTGCCTGGCTTGCCAGCGCTGCCTGAGCTATACAGAGAACCCGTCGCCGAGCAACTTGGCCTGCTCTGAGGCGGATTCTTTCCCCTCTTCAGGAGCCTGCCCAATGGATGCGCAAACCCTTCGAGCCCAGGCGTTCAAAGCCCTTCACGAACGCCTCGGGGCATTTGTGATTCCCAATCCGTGGGATGCCGGTTCGGCAAAAATGCTTGCCAGCCTCGGCTTCGAGGCGCTGGCGACTACCAGTGCCGGTTATGCCTTTTCCCAGGGGCGTGCCGATGGCGGATTGACCCTCGACGATACCCTGATGAACGTTCAGGCGATTGTCGCCGCCACCGACCTGCCGGTTGCCGTCGACCTGGAAAACGGTTTTGCCGACAACCCGGCTGATTGCGCCAAAAGTATCTTGCGCGCGGCAGAGGTCGGAGCGGTCGGCGGTTCGATCGAAGATGCCACCGGCCGCGAAGAAGGCCCGATCTACTGTTTTGAACACGCCGTGGCGCGCATCGAAGCTGCTGTGGCTGCCGCTCGCAGTCTGCCGTTCCACTTTACGTTGACTGCCCGGGCGGAAAACTTTCTGCACGGCAATCCCGATCTGGCCGACACCATCCGCCGTTTGCAGGCATTCGCCGAGGCCGGTGCCGATGTGCTCTACGCACCGGGCTTGCGCAGTGCCGAGGATGTGCTGGCGGTGGTGCGCGCCGTGGCACCAAAACCGGTGAATGTGTTGATGTCGGGCGGCTTGAAGCTGACGGTCGCGCAGTTGGGTGAAATGGGCGTCAAACGTATCAGCGTCGGTTCGGCGCTGGCCTTGGCGGCCTATGGCGAATTCTTCCGCGCCGCCGAAGAAATCCAGACCTCAGGCACGTTCGGTTTCACGTCCCGGTCGATGCCGTATCAGAAGGCGAATCAGTTTTTCAAAGGTTGAGGGAAGAGGGCGCGGCTGAGGATCAGGCGGCGATGCGCAGGTTCTGCAGGATGATCGGGCGCGCCCAGCCATTGTCGAAATCGAGTTGTTTCTGCTGCTCCACCCGTTCTTCTGGCGAGAACGGCGGGAACGGCTTGTCGAGCAGCTCGAGTTCGAACTCGGCGATGGGCAGGTGCAGCGGACGCGGTTGCAGGGCAGGGCCAGCTTCTGGCAGCGGTTGACCGGCGTTCAATACGATCGGGCGAACCCAGCCGCTTTCGAAGTCCTGCTGTTTTTGCTGGGCGACGATTTCGTCCGCCGGGAACGGTGGGAACGGCTTGTCCGCCAGGTCCATTTCGAATTCGGCAATCGGCAGGAACAGCGGCTCGGGCGGGCGGATTATGTTGTCCTTCACGTCGCATTCACGCTGGGACACGATGTGGGCCAGCAGGTCGCTGCCGACCGTGGGTTCGACTGGGCTTTCGAGATCGACCGGTGGAAAATTCAGAGACTCAGGTAGCACTTCACCCGACTGTTCGGCCAGCGCTCGGGCAAAGAAATCCTGCCAGATGTGGCTGACGCCGCTCAGTGCCTGGGTGTTTCGCAGGTTGTAGTCGCCGTAGGGCGAGATAAAACCTGTGATTGTGGGTTGAATGTCTGACATTTCTCTCGGTAGACGCTCAGCTCTGGCAAAATGCTCGATAGTTTTGTTATCGGCAGTTTTTGCCGATCATTAATTTTTTGAGCGTGTTTTCCGATGATTGATCAACCTGCGGCCTGCCGCATCCATGTTCAGGCCCTCGACGCGGCTTTCGAGCCACAAGCCGAGCAATGGGCCGAGCGCCTGGGCTTGCCAATGCAAGTAGCGGACGGCGAATTTGCCTTGCAGGTGGGTGACATGGGCTTGCAGCTGCAACAGCTGGGGCCGGATGCGCCGGGGCCGGTGCGGGTGGACTTCGTCGAGGGTGGTGCGGCCCATCGCCGACTGTACGGCGGCGGCAGCGGGCAGATGATCGCCAAGGCTGTTGGCGTCGCCCAAGGCGTGCGCCCACGGGTGCTGGATGCCACGGCGGGGCTGGGCAAGGATGCGTTCGTGCTGGCCAGCCTCGGTTGCGAGATGAGCCTGATCGAGCGTCAGCCGCTGATCGGTGCCTTGCTGGAAGACGGCCTGGCCCGTGGCGCGGAAGATTTCGACGTGGCCCCGATCGTGGCGCGCATGCGCTTGCTCAAGGGCAATTCGATCGAGGTCATGCGCAACTGGGAGGGCGAACCGCCCCAGGTGATCTACCTCGACCCGATGTTCCCGCACCGCGAGAAAACCGCGCTGGTGAAGAAGGAAATGCGCCTGTTCCGGCCGCTGGTGGGCGATGATCCGGATGCGCCGGCATTGCTCGAAGCCGCGCTGGCCCTGGCCAGCCACAGGGTGGTGGTCAAGCGCCCGCGCAAGGCGCCTTGCATTGAAGGGCCGAAGCCGAGTCATGCGCTGGATGGCAAGTCCAGTCGGTATGACATCTATCCGAAGAAGGCGCTCAAGCCTTAAGACCGCAGCGCCTGCTTTCGCGAGCAAGCCCGCTCCCACATTCGACCGCGTACTGTCTGACGGAACCAGGTCACCTGTGGGAGCGGGCTTGCTCGCGAAAGCGTCAGTATAAACGCTGCAAGTTCATCTGCCTCAATCAGGCCGATAAGCCCGCATAAACAACCCCACCACCTCCCGCACATGGCTCTCCGCCTCTTCGCCAACCGGTGGCTCGCCGCAGCCATACAGCAAACGGAAATTCCCGGCGCCCTTGAGCAGGCAGAAGAAGTGCTCGGCCGCGTTGTGCGGCTTGTCGATGCGCAGCACACCACTTTCATCGATCTTGCTCAGCAGGCGCTCCATGCCATGCAGCATGCGCTCTGGGCCGGCCTCAAAGAAAATTTGCGCGAGTTTCGGGTCCTGGCTGCCCAGGGTCATCATCAGCCGGTGCAGGTTCACTGATTCATCACTGTTGATCAGTTGATGAAAACCGCGCGCGATGTTCAGCAGCACGGTTTCCACGGCCACGCCTTCCGGCAGTTCGAAGAACAGCGGTGGCAACTGTTCCTCGCACTTGGCCATCACGGCGGAGGAGAACAGCGTCTCCTTGTCGTTGAAGTGGCTATAGACCGTCAGCTTCGACACGCCGGCCTCGGCCGCGACGGCATCCATGCTGGTATTGGCATAACCCTTACTCAGAAACAGCACTTTCGCTGCATCGAGAATTGCCTGGCGCTTGACCAGGTCCTTGGGTCTGCCTGGGCCATTGGGTGCTGAAAGATTGTTTGGCATATTCGTTTTTATTACTGGACTGGTGAGTTTGCTATTAATAACATACTGCTCAGTATAATTATTCAAAGCACCATTAGCGAAAGGTCCTTCACCATGTTCCGCTATGCCTTGTCCCTCGCGTTGCCAGTCACCCTGGCTTTTTTATTGTCTGCGTGTGGTCATGAAGAAGCGCCGCAAGTCAGCGTGCGTCCGGCCATGGTGGTCCAGCCAGAGCCTTCGGCGCAGGCCATGGAAAGCTATCCCGGTGAAGTTCGCGCGCGGTATGAACCGGATCTGGCGTTCCGCATCGGCGGCAAAGTCAGCCGACGACTGGTCGAGGAGGGGCAGCGGGTCAAGGCCGATCAACCCTTGGCGGAGCTCGATCCCCAGGACGTGCGCCTGCAACTGGAGGCCACTCGCGCCCAGGTCGCAGCCGCCGAAGCCAATCTGAACCTGGTGCGATCCGAGCGTGATCGCTACAAGACCCTGATGGAGCGCCAACTGGTCAGTCGTTCGCAATACGACAACGCCGAAAACCTCTACCGTTCCGGTGAAGCGCGCCTCAAGCAAATCAAAGCCGAATTCAACGTTTCCAATAACCAGGCCAGCTACGCCGTGTTGCGTGCGCCGCAGGACGGCGTCGTGGCCAAGCGCCTGGTGGAAGTCGGGCAAGTCGTGGCAGCCGGGCAAACGGTGTTCACACTGGCAACCGATGGCGAGCGTGAGGTCTTGATCAGCCTGCCGGAGCAGAACTTCGGCCGCTTCAAGGTCGGTGAACCGGTGTCGGTGGAACTCTGGACCCAGCCCGACCAGCGTCTCGCCGGGCGCATCCGTGAATTGTCGCCGTCAGCCGATCCCAAGTCGCGTACCTTCGCGGCGCGTATCGCCTTCAAGACCGGCACTGTGCCTGTCGAACTGGGCCAGAGCGCCCGAGTGTTCGTGCAGGCCGCCGACGTGGTTCCACTGTCCGTTCCGCTGTCTGCGCTGACGGCGGAAAACGGCGTGACCTATGTCTGGGTCGTCCGCGCCAATAACACCTTGCAAAGGACCCCGGTGCGGGTCGGTGCCTTCGGCGAGAAAACCGTACCGGTGCTTGAAGGGCTCAGCGCCAGCGACTGGGTGGTGGCCGCCGGTGTTCATGTGCTTCTCGAAGGGCAGCAGGTGCGCCCGGTGGATCGCTCCAATCGCGTGGTCAATCTGGCGGACAAGGAGTAAGCCCCGATGCGCTTCAACGTTTCCGAATGGGCGCTGCGTAATCGCCAGATCGTCCTGTTCCTGATGCTGTTGCTGGCCATCGTCGGCGCACTTTCCTACACCAAGCTCGGCCAGAGTGAGGACCCGCCGTTCACCTTCAAGGCCATGGTGATTCGCACCAACTGGCCGGGGGCGACCGCCGAGGAAGTCTCGCGCCAGGTCACCGAACGCATCGAAAAGAAACTGATGGAAACCGGCGAATACGAACGCATCGTGTCGTTCTCCCGCCCCGGCGAATCCCAGGTGACCTTCATTGCGCGCGACTCCATGCACTCGGTGGAGATCCCGGAGCTCTGGTATCAGGTGCGCAAGAAGATCAACGACATCCGTCATACCCTGCCGCCGGGGATTCAGGGACCGTTTTTCAACGATGAATTCGGCACCACTTTCGGCAATATTTACGCCCTGAGCGGCGAGGGCTTCGACTACGCCGTGCTCAAGGATTACGCCGACCGCATCCAGATCCAGCTGCAACGGGTCAAGGATGTGGGCAAGGTCGAGCTGCTGGGGTTGCAGGACGAGAAAATCTGGATCGAACTCTCCAACGTCAAGCTCGCCACCCTCGGCTTGCCGCTGGCGGTCGTCCAGCAAGCCCTTGAAGAACAGAACGCGGTGTCGACGGCAGGTTTCTTCGAAACCAGCAGCGAGCGCTTGCAGCTACGGGTGACGGGGAATTTTCAAACGGTCGACGAGATCAAGAACTTCCCGATCCGGGTCGGTGATCGCACCTTCCGCATCTCCGACGTGGCTGACGTGCGCCGTGGTTTCAACGATCCACCGGCGCCGCGCATGCGCTTCATGGCGCAAGACGCCATCGGCCTGGCGGTGGCAATGAAGAACGGCGGTGACATCCTGGTACTGGGCAAGGCGCTGGAAATCGAGTTCGCCCGCATACAGAAAAACCTCCCGGCCGGCATGGAGTTGCGCAAAGTCTCCGACCAACCGGCGGCGGTGAAAACCGGTGTTGGTGAGTTCGTGCAAGTGTTGGTCGAGGCGCTGGCCATTGTGTTGCTGGTGAGCTTCTTCTCCCTTGGCGTGCGCACTGGCATGGTGGTGGCGCTGGCGATTCCGCTGGTGCTGGCGATGACGTTCGCGTGCATGTATTACCTGGGCATCGGCCTGCACAAGATCTCCCTCGGCGCGCTGGTACTGGCCCTGGGTTTGCTGGTGGACGACGCGATCATTGCCGTGGAAATGATGGCGATCAAAATGGAGCAGGGCTTCGACCGGGTCAAAGCGGCGAGTTATGCCTGGACCAGTACCGCGTTCCCGATGCTCACCGGTACGCTGATCACCGCGGCCGGCTTCCTGCCGATTGCCACGGCGCAATCGGGCACTGGCGAATACACCCGCTCGATCTTCGAGGTGGTCACCATCGCGCTGTTGGCGTCGTGGGTGGCCGCGGTGGTCTTCGTGCCGTACCTCGGGGAAAAACTCCTGCCGGACCTGGCGAAGATTCATGCCGCCAAACACGGTGCCGGCCAGCCCGATCCCTATGCCACGCCGTTTTATCAGCGCGTCCGGCGTCTGGTGGAATGGTGCGTGCGCTGGCGCAAAACCGTGATCCTGGCGACCGTGCTGTTGTTCATCGCTTCCATCGTGCTGTTCAAGTTTGTGCCGCAGCAGTTCTTCCCGGCATCGGGGCGCCTGGAGTTGATGGTCGATCTGAAACTGGCCGAAGGCGCTTCGCTGAGCAATACCGCCGACGAGGTCAAACGCCTTGAAGCGCTGCTCAAGGACAAGGCCGGGATCGACAATTACGTGGCCTACGTCGGCACCGGTTCGCCACGATTCTACCTGCCGCTGGATCAGCAACTGCCGGCTGCGAGCTTCGCCCAGTTTGTCGTCCTGGCAAAAACCATCGAAGAACGGGAAGCCCTGCGCACCTGGTTGATCTCAACCCTTAACGAGCAATTTCCCGCTCTGCGTTCGCGGGTCACGCGCCTGGAAAACGGTCCGCCGGTTGGCTATCCGGTGCAGTTCCGCGTGACCGGGGAGCACATCGAGGAGGTGCGGGCGCTGGCGCGCAAGGTCGCGGCCAAGGTTCGCGAGAACCCGCATGTGGTCAACGTCCACCTGGATTGGGAAGAACCGAGCAAGGTGGTGTACCTGAACATCGATCAGGACCGTGCGCGGGCGCTGGGCGTGAGCACGGCCAACCTGTCGAGGTTCCTGCAAAGCTCCCTGACCGGTTCCAGTGTCAGCCAGTACCGTGAAGACAACGAGTTGATCGAGATCCTGTTGCGCGGCACCGTGCATGAGCGCACCGAGTTGTCATTGCTGCCGAGCCTGGCGGTGCCGACCGATAACGGTCGCAGCGTCGCGCTGTCGCAGATCGCGACCCTGGAATACGGCTTCGAGGAGGGCATCATCTGGCACCGCAACCGCCTGCCCAACGTGACGGTTCGCGCCGACATCTATGGCAAGGAGCAACCGGCGACGCTGGTGCAGCAGATCATGCCGACCCTCGATCCGATTCGCGCTGAACTGCCCGACGGGTACTTGTTGGATGTCGGCGGCACGGTGGAAGACTCGGCGCGCGGACAGAACTCGGTGAAGGCCGGTGTGCCGTTGTTCATCGTGGTGGTGTTGACCTTGCTGATGCTGCAGCTGCGAAGTTTTTCGCGCACGGCGATGGTGTTCCTGACGGCGCCGCTGGGGTTGATCGGGGTGACGCTGTTTCTGTTGGTGTTCCGCCAGCCCTTTGGTTTCGTGGCCATGTTGGGGACTATCGCCTTGTCCGGGATGATCATGCGTAACTCGGTGATTCTGGTGGATCAGATCGAGCAGGATATTGCGGCGGGGCTCAAGCCTTGGCAGGCGATCATCGAGGCGACGGTGCGGCGGTTCCGGCCGATCGTGCTGACGGCGCTGGCGGCGGTGTTGGCGATGATTCCTCTGTCGCGCAGTGTGTTTTTCGGGCCGATGGCGGTGGCGATCATGGGGGGGTTGATTGTTGCTACGGCGTTGACGCTGCTGTTTTTGCCGGCGTTGTATGCGGCCTGGTTTCGGGTCAGGAAGGAGTCCGTTTGACCGGGTACATATCCATTTCTTCGGTAACGGCCACTGGCGGTTTCGCCCTTACGGCGAGTCCCTTTTGGCAAACGCCCCAAAAGGAACCAAAAGGTCTCGCCCCTTACGTACGGCCCCTCGCTTAGGCTCGGGGTTCCTTCGCTCCGGTATTCATCCGGGGGCATTGCCCTCCGGTCGGCTTCGCTTCGACCTACATGCAATGAGTTCGACTGCGTCGAACGGCGCTGCGCGCCAATCCCCGGATGAACACCTCCACTCAGCCTCCCGAGGGGGCGGGCAGATCAAAAGCAACCGAGGCGGCCTACCGGCCGGCCTAGTTGTCTGGTCCGTGCGCAGACCAAATTGTGGGAGCGGGCTTGCTCGCGAAGGCGGCCTGCCAGCCAACCAATTCCTTGAAGATGTCCCCAGCCCAACTGTAGGAGCGAGCTTGCTCGCGATGACGGCCCGCCAGCCAACCAATTCCTCACAGATGTACCCAGCCCAATTGTGGGAGCGGGCTTGCTCGCGAAGACGGCCCGCCAGCCAACCAATTCCTCACAGATGTACCCGGCCCAACTGTGGGAGCGGGCTTGCTCGCGAAGGCGGCCTGCCAGCCAACCTATTCCTCACAGATGTACCCAGCCCAACTGTGGGAGCGGGCTTGCTCGCGAAGACGGCCCGCCAGCCAACCAATTCCTCACAGATGTACCCAGCCCAATTGTGGGAGCGGGCTTGCTCGCGAAGGCGGCCTACCAGCCAACCCATTCCTTGCAGATGTCACCCAGCCCAACTGTAGGAGCCAGCCTGTTCGCGATGACGGACTTACAGTCAACGCTGTTTATCGCCCAAGCCATTCATTCAGACCATTCCCACAAGACTTTCAGCTTGCTCGTCGGAAGCCCGATCTCTAGCCTTTGCTCGTCGCTGTCAATTCAGCGACCGGGACTGCAAGCCCGCCAATAGTTTGTTAGGCGCCCACTGGCGCACCTATAATCGTGGCGCTTTTTTAGCGACCACCGATTTATGGTGGCTGTGTGCGGGAGATCTTCGGATCTGCCGAGGTTGCCTAACGACTCGGTCTTGCAGACCTGCACACAGCTGCCACCCATCATCTGCAAGTGATGCTGGCTGCTCCAACTTTCGTTAGGAGCTTCACAATGATCAAACCCAGCCCAAACCCCCCGGCTTCAGAAACCGCAGAACATATCGGCGCTTCAAGTCGCCCCTGCCCAATTTTCACCATCCGCCCAGACGTCGATTCCGAAACCCTGCTGGTCCACGCCTACGAAACCCTCGCCTCAGCCAACGTGATGGCGACCGAACTGTCGTCCATCCTGACCGGCCCCACCTGCAATCTGGCACTCGGCATTCAGCAGATGATCGTCCTGGCGCAGCTATCAGTGAATCGCGTCCTCGATCAGCTGGATCCGCAGCAATAGTCAAAGGAAAAAGCCCGCTGAACCTGTACCAACCAGCGGGCCTTCATTGTTCCTACATTGATCTCGGCCCCGTCTGATATTGAGGCTAAAAAGCTCAGGTGTTGTACTCAGAGCCAAGTTTCACGCATGTTTGAGACAGCGCCATGAAAAATCCACCCACATTGAGAGGCCGGTCCGATCCGGTGTTTGATCGGCTGTTGCGATCGCCCCACAAGGAACGCCTTTCGGAGTACCTCGCCTTGCTCAAGCCCCTGGACGATCAGGGGCGTTACCTGCCGTTCGATTCATTGCGCTACCGCTGGGCGCCCGGGCTGGATTCGAACCTGTGCTGGGCCTTGGTCAAGAAAGCGCGGACTGCACAGTATTCGAGCCTTTTGCCTTTGGGTGAACCGGCCTGCTGGCTGAAGTTCATGCTGACGCCGCAGGCGCAAAAAGCCATTTCCGTAGTGGATCGTCAGGCGACAACCGCAGTGCTGGAATACATGACCGGCCAGATTGGCGAGCGCGCTCATTTCAGCTATTTGCTCAATGATCTGATCGAAGACGAGGCCATCAGCAGCAGCCAGCTTGAAGGTGCGGCCACCACGACGCGGGTGGCCAAGGACATGCTCAAGCGCCATCGTTCGCCGCGCACACCGGATGAACGAATGGTCATCGGTAACTTCAAGATGATGAACTTCGCCTGGGAGCAGCGTTACGAGCCACTGAGCGTTGAGCTGATTGCGGCCATGCATCGAGTTGGCGTCGAGGGTATCGACGATTCGCAGTACTCGCCTGGAGCATTCAGGACCAACGATGACGTCGTAGTCCAGGATGGCGAGGGCAACACCGTGCATTCGCCACCACCTGCAACAGGGCTCGTGTCACGTTTGCAGGGGCTGGCGAAGTGGATCAATCAACCCCACAACAACCCTCATCAAGCGGACTACCTTCATCCATTGATCAAAGCCATCGCGCTGCATTTTGTCTTGGGTTACGAGCATCCTTTTCGCGACGGCAACGGTCGGGTAGCGCGTGCGTTGTTTTACTGGTTCATGTTCAAAAATGACTACTCGGCGTTTCGCTACATCGCCATCAGTGTTTTGTTGCGCAATGCGCCGTTGAAGTACGGGCGGTCGTATTTGAATACCGAAGCGGATGAGCTGGATCTGACGTACTTCATCGATTTCCAGTGTTCGGTGGTGTTGCGGGCTGTGGGCAGTTTTACCGGGACTTATCGGAAAAGTCTGGACGATGCTGAGCAATTTGATTGCTGGTTGCGTGAAAGTGGTTTTCTCGACCAGCTCACCGAGAAACAGCGGGCATTGTTTCAGGTAGCCAGGAGCGGAATGGCCAAGGAGTTCACGGCGGTCAATGTGAAGGAAAATCTCGGTTGCTCTTACAACACGGCATCAGCCACGCTAAATGGGCTGGTCGCGTTGAAGTTGTTCGAGAAACGCAAGATGGGGCGCGAGTGGGTGTTCTTTCTAAGACCCGTATCAGCGGCCTGAACCTTTGTGGGAGCAAGACTGCTCCCACAGGTTTTGTGTAGCGGCTCAGAGCGTGCCAAACACTTTCTTCGCCAAACTGGTCGCTGCAGCCGCCGGGTTCTGGCGGATGGTTTCTTCCTGTTTGCCGATCATCTCGAACAAGCCATTCAGCGCCTGCTCGGTGACGTAGTTTTCGACGTTGGCGTTTTTCGCATCCACTACGCCCATGGTCGCCGCTTGCCCGGCGAAGGAGTTGTACTGCTGGGCCAGGCCAACCTTGTCGGTGGCTTGCTTGACGATGGGCAGGAACCTGGCGCGGATCTGTTCGCGGCTGGTCTTGTTCAGGTATTGGGTGGCCGAGTCATTGCCGCCGCTGAGGATGCCCTTGGCATCTTCCACGGTCATTTTCTTAACGGCATCGACCAGGATCGGCTGGGCCTGGGTCACGGCGGTTTCCGCCGCTTTGTTCATGCTGGCTTCCAGTTCATCGACCTGATCACCCATGCCGAACTGCTTCATTTTGCTGGCGACCTTGCCCAGTTTGCCCGGCAGTTCGATTTTTACGTCAGGGTTGTTGCTGAACCCGCCTGGGGTGCCAAGTTGTTTTACGGCCAGTTGCGCGCCTTGGGTCAGGGCGTCCTTGAGACCGCCGGTGGCGTCTTTTTGCGACAGGTCGCTGAGGGACAGCGCGAGTGCGCTCGCGGAAATCATCAGGCCTGCGCACAGGCCGGCAAAGCGAAGGGTAGGGCGGAGCATGAGAGCTTCCTTGTTCGAAGAATGAATTTAGCGGACTGCGTCGACGCGGATTTTCAGGAGCTGCGGGTCTTTGCCATCGAGTTGCACGGCATGATGTTCAGTGGTGATGAACAGCAACTTGCCGTCAACTTCAATGCGCGCGCTGACGGAGTAGCGATGACCCGGTTTGACCTGGCCGGATCGTAACTCAGATGGAATGGCAGGGGCACCTGGCCTTTGACCTGAGACTTCTGTTCGTCGATGACCACTGCCGGCGCGTCGGCCAGGGACACGTCCTGCAAGCTCACGCTCAGGATGGCGGTGGGGGGCAGGGCGCTGCGTTGCAAGTAAAAGACTTCGCCGTCGAGGCTGGCCTTCGGAGCAGATTGCATGGATTGACAGGCGCTTAGCAAGACAGCAAGTCCGAGTAGGGAGAGTTTTTTCATGAGGCGGATCCTTGTCATTGGCGTTTAAAAAAGATCGGCGCCGACATTCGCCAGTTTGCAGATAAAAACTTTACCATCCAGCGATACTTCAAGTCCGGATGTTGGGTGTTGCCAGGCCGTTTTCGTCGATAGTCTTTTCAGCCAGCGTCACAGACAACTTTGAATTGGCGGGTTAACCAATTCCGGGCATCCAGTTTTTTTCGACTGCAATGCAGTCCACGGGACTCAAGAAGATGTCGGTATCTTCTTGGGCAATTGGTTTGTAGTGTGAATAAAACGGAAATAGCCATGCTTTCCGTCAATTATAAGGAAAATGTCAGGTTTCAGGTGCTATTGCTGTTTTCGCCGCATCAATTGTCCAATGACCGGCGTGTCCAACTCAGGCCGTGTTGGACACGTGGTGTCGTTGGCACCTGGAGGCGCCAACGACAATTTCAGCAAAACTGCCGGTTATGCGCCTGGCGAAACACTAACGATGCTCACCACCACATCTTTGACCCACAAAAACTCCGCGCTCAAATCCAGCGGGGCATGTTCCGTGGAGGTGAAGACCACTTGGTCTTCATAGAGGATGCTTGCACTGATGGAGTAGGTGTGCCCGTACTGCAGTTTTGCAAGCTCGCAACTCAATGTGTAGTCCATGCCATTTTGATTCACATTGGAATAGATCTCTGTAGCCAGTGTTTTTAGAGCATTTGGCTGAGTGACATCCACTAAGCTGACATGGAGGGTCGAGCCAGGCAGAAGGCCAACTTTTTCGAGATAAATCACGTTGCCGGTAATTTCTTTTTCGCTATTCATATTGACTTCCTTTTCAAAGAATCGTCGGTATTGACGAGTGCTAACCATAGAGTCGATACCAAAATTTTTATGTAGGGTAATTCCTGCAATCCGGGACGAAGAGTGGGTTTGATCTGGGAGGAACTTTCTTACTTCTGCCAAATACTCGAGGGGCATAGTGGCGTTACCAACTCCGCCGCATCTTCACTGCGATGTAACGCAAAAAAAAGCCGCTGGCCTTCACAGGTTCAGGGGGGGCTCTGGCGTTGCCGTCAGTTAAAAATTACAACGTCCCAAATATCTTCTTCGCCAAACTGGTCGCAGCCGCCGGGTTCTGGCGGATGGTTTCTTCCTGTTTGCCGATCATCTCGAACAAGCCATTCAACGCTTGCTCGGTGACGTAGTTTTCGACGTTGGCGTTTTTCGCATCCACTACGCCCATGGTCGCCGCTTGTCCGGCGAACGAGTTGTACTGCTGGGCCAGGCCAACCTTGTCGGTGGCTTGCTTGACGATGGGCAGGAATTTGGCGCAGATCTGTTCGCGACTGGTCTTGTTCAGGTATTGGGTGGCCGAATCGTTGCCGCCGCTAAGGATACCCCTGGCGTCTTCCACGGTCATTTTCTTCACGGCATCGACGAGGATTGGCTGGGCTTGGGTGACTGCGGTTTCCGCCGCCTTGTTCATGCTGGCTTCCAGCTCATCGACCTGATCACCCATGCCGAACTGTTTCATCTTGCTCGCGACTTTGCCCAGTTTGCCCGGCAGTTCGATTTTCACGTCCGGGTTGTTGCTGAAGCCGCCCGGGGTGCCGAGTTGTTTTACGGCCAGTTGCGCACCCTGGGTCAGGGCGTCCTTGAGATCGCCGGTGGCGTCTTTCTGCGACAGGTCGCTGAAGACAGTGCGAGTGCGCTCGCGGAAATCATCAGGCCTGCGCACAGGCCGGCAAAGCGAAGGTTAGGGCGGAACATGGCAGCTTCCCTGTTAAAAAATGAATTAGCGAACGGCGTCGACGCGGATTTTCAGTGGCTGTGGATCACTGCCATCAAGCTGTACGGCGTGGTGTTCGGTGGTGATGAACAGCAACTTGCCGTCAACTTCGATGCGCGCGCTCACCGAGTAGCGATGACCCGGCTTGACCTGGGCGGGATCGTAACTCAGATGGAATGGCAGAGGCACCTGTCCTGTGATCTGGCCCTTCTGTTCGTCAAGGACCAAGGCTGGCGCGTCGGCCACCGATACATCCTGCAAGCTGACACTCAGCGTGGCAGTGGGTGGCAGCGCAATGCGTTGCAAGTAAAAAACTTCACCATCGAGTGATATTTCAGGCGCGGGCGAAGGCGTTTGGCAGGCTGTCAGCAAGGCAAGCGAGGCGAGCAGAGTCAATTTTTTCAAAAGTATTTCCGTGTAGAAAGCGCCAGTAGAGTACTGGCGCCTGTGGGATGACGTAAGCGGCGTTTTCGCTAAGCGTCGATCTGTACGTTGAATTCAGCCACCGAAAACCGGGGGCTGAACAATTTCAGGCATTAGTATCAATTTCGCCGGTTTAAGACCCAGCGACAGTCGGTGCTGACCATGGCTCTCGAATGAGCCGGTCAGTGCGTAAAGTTGGCCTGGCTTGATCATGGACGGGTCATATTTCACGTAGATGGGGGTGATTTGCGCGGTCAGGCCTACACCCTCACTAATAGTGATCTCAGCCTGGTCATCGGTAGTCATTTCAATCAATTTAACAAACAGCTTTGAGTCAGCAGGGTAACCAATTCGGGGCATCCAGGACTTTTCCACAGCGATGTAGCCCACAGGGCTCAAGTGAATGTCCGTATCGTGATCGCCTCCCGCCCACCAGAAATTCTGCTCCAGATCCAGGAGCAGTGCGGTCCCTTGATGGGAGATTTTTACATTGATGGAGAAGCGGCTTCCGATTTTGTTCAACTCAGAATCGACCATAACCGGGAAGCTGAGCGGACGCGTCGATGGAAGTTGGTTGCTCCCCCACCGGCTGTGAAGTCTGGGCGCATCCCTGTTGGTAATGTCTTGTACTCGAATGCTTATTTCGCAGGCCTCCGGTAGTTCAAAGTCTGGAGGAAAGTGCAGGAAGGTATTGATTGTATGTTGGGGCATGATGATTTCCTTATCAATGGACTCGTCGGAAATGACGAGCGCTGAGCATATCTCCCGGGTATTCGAGCGTTATGTAGGAGGCGTTCGCTAGATGAAAGCGAATTGATGACGGGAAGTGTCAGCAAGCGTCCTTGCTTCTGACATATTAATGGGTCATACCCGCTCGACAAGGTCGGCTGCATCTTCACTGCGATGCAACGCCACCTGCCGGATCGACAAGCGAATCTCCGCCGGCAACACCCGCTTGGCCGCGCCTTCAGCCAGTTCACCGAGCAGTTCGTGATAACTCAGCTTGCCCGCTTCATCGCGCTTGAGCACCTCAAGGTCGAGCATGGTCTGGATGAAGTGGCGAAACAGGCTCTTGTCGAAGAATTCCGGGGCGTTCAGGCCATGCAGGATCGACAGGCGTTGGGCCATGACCGTGCACAGGTCTTCCAGTTCTTCGGCGCTGATGCTGTTCTGGCCGCTGTTGAGCAGCAGGGATACGGTCATGTAGAAGCGCTGCAAGGTCTGGGCGATGCTTTTCGACAGCAAGGTCAGCAGCACGAAATGCCGCGAGCTTGGCGCCGGGCGCAAGTACACGTCGTTCTCGAAGCGCAGCAGGCCTTGCTCGACGAACGCCTCCAGCCATTGATCGATCACCGCATCCAGTTCGTCCAGTGACCAGCGAATGAACAGCTCCGCTTGCAGGTAGGGATACAACGCGCGGGTATAGCGCAGGATCTGTTCGCGACTCATGCGCGAGGCGCTCTGGAAGAAGCTCGCCAGCAACGCCGGCAGCGCGAAGATGTGCAGTACGTTGTTGCGGTAGTAGGTCATCAGGACGGCGTTTTGTTCGTCCAGATAGAGAATCTTGCCCAGGGCATCGCTTTGCTCGGACAGCAGGTCCATGTCCTTCACATGCTCGATCAACGCCCGGCCATCGCCTTCCGGCAAGGTGGTGTGTGGCGAATAGGGGACCTTGCGTAGCAGCGCCAGGTACAGATCCAGCACACGCGCCATGGCCCGGTCATCCAGCGCCAGTCGGGTGGTCGACAGCAGCGCCAGCGCCACCAGGTTGACCGGGTTGATCGCCGCCGCTTCGTTGAGATGCTGTGCGACTTTCTCGCCGAGGCGGTTGGTGGTTTCGTTGAGCCAGGCCGGTCTGAACTGCGGGCCGAGTTCCTGTTTGCGCCAGTCCGGCTGTTCGCTGTCGAGGAATTCCGCCAGTTTGATCGGCTCACCGAAGTTCACCGCCACCTGGCCGAAGCGCTGCTTGAGTGCGCCAATGACTTTGAAAATATCGAAGATCGACTCTTTTTTCTTGGCCGCACCGCGCAGTTCGCCGAGGTAGGTCCGGCCTTCCAGCACACGCTCATAGCCGATGTACACCGGCACGAAGACGATGGGCATGCGCGACGAACGCAGGAAGCTGCGCAGGGTGATCGCCAGCATTCCGGTTTTTGGTTGCAGCATGCGCCCGGTGCGCGAGCGGCCACCCTCGACGAAATACTCCACCGGGAAGCCCTTGGTGAACAGGGTGTGCAGGTATTCGTTGAACACCGAGGTGTACAGCGGGTTGCCCTTGAACGTGCGGCGCATGAAGAACGCACCGCCGCGACGCAGCAGGCCGCCGATCACCGGCATGTTCAGGTTGATGCCCGCGGCAATGTGCGGCGGGGTCAGGCCGTTGCGGAACAATAGATAGGACAGCAGAAGATAGTCGATGTGGCTGCGATGGCACGGCACGTAGATCACTTCGTGACCCTGGGCGACCTTCTGCACGCCTTCGATGTGGTTGACCTTGATGCCGTCGTAGATCTTGTTCCAGAACCAGCTCAGCACCACTTCCATAAAACGGATCGCAGTGTAGGTGTAGTCCGAGGCGATTTCGTTGCCGTAGCGTAACGCTTGAGCTTTGGCTTTCTCTGGCGAGATGTTCTCGCGCTCGGCTTCGTCGAGGATCGCTTGTTTGACCTGTGGCTGGTTCAGCAGGCCTTTGACCAGGTTGCGGCGGTGGGAAATGTCCGGGCCGATCACCGCAGCCTTCAGGTTGCGAAAGTGAACCCGCAGGATGCGCTGGGCCATGCGTACGGTGCGCTCGTGACCCTTGTCGTGCTCGATCAGTTCGCGCAGGTGGATCGGCGCGGAGAACTGCACGCGGGTCTTGCGTCCCAGGACGATGACGCTCAGTAACCGACGCAGACGCCCGGTAACGGCCCAGCTGTCGGCGAACAGGAGCTTCCATGGGCTGTTTTCGCTGTCCGGCGACTGCCCCCAGAACACGCTGACCGGAATGATCTGCGCATCTTCGGCGGCGTTCTGGCTCAGGGCGCTGACCAGGCGGGTCAGTGTCGGCGGCGCTCCGCGCTTGTCCTGGCGGCCGAGCCAGTCCGGGTCCGGCGTCAGGTAGAAGAACGCGGCAGGTTCCAGCAGATTGCCCACCGAAACCGGCAGCACCGGACGCGGCAGACCGGCCTTGCTGCATTCGGTGTCGACCACGGCAAGGTCGGTCAGCGAAGGGTTTTGCAGGACGTAGAACACCGGACGACTGCGGTCGAGGTCAAGGGTGAACGACGACTGGTTGATCGTCTCGGAGCGAACCCAGAGGTACAACAGTCGGCGCAGGGTGCCAAACACAAGACGGCGGAACGGGGAGCGGGTCATACGGCTTCTGCGTGAGTGGAAAAAACCAAGCGTTTGCTCGGGCGGTCGATAGTGTGCCGGATTCGTCGAAAATCGGCAAAAAAGCGTGGAAGTAAACTCCTGTTGAGAGTTTTAACGTCTGTCATATACTCGGCGCTCTGTCGCCGTTGCCCTCATGGGACCGGTATGCGCAGGCTGACGTTCCCGAGGCTTTCCTGCGAAAAGCCCGACCAATAATAAAAAGGGAGTATGAACAAATGGCAACACGCGAAACCGGCAACGTGAAGTGGTTCAACGACGCCAAGGGCTACGGCTTCATTCAGCGCGAGGACGGGGTGGATGTGTTCGTGCATTACCGCGCGATTCGCGGTGAAGGCCACCGTTCGCTGACCGAAGGCCAGCAGGTTGAATATGCGGTGGTGGAAGGGCAGAAGGGGTTGCAGGCTGAGGATGTGGTGGGGTTGTAATCCACTCTTCAGATCACGCAAAACTACTGTGGGAGCGGGCTTGCTCGCGAAAGCGGTGTGTCAGTCAAAGCTGATGTCGACTGATGTACCGCTTTCGCGAGCAAGCCC
>NZ_JAHBDG010000014.1:0-106318 GCF_019956305.1 Pseudomonas sp. BF-B-30 | reverse complement strand
GTGTGTCAGGCAATGCAAATGTTGTCTGGCACACCGCTTTCGCGAGCAAGCCCGCTCCCACATTTTGACCGCACACAGCCATGGTTCAGCTAACCTGTCTGTCTGCTGAACACACCTGCGAAACACCGCGTCGCAGAAAATGACCGTTGAAACCACCGCCAACCTGCCCCATCTAAGACCCATACCCATTGCGCAGGTGCCCCCATGAGCGACCAGCAGGAATTCCCCGAAGACCCGAGCGAATACGCCGATCCGGAAAACGCCCAGCAGCACAAACCTGGCAAAGGCCTGGCCCTGCCGGGCCAGAACCTGCCGGACAAGGTCTACGTCATCCCGATCCATAACCGACCGTTCTTCCCGGCCCAGGTGCTGCCGGTCATCGTCAACGAAGAACCGTGGGCCGAAACCCTCGATCTGGTCAGCAAATCCGATCACCACTCCCTGGCCCTGTTCTACATGGACACGCCCCAGGAAGACCCGCGCCATTTCGACACCTCGGCCCTGCCGCTCTACGGCACGCTGGTCAAGGTGCACCACGCCAGCCGCGAAAACGGCAAGCTGCAGTTCGTCGCCCAAGGCCTGACCCGCGTACGCCTCAAGACCTGGCTCAAGCATCACCGTCCGCCGTACCTGGTGGAAGTCGAATACCCGCACCAGCCCACCGAGCCGACCGACGAGGTCAAGGCCTATGGCATGGCGCTGATCAATGCGATCAAGGAACTGCTACCGCTCAACCCGCTGTACAGCGAAGAGCTGAAGAACTACCTCAACCGCTTCAGTCCCAACGATCCGTCGCCGCTGACCGACTTCGCCGCCGCGCTCACCTCGGCCACCGGCAGCGAGTTGCAGGAAGTGCTCGACTGCGTGCCGATGCTCAAGCGCATGGAAAAAGTCCTGCCGATGCTGCGCAAGGAAGTCGAAGTCGCGCGCCTGCAAAAAGAGATTTCCGCCGAAGTTAACCGCAAGATCGGTGAACATCAGCGCGAGTTCTTCCTCAAGGAACAACTCAAGGTTATCCAGCAGGAGCTGGGGCTGACCAAGGACGACCGCAGTGCCGACCTCGAACAGTTCGAGCAGCGGCTGGTGGGCAAAGTCCTGCCGGCGCAGGTGCAGAAACGCCTCGAAGAAGAAATGAACAAGCTGTCGGTGCTCGAAACCGGCTCGCCGGAATATGCGGTGACCCGCAATTACATCGACTGGGCGACCTCGGTGCCGTGGGGCGTGTACGGCGAGGACAAACTCGACCTCAAGCACGCGCGCAAGGTGCTGGACAAACATCACGCCGGCCTCGATGACATCAAGGACCGTATCCTCGAATTTCTCGCGGTCGGCGCCTACAAAGGCGAGATCAGCGGTTCCATCGTATTGCTGGTGGGCCCGCCGGGCGTGGGCAAGACCAGCGTCGGCAAATCCATCGCCGAATCCCTGGGCCGGCCGTTCTACCGCTTCAGCCTTGGCGGCATGCGCGACGAAGCCGAGATCAAGGGCCATCGCCGCACCTACATCGGCGCGCAGCCGGGCAAACTGGTGCAGGCGTTGAAAGACGTCGAAGTGATGAACCCGGTGATCATGCTCGACGAAATCGACAAGATGGGCCAGAGCTACCAGGGCGACCCGGCCTCGGCGCTGCTGGAAACCCTCGATCCGGAGCAGAACGTCGAGTTCCTCGACCACTACCTCGATCTGCGTATGGATCTGTCGAAAGTGCTGTTCATCTGCACCGCCAATACCCTGGATTCGATCCCCGGCCCGCTGCTGGACCGGATGGAAGTGATTCGCCTGTCGGGCTACATCACCGAAGAAAAAGTCGCCATCGCCAAGCGCCACCTGTGGCCCAAGCAGCTTGAGAAAGCCGGTGTGTCCAAGGGCAGTCTGAGCATCAGCGACAGCGCGCTCAAGGCGCTGGTCGACGGTTATGCCCGTGAAGCCGGCGTGCGCCAGCTGGAAAAAAACCTCGGCAAACTGGTGCGCAAAGCGGTGATGAAACTGCTCGACGAACCAAAAGCCGTGATCAAGCTCGGGCCGAAAGACCTGGAGGCTTCACTCGGCAAGCCGGTGTTCCGCAACGAGCAGGTGCTCGCGGGGGTCGGCGTGATCACCGGGCTGGCCTGGACCAGCATGGGCGGTGCAACCCTGCCGATCGAAGCCACGCGCATCCACACCCTCAACCGTGGGTTCAAGCTCACCGGGCAATTGGGTGATGTGATGAAAGAGTCGGCGGAAATCGCCTATAGCTATGTCAGCTCGCACCTGAAGTCCTATGGCGGCGATCCGAAATTCTTCGACGAAGCCTTCGTCCATCTGCACGTGCCGGAAGGTGCGACGCCAAAAGACGGCCCGAGCGCAGGTGTGACCATGGCCAGCGCCCTGCTGTCGCTGGCACGCAATCAGCCACCGAAAAAAGGCGTGGCCATGACCGGCGAACTGACGTTGACCGGGCATGTATTGCCGATTGGCGGGGTGCGGGAAAAGGTGATCGCAGCGCGGCGGCAGAAGATTTTCGAGCTGATTCTGCCGGAGGCCAACCGCGGGAATTTCGAGGAGTTGCCGGAGTATCTGAAGGAAGGGATTACCGTGCACTTCGCCAAGCGGTTTGCGGATGTGGCGAAGCTGTTGTTCTGATATATCGCTAGCGCCTGCTCCATCGCCTTCGCGAGCAAGCCCGCTCCCACATTTGATCGCGTAATAAGCAAGTCACTCGGTCTAATGTGGGAGCGGGCTTGCTCGCGAAGGCGCCAGTACTCAAAACGCCAATTCCCGTGGCTGTCACACTTTGTCTCATCTTAAGTTATGCTCGCCGTTCGTCGTGAACGCCGGAGCCACTGACCTTATGTCCCCCATTCGCCTGTTTGTCCCCCTCGCCCTCGCCCTGCTGGCCGGATGCGCCACGCAACCTGCGCACAACGTGACAGTGGAAAAACAAAGCGAATGTCCGGTTCAGCTCAGCAACGGGCAAAACCTGATCCTGACCCTGCCGAGCAATCCGACCACGGGTTATCGCTGGGCGATCCAGGATTCGGCCGGCGGTGTGTTGCACGCCCTGGGCCCAGAGGTTTATCGAAATCCGGAAGATGCCGGCATCGTCGGCGCGGCCGGAGTCTCGACCTGGCGCTTTCAGGCTTTCGCGCCCGGCACCGGACGCTTGCGCCTGACCTCGCAACAGCCATGGGCGCCGGAAGTGCTGCCGGTGGACTCTTTCGACTGCGCGATCTCGGTCAACTGACCGTGGGCTGGCTGATTCTGGCGCTGATGGGCGCAGTGACCTTCCTTTATGGCCTGAGCGTGCATGCGTCCCTGCTGTGCCTGCTGGTCAAGCCGCTGCCGGTGCTGGCCCTGCTCGGCTGGCTGCACGACGCACCGCCAGGCGAGTATCGGCGCTGGATCAGCCTGGGGTTGATTTTCTCCCTGGTCGGCGACGTGTTGCTGGCATGGCCGGGGGATTTGTTCGTGTTCGGCCTTGGGGCGTTTCTGGTTGCGCATCTGGCCTATCTGAAAGCGTATTTGAGCGATTGCCGGCGTCTGGCCGTAATGCCGCTGATGCTGGCCCTCGGTGTCGGCGCCGTCCTGCTGGGGATTCTGATTTCCAACGGCCTCGGGCCATTGTTGGTGCCTGTGATTGTCTATGGCACGGCGATCAGCGCCATGCTCTGGCGCGCCCTGGCCCGACTCGGGACCGACGTGCCCAAACGCTCGGCGCTACTGGCGGCGGCGGGCGCAGTGGCATTCGTGTTCTCCGACAGCGTGATCGGCATCAGCCGGTTTGTGGTGCCGTTCGACGCGGCGCCGTACGTGATCATCCTCAGCTATTGGCTGGGGCAATGGGGCATCACGGCATCGGCGTTCACTCAGAAACCGCGCTGACCCCATCGCGAGCAAGCTCGCTCCCACAGGTATTGCACAGCCCTTGTGGGAGCGAGCTTGCTCGCGATAGCAATATCACTGAACACACAGACTTTGCAGGCTGCTTGGCGGTTTATCAGACAACCCGCGCATCCCCGCGCCAACTTGGCTAAAATGCCGGCCTTTTCCACCTACACCGCTGGAACCGCCGTGAGCAAAGAACCCGATCGCCTTTTCGCCCAGCCTCTGGCCCAGGTGCCTGACTTCGCCTTCAACGAGGACGTGGTGCGGGTGTTCCCGGACATGATCAAGCGCTCGGTGCCGGGTTATCCGACCATCGTCGAAAACCTCGGCGTGCTCGCCGCGCAGTTCGCCCAGCCGGGCAGCGTGCTCTACGACCTGGGCTCGTCGCTGGGTGCCGTGACCCAGGCCCTGCGCCGCCACGTGCGCACCGACGGTTGCCGCGTCATCGCTGTGGATAACTCGGCGGCGATGGTCGAACGCTGCCGCGAGTACCTCAACGGTCAGGACTCGATGTTCCAGGAGTTGCTGCCGGTGGAGGTGATCGAAGGTGACATCCTGGCGCTGGAGTTCCAGCCGGCCTCGGTGGTGGCGCTGAACTTCACCCTGCAATTCATCGCCCGGGACCAACGCACGGCATTGCTGTCGCGCATCCGTCAGTCGCTGTTGCCCGGCGGCGCCCTGATCCTCTCGGAAAAACTGCGTTTCGAAGACGAGCAGGAACACGCGTTGCTCACCGACCTGCATATCGCCTTCAAACGCGCCAACGGCTATAGCGAACTGGAAATCGCCCAGAAGCGCAGCGCCATCGAAAACGTCATGAAGCCCGACAGCCTCGAAGAACACCGCGAACGCCTGTTGGCCGCCGGGTTCTCGAAAGTCGTGCCGTGGTTCCAGTGTCTTAACTTTGCCTCGTTGATTGCCTTGCCATGATTGATCTGTCCCCCCTCGCCCGCCGTCTGGCCGGCACGCCGCTGGCCGAATGGGCCAACACCCTGCAAGCGCAACTCGACAAGAAAATGGAAAAGGGCCATGGCGACCTGGAACGCTGGCAAAGCGCGCTGGACGCCCTGCCGAAGATCCAGCCGAGTGAAGTCGATTTGCTCAATGGCTTGAAGCTCGATACCGATTGCAGCGACGAGACCCGCGCGCAAATGCGCACCGCGCTGATGGGCCTGTCGCCATGGCGCAAAGGGCCGTTCGATTTGTTCGGCGTGCACGTCGACACCGAATGGCGCTCGGACTGGAAGTGGTCACGGGTCGCCCCGCACCTGAACCTGAAGGGCAAGCGCATCCTCGATGTCGGCTGTGGCAACGGTTATTACATGTGGCGCATGCTTGGCGCCGGCGCGGACAGCGTGATCGGTGTCGACCCGAACTGGCTGTTCTTCTGCCAGTTCCAGGCGGTGCAACGCTACCTGTCCGAGCCGAACGCCTGGCACCTGCCCTTCCCGTTCGAAGACCTGCCGCCGAACCTCGAAGGGTTCGACACAGTGTTTTCCATGGGCGTGTTCTACCACCGCCGTTCGCCCATCGAACATTTGCTGGCGCTGAAGGATTGCCTGGTCAAGGGCGGTGAGCTGGTGCTGGAAACCCTGGTGGTCGAAGGCGACAAACATCAGGTGCTGGTGCCGGAGGACCGCTACGCGCAGATGCGCAACGTGTGGTTCCTGCCGTCGGTGCCGGCGCTGGAGTTGTGGTTGCGACGTGCCGGGTTCACAGACGTGAAGTGCGTGGACGTGAGCACCACCACGGTCGAGGAACAGCGCGGGACGGAGTGGATGAAGTATCAGTCGCTCAGTGACTTCCTCGATCCGGAAGATCACAGCAAGACCATTGAAGGGCTGCCGGCGCCGATGCGGGCGGTGATTGTGGCGCGCAAATAATTGTCACGATGGAGATCCCTGTAGGAGCGAGCCTGCTCGCGATGGTGTGTCAGTCGACACCACTTAGACTGACACTCCATCGCGAGCAGGCTCGCTCCTACAGGGGGGCGGTATTCAGTCTGTAGGTTTGGCGCGCCGGGCCTTGAAGAATTCGCTCAGCACCGCCCCGCATTCCTCCGCCAATACCCCACCTTCATGCAGTACCCGATGATTCAGGAAGCCCTGGGTAAAGAACTGCCCCTGGCTCTGCACGATCCCCGCCTTGGGCTCCAGCGCGCCGTACACCACCCGGGCAATCCGCGAGTGCACGATCAGGCCCGCGCACATGCTGCACGGCTCCAGCGTCACGTAAAGCGTACTGCCGGTTAGCCGGTAATTGCTGACGGCCTGGGCGGCGGCGCGGATCGCGACCATTTCGGCATGGGCGCTGGGGTCGTTGCCACTGATCGGGCAGTTGAAGCCGCGACCGATGATTTCCCCATCCTGGACCAGTACCGCACCCACCGGCACTTCGCCGAGGGCCGCGCCTTGGGCCGCCAGTGCCAGGGCCTCACGCATGAATTCGCGATCACGACTGCGGTCGATGATGGCGGCGGGACGAATCTGACGCATCACGCCACCTCGATAGCGGCCATCAGGCCGGTTTCCATGTGATCGATCACATGGCAGTGGAACATCCATACACCCGGGTTATCCGCCACCAGCGCTACCTGCGCGCGCTCGTTCTTGCCCAGCAGGTAGGTGTCGGTGAAGTACGGAATGACCTTGTGCCGGTTTGAGGCGATGACCTTGAAACTCATGCCGTGCAGGTGAATCGGGTGCTGATACTGGGTCATGTTTTTCAATTCGAAAATGTAGCTCTTGCCCTTTTCGAGCTTGGCGATCGGACGGTCGGCGCAAGTCTTGTCGGTGATGTCCCAGGCCTTGCCGTTGATCTGCCACAGGCTTGGCGGCTTACCATTATCGACGTTCACCGACACCGAACCGACCCATTCGAAATTGAAGTTGAGTTTCTCGGCATTGGCCAGGTCCGGCTCGGCCACCGGGTTGGCGGGCAGCGCGGGCGGCCACTCGGTCGGGGCGTCGGTGTTGGCCACCGAACGCAGCGTACCCAGGCGCACCGGGCCGTTGCGCAGGGACAACTCTTCACCGGCCGGCGGTGCCTTGATCGCCAGGCAGATACGCATGCCGGGGCCGAGCCAGTATTCCTTGCCGAGCGGGCGCGGTTCGATGGGGTTGCCATCCAGCGCATAGATCTGCGCTTCGACGCCGGGAATATTCAGGCGATAGGTCAAGGTGTTATCGAGGTTGAGCAAACGTACACGGGTGATCTGCCCGGCCGGCAAATCAATCACCGCTTGCGCGATGCCGTTGATGGTCGACAGACGCCCCGCCGTGCCGCCACGGGCCGCTTCCCGGGGAATACTGAAGTCGACGAAAGCGCCCTGCTCATCGATGTGCCAGTTCTTCAGGCTCAAGGTTTTTTCGTACTTGAAGCCGGTGGGCTCACGCTCCTCGACAATCAGCGGGCCGACCAGGCCGCGACCGAGTTCCTCGCTGCTGCTCACATGGGGGTGATACCAGTAGCTGCCGGCATCGGGCACGCGGAATTTGTAGTCGAAATATTCACCCGGCAACACCGGTAGCTGCGAGACGTAGGGTACGCCGTCCATTTCCAGTGGCAGGCGGATGCCATGCCAGTGAATGGTGGTCGCGACCGGCAGGTGGTTGATGAAGCGCACCCGCAGCCATTCACCCTGGCGCACCCGCAACTCGGTGCCCGGCGCCGACGGGCCGAACGCCCAGGCCTGGGTCTTGTGCCCGGCTACCAGTTCCACGTCCAACGGCGCTGCGATCAGCTCGTAGTCGTGACCCGCCTCGGCGTCGGCCATCTTGCCCAGCCAGTAGCGCGACGCGCCCCCTGCACCGACACCAACGACAACAAGACCGGCCAGGCCACCGAGGATTTGGCGACGGGTAAACGACATGAACTCAACTACCTCACGTATCAGCGACAGGCCCGGGGCCTGTAAAAGGCGAATACGATACACCTGCAACTGCGAAACGGTAAGGGTGACCTGTGGCCGCACATCAGCTGTGGGCATAACTATGTAGTGCACTTGCCTTGAAAAAACCGGCCATCCTCGACATCCCGTTTTCTCAAGGAAAGAGAGTGCATGAACCCGAACGAAACACGCCCGCTGCCCAATGCCGCCGACAAGGCCGCGCTCAAGGCGATCGCCACCACCGTCATCCAGACTTGCCCGAGCCTGCAAGACACGGCGCACGAAGTCGCCAGCGACTTACTGAAAAAATCCGGCATTACCGACCTCGATCCGGATCAGGTGTACTTCCACCGTTTCGACACAGCCGAAAGCAGTTCGAAAACGTTCACCGGTTGGGAGCATGTCAAAGCAACGCCGACGTCAACCACGACCCTGACACAGCTGGTGATCCAGCGCTTTCGCACCAGCGATCAGGACAACGCCGACCTGCTTGACGTCTATGCAGGCTTTTATACCGCCGGCCCGAACGCCGGGAGGTTCAACGAAACCAACGAAGTACGCCTGCACGGCAACGAGGTGCTGAAGGCGTTCTGGAACATCGATTTCAGCTCGTTCTATACCGACAAGCTGACCGCGTTCTGGAAGCAGTCCGGCACCGACTTCCGAACCCTGGCCAAATGCAATTTTCTGATACAAGCCGTAAAGGCCAGGGACAAACGGCAGTTGAGCGACGATGACTTCCAGTTCGTCACGAACGCCGTAATGGGTCCGATCAACTGGCCTGTCGACCTGCAGATGCTGCGGGCTCAGCACCCTTGCGCCGACATTGTTCGGGCTCTGGACGTCGACGGGTACCTGGCCACCAACATCCTGCGTTTCGTCGCACCCAAGGGGCGCCAGATCGTGTACCTGCCCGGTGAAAACGTCGCTTTCAAAGTGCTGGAAACCGCGACGGACATGCACTATTGGATGTTGCAGCAGATGAACGAAGAAGAGGCTCGCCGAGGCTTCATGACGCATTTTTCCTTGGCCGATCGTCAAGCCATCGACAAGAACATCACCGATATCATGAACCGGCTGGTCAGCACTTGGGGCAAGTACGACCATCACCTGATCAATCAAAAAAACCAGGTCATCACCGGCGACGCATTCAGCTGGTTGAGCAACTCGACCCAAAACGCAATGTTTTCCGAAGCCGAACTCTCGCTGACGTCCAATGGCGATCTGCGCAAAAAACTCTGGATCGGTTACCTCAGCGCCGGTTTAAAAGTATTCGGTCCCATGGCGGTGGTCGGTTGGCCGATTGCCCTGCCGGTGGTCGGCGCCAGTATCGCCAGCCTGGGTTTGAACATCGATCAGGCGGTCAACGGCAAAACCGCCGGGGAGCGCAAGGCCGGCGTTCTTGGCGCCGTGCTCAGCGGTATCGATTTGCTGTTCAACCTCCTGGTGCTCAAAGGTCCGGGATCGCTGGAGGAAATCGGCCCGGACATCGACGCCGCCGAAGCCAAAGAAATGGCCGATCTGGTTGAATCAACCACACCTGCCGAAACCGCCGGGTCGAAGGTCGACCCCATCGCAGGAGAATCAGAAGCTGTCACGGGCTCGACTGAGGGCAGGCCTGCGTCATCAGTGCCGGACGCCTTCAGGATTAATGATGTGCTCAGCGATGACGCCCTGGTTCGTGAACCTGGCAAGTTCCTGAGTACATATCGGCTCGCCTCGAATCCTTCGTCCGCCATCAAACTCAACGGCAACGCCTATTACGTGCGTTATGAAAACAGCCTCAACGGGCGTGGGTACTGGGCAATCATCGACCCGGCCAATCCCGACTCTTTCACGGATTCGATTCCAGTACGGTTTATGAATGATTCGGGAGAATGGGAAATCGTTCCCAAACTGGGCCTCAGAGGCGGGATGCAAGCAGCGGCCGTATCCTCCCCCGCCGTCGAGGAGTGGTCACGACGGCCAGGCGTTCACGTGCCGGGCCTTGACGACCCTGAAATGAGGACATGGGCGCTGGGTGGACCAGACGTACGCAGCCCGTTCAGACGGATCTGGTCAGTGGCAGGCATCGATGCCCACAACGTACTCATGTCCGATGCCGGCCAAGAGGTCATCACGCTCAGCGAATTCGAGATGGCCCATGAAGGACCTCGTCGCAACCTGATCAGCAACGCCAAGGCCTGGTACGAGCTTCACCCACCGACGCCGAGCCAACCGGCGCCCTCTGCACAAGCGTTCGCCACGCCAGGCGAGCTGCTTGAAACGGCCTACGCGGAAAAACCGGGCCTGGTTGTCGGCGAGAGCCGGGGCAGCATCGGCAGCAAACAGTTCCTGATCGAAAACATGCCAACGCTCGCGCAACAGGGCGTCAAGACCCTGTACTTGCAGGAGCTGCTGGCCAACGTCAATCAACTCGAACTGGACACCTTCGCGCGCACCGGTGAAATGCCCGCCGAGCTGGAAAACTACCTGAACAAACTCGACATCAAGGCCGGCAACGACCCAACAGGCCAATTCAATCTGCTGGCGCTGGTCAAAGCCGCCAATGCCCAACAGATCCGGGTTCAGGCCATCGACATGTCGACGACCCACAACATCAACAAAGAAGCGACTGACTGGGAATCCAACTACCAGATGGCCAGGAGTTTTTTTTCCAGCGAGGTCATCCGGTTCAACGAAGCATTGAAAGAACCGGGCAAATGGATTGCCTTGGTCAATCAGGAAAACATGGCGACATTCAGAGGCTATCGCGGCATTAGCGAACAGACCGATGCCCTGAGTATTCGTATCGATGACGTAGCGCCGGGGCAAGCGCAACCCATCAACTCCGATCCGGGGTTGGCCGTGGAGCATGCGGACTATCCGGATTCCCCTGTTTTTTACGTATCTGATGGCATGGACTTCGACAGCGTCCATGCACTGATCAAAGGCGACGTGCGCGTGCAGATGGAAACTCCATGGGCATACAGGACCCCGCAACAACTGCGAACGCTGTTGCCTGAACCGGGGATGTTCACCTTTCAGCGCTACCGCAGCAGCGTCCTTGTGGTTTATCGCAATGCCAACAACGGGATGGCGGACAGCGTCATCAGATCCACGCCGGGTGGAATGCTGAATCTGGATACCCCGCTTCGGCCAACCTACGAGTCCATGACAGTGGACAACCTCGAAGAACTCAAGCAAGCGTTGGTTGCAAAGGGCATGAAGCCCATGGGTTGGCCCGTCGAGCTGGCAAGTGAACTCGATTCCTCCTTGTCGCAAGCCTCTCCACACATCGAAATACCGGACAACTGGCAAGCCAATGAACTGCTCGAGGGGCGGACACCCGTGAGCGAAGCCGGAAAATTCCAGGGCATCTATCAACTCGACTCAAACCCCGCCACTGCGATCTTGCTCGATGACAGGGCCTATTACGTGCGCTACGAAGCCGATCCCAACGGAGGCGGCACCTGGGCCATCATCGATCCTGAAAATCCCAACGCGTTTTCAGGTTCACTCCCTGTGCGTCTCAATGCCGAGGGCGAATGGGAGCTGACACCCCGAGCCGGGCTCAGGGGGGGTGGAAACCGGCATCCGGGCGGGTCCCGCGTTCCGCCGTCTACATCTGCTCCGGCCTCTGCGTCTGCCTCTGTTCAAGAGCCAACACAGGCCATCCTGCGCCGCCCTGCCACGCAATACGATGCAACTAACCGATTCAGTATCAGACTACTGGCGATGGACGAGAGAGAAACCCATATCAAACTTATCCGTCAGCCAGACGGAAGCTTTCGCACAGAGACCACTTACGCACGATACGTCGCGGCCCCGCGCGCCAAGCTGTCACAAGACGCTCGTCAATTCTTTACCCGCAGTGGTTTTTTCGCTTCATTACCCCCTCGTCCGCAGCTTCCTGTCGTGACGCCATCAACCACTGCCGCAGAACTGCTTCCGAAGATATTTGAAGCCGCACCTGGCCTGGTCATCGGTGAAAGCCAGGACCGCATTGCCAGCATGCGGTTTCTCATCGAGAACATGCCGACCCTTGCCCAACAGGAAGTCAAGACGATCTATTTCCATCGCCTGCTCAACGATTTCAACCAGGTGGAACTCGATCAATTCTTCAAGACCGGGTCAATGCCCGATGATCTCCAGGCGTATTTGCAGAAGCTGAAAAGCGATCCATCCGGCAGATTCACCCCGCTTGAAGTGGTCAAGGCGGCTCAACAAAATGGTATTCGGATTCAGGCAACCGACTGCCTGGCCAGTTACCGTTTCCCCGGCCCATCCATGCCCGACATGCATGAGCAAGCCATCAAGACCTACCTCACCCACACCATCATGGAGGCCGACAAAACGCTCAACGGAGCGGGCAGATGGGTGGTGCTGACGGATCAGGAAAACATCAACACCTTTCGTGGAATGTCCGGCATCAGCGAAATGCAGGGCGGTATTGGTTTGCGCATCGAAGAAGTGCTGCCGGAAGAAAGCCTGCTGATTGAAACCGATCGAGGCATTGAGGTAGGCCGCGGCTTTGCCACCCAACCCGAATTAACCGACGGAAACTTCGACACTTTGCACGCGGACTTGAGCTTGCAGATGCCACTGCCGTTGCTTGAAAAGACACCGGAAGCGCTTAATCGACTGCTGTATCGGCAAGGCATGTTCACTTTCGAGAAATCGAACGGAAACTGGACACTGATCCATCGCAGCAGAGTCGGTCAACTGGCAAGAACACCGGTCGAGCGCACGGCTGACGGCAGCTACCTGATCAATCGCCCCGCATGGACCGACGTGAATCAGGTGCCTTATGCCAACATCGATGAGCTGTCCTGGGGTCTTAGCCGTATGGGCATGAACCTCGAAGGGCGTTTGCCGGTGTAAATCAAGCTGCTCGCGATGGCGGCGTGTCAGGCGCGGGAGATGCTGGATGTGCTGGCCTCATCGCGAGCAAGCTCGCTCCCACAGGGGATTTCGGGCGAACACAACTGAAACGCAAGAAGCCCCGGGTCTCACAACCCGGGGCTTCTTTTTGTCGCTATCGTTTTGAGCCTGCGTTCACAGGCTCATACGATCATTCCCACTCAATGGTCGCTGGCGGCTTGCTCGACACGTCGTAGGTGACGCGGGAGATGCCTTCGATTTCATTGATGATGCGGCCGCTGACGGTTTCCAGCAGTTCGTAAGGCAGATGAGCCCAACGCGCGGTCATGAAGTCGATGGTTTCCACGGCACGCAGGGCCACGACCCAGGCGTAACGACGGCCATCACCCACCACGCCAACCGATTTCACCGGCTGGAACACCACGAATGCCTGGCTGACCTTGTGATACCAGTCGGCCTTGCGCAGTTCTTCGATGAAGATGTGGTCGGCGCGACGCAGCAGGTCAGCGTATTCCTTCTTCACTTCACCGAGGATGCGCACGCCCAGGCCCGGGCCCGGGAACGGGTGACGGTAGACCATGTCGTACGGCAGGCCCAGCTCCAGACCCAGACGACGGACCTCGTCCTTGAACAGCTCGCGCAGGGGTTCAACCAGCTTGAGGTTCATTTCTTCCGGCAGGCCGCCCACGTTGTGGTGCGACTTGATCACGTGGGCCTTGCCGCTTTTCGCGCCAGCCGACTCGATCACGTCCGGATAGATGGTGCCCTGGGCCAGGTACTTGATGTTGTCCAGCTTGCAGGATTCGGCATCGAACACGTCGATGAAGGTACGGCCGATGATCTTGCGCTTCTTCTCCGGGTCGGCTTCGCCGGCCAGGTTACCGAGGAACTGCTCTTCGGCGTTGGCGCGGATCACCTTGACGCCCATGTTCTCGGCGAACATGGCCATCACTTGCTCGCCTTCGTGCAGGCGCAGCAGGCCGTTGTCGACGAACACGCAGGTCAGTTGGTCGCCGATGGCTTTGTGCAGCAGCGCGGCAACCACGGACGAGTCCACACCGCCGGACAGGCCGAGCAGGACGTTGTCGGTGCCGACCTGGGCGCGAACCTGGGCGATGGCGTCTTCAGCGATTTTCGACGGAGTCCACAGGGCTTCACACTCGCAGATGTCGAGGATGAAGCGCGACAGGATGCGACCGCCCTGCTTGGTGTGGGTCACTTCCGGGTGGAACTGCACGCCGTAGTAACGACGCTCGTCGCTGAACATGCCGGCAATCGGGCAGCTCGGAGTGCTGGCCAGGATGTGGAAGTCTTCCGGCATGCGGGTGACCTTGTCACCGTGGCTCATCCACACGTCGAGGCCGAACAGGCCGTCAGCGTCGATGTGGTCTTCGATGCCGTCCAGCAGGCGGCTCTTGCCGACTACATCAACGCGGGCATAACCGAACTCACGCAGCTCGGAACCTTCAACCTTGCCGCCCAGTTGCTCGGCCATGGTCTGCATGCCGTAGCAGATACCGAAGACCGGCACGCCCAGGTCGAAAACGGCTTGCGGGCAGCGAGGGCTGTTGGCTTCGTGAACCGACTCTGGGCCGCCGGCGAGGATGACGCCTTTAGGAGCGAATTCGCGGATCGCATCTTCGTCCATGTCGAACGGGTGCAGTTCGCAGTACACGCCGATTTCACGCACGCGGCGGGCGATCAGCTGGGTGTACTGGGAACCGAAGTCGAGGATCAGGATGCGGTGAGCGTGAATGTCGAGGGCCATGATTCAGTCTCGTCTAAAAAATTCGGAAACAGTCGTGATTCAGAAACAACTCGGGGCTGAATAAAACAGCCCCGGTTGCTTAGCTTGTTGCTTGAAGGCTCAACCTACGCGGTAGTTTGGCGCTTCCTTGGTGATCTGCACGTCGTGAACGTGGGATTCGGCCATGCCGGCGCCGGTGATCCGCACGAACTCAGGCTTGGTGCGCATCTCTTCGATGTCGGCGCTGCCGGTGTAGCCCATCGAGGAGCGCAGGCCGCCCATCAACTGGTGGATGATCGCGCTCAGGGTGCCCTTGTACGGAACACGCCCTTCGATACCTTCCGGAACCAGCTTCTCGGCGCCTGCCGAGGAGTCCTGGAAGTAACGGTCGGAGGAGCCTTGGGCCTGGGACATGGCGCCCAGCGAACCCATGCCGCGATAAGCCTTGTACGAACGGCCCTGGAACAGTTCGATCTCGCCCGGCGCTTCTTCGGTACCGGCGAACATCGAGCCCATCATCACGCAGGAAGCACCGGCCACGATGGCCTTGGACAGGTCACCGGAGAAACGGATGCCGCCGTCGGCGATCAACGGTACGCCTGTGCCTTCAAGGGCAGCGGCGACGTTGGCGATGGCGCTGATTTGCGGCACGCCGACACCGGCGACGATACGGGTGGTGCAGATCGAGCCAGGGCCGATACCGACCTTGACTGCGTCGGCGCCAGCTTCGGCCAGGGCCTTGGCGGCGGCGCCGGTGGCAATGTTGCCGCCGATGACCTGCACTTCAGGGAAGTTCTGCTTGACCCAGCGAACGCGGTCGATCACGCCCTTGGAGTGACCGTGAGCGGTGTCGACCACCACCACGTCAACGCCGGCGGCGACCAGTGCGGCAACGCGATCACCGGTGTCTTTACCGGTACCGACTGCAGCACCCACGCGCAGACGACCTTGATCGTCCTTGCTGGCCAGCGGGTAAGCCTTGGCTTTTTCGATGTCGTTGACGGTCATCATGCCCTTGAGGGCGAATTTGTCGTCGACGATCAGCACGCGTTCGATGCGGTGCTTGTGCAGCAGTTCACGCACATCGTTCTTGTCGGCGCCTTCCTTGACCGTGACCAGACGCTCTTTAGGCGTCATCACTTCACGGACAGTGGCTTCCAGACGGTTCTCGAAACGCACGTCACGGGAGGTGACAATACCGACCAGGTCGCCATTGTGCAGTACCGGAACGCCGGAGATGTTGTGCATGCGGGTCAATTCGAACAACTCGCGCACGGTGGCGTCGGCGACGATGGTGATCGGGTCTTTGACCACACCAGCTTCGTAACGCTTGACCTTGCGGACTTCGGCAGCTTGCTGCTCGATGGTCATGTTCTTGTGGATGATGCCGATACCACCTTCCTGAGCCATGGCGATTGCCAGACGGGCTTCAGTGACGGTGTCCATGGCAGCGGAAACCAGTGGAATATTCAGCTCGATGCCACGGGTAAGGCGGGTCTTGAGACTGACTTCGTTAGGAAGCACCTCGGAATAACCGGGCACTAGGAGAATGTCGTCGAATGTCAGAGCTTCTTGGCTGATACGCAGCATCGCGGGGGCTCCCGAGCGGGAAAATGGAAGCGCGCCATTATAGTCAGACACCCCTTCGGGTTCAATGTAAAACTCTGTCTATTATTGGCATTACTGACATACGGGGATTAAAAGGCGGGATTGCTGCTTTTTTGTAGGAGCGAGCCTGCTCGCGATGAGCTTGCAGGCAACGCTTGTTTTCAGACAGCACGCGTCATCGTTCACGACCATCGCGAGCAGGCTCGCTCCTACAAGGTCATCAGAGTTCGACTTTCACCCAACTGACCGGCTGATCCAGCCAATCGGCGAATTCATCGATAAAGCTCTGTTTGAACCCGGCTTCGGCCCAGTTGTTGAAGATGAAACCGAGGTTGGAGAAGCCGCACTCCTGCAGGAACAGGAAGCCGTTGATGTCGTCTTCATGCCCGCATTCGGGACAGGTGAAGTTGTCGGTACGCCCCGGCATCCAGTCTTCCAGGCTTTCGAACAGGGCTTCACCCACTTCCTTGCGGCACTCGGCGCAGCCCGCTTCGCCAAGAAAACCCTTGGCCGGCGTATAGATGCAGCGCTTGGTGATGATCTCCAGACCATTGACCGGCTCGCCGAACGGCAGCGCGTCCGGGTGCAAAACCACCTCACGGGCACCCTCGGCAATCGCATGACCCATGCGATTGCCGGTGCGGCCGCACGTGGTCAGTTCTTCCTGGATGATGTTCTTGCGCACCAGCCAGCGCACGACGGCCCGGGCCCGGGGTTCGTGTACCGGCAGGGTGGAGATTTTCGGGACGATGATGCTTTGGGAATTCATGGGGTGCAGGCCTGGAACATTGATAAAGGGTCTTGGGCACCCCCAAATTATAGAGACTGAACACCGGACCTGTGGGAGCGGGCTTGCCCGCGAAGAGGGAGTGTCAGTCAACATTGATGTGTCTGACACACCGCTTTCGCGAGCAAGCTCGCTCCCACAGGGATACGGGCTGGTCCGCGAGGGTGTTTACAGCTCGACAACAACCGCCTGCGAAGCACGGGTCGCCTTGGCGCGGGCGGCTTCGATCGATTCGTCGCGCGCCAGGGCCACGCCCATGCGGCGCTGACCGTTGACTTCAGGCTTGCCGAACAGGCGCAGCGCGGTATCCGGCTCGCTCAGGGCAGCACCCAGGTTGGCGAAGGCGGTCTGGGTCGACTGCCCTTCCACCAGGATCACCGCCGAGGCCGAAGGCCCGAACTGACGGATCAACGGGATCGGCAGACCGAGAATGGCCCGCGCGTGCAAGGCGAACTGCGACAGGTCCTGGGAAATCAGCGTGACCAGGCCGGTGTCATGCGGGCGCGGCGAGACTTCGCTGAACCACACCTGATCACCCTTGATGAACAGCTCGACACCAAACAGACCACGGCCGCCCAAGGCTTCGGTCACGGCTTTGGCGACACGTTCGGACTCAGCCAGGGCAACCGGGCTCATGGCTTGCGGCTGCCAGGATTCCTGGTAGTCGCCCTTCTCCTGACGGTGACCGACCGGCGCGCAGAAGGTGGTGCCGCCGACATGGCGCACGGTCAGCAGGGTGATTTCGTAGTCGAAATCGATGAAGCCTTCGATGATCACCCGACCTTTACCGGCACGACCACCTTCCTGGGCGTAGTCCCAGGCCTTCTGCACGTCATCGACGCTACGCAGCAGGCTCTGGCCCTTGCCCGAAGAACTCATGACCGGCTTGACCACGCACGGGAACCCCAGGTCCTCAACGGCTTTGCTGTAGTCCTCGAAGGTGTCGGCGAAGTGATACGGCGAGGTTGGCAGGTCCAGCTCTTCAGCGGCCAGGCGACGGATGCCTTCACGGTTCATGGTCAGCTGCGCAGCGCGGGCAGTCGGGATAACGGTGAAGCCTTCGGCCTCCAGCTCCACCAGGGTCGCGGTGGCGATGGCTTCGATTTCCGGCACGATGAAGTGCGGCTTTTCGGCTTCGATCACGGCACGCAGGGCAGCACCATCGAGCATGTTGATCACGTGGCTGCGGTGCGCCACCTGCATGGCCGGCGCATTCGCGTAGCGGTCCACGGCAATCACTTCAACGCCCAGGCGTTGCAGCTCGATCACCACTTCCTTGCCCAACTCGCCACAGCCACACATCAATACGCGGGTCGCGGTCGGCGACAATGGAGTTCCGATACGGGTCATCTGAAGGTCCTCAAGGAGCGGATCATCGAGGGAAGCACGCTTCCCATGGGGAGAAAGCGCGGCATTTTACATGAACTTCAGCTGACGACAGCCTGTTTGCGCAGGCGCCAGGCCATGATCAGCCACACGGCGGTGACCCCGGCGAATTTCGAGCCCAGGGCGGTGAGGATCACGCCCGGCGTCAGGGCGTCGATCATGCCGAAAAAGATAAAGGTATCGAGGGGAATGCTCAGGGCCGAACTTATCCACAGGCGATCGTGCAGCGGGCGCCGGGTGATGCTGAACACCAGCCAGTCGATGCACTCGGAAACGGCGAACGCCGTGGCGCTGGCCAAGGCGATGGACGGATCGGAGGTGACATAGGACAACACCAGCGCCACCAGCATCGCTGCGAGGGCGCCATGCCCGAATCGGGCTTGCACCATGTCGCGCAACACGAACACCAGCCCGCCCCAGGCCGACCAGATGATGTCCAGGTGCGGGGCGGTGGAAAAGGCGTAGTTGATCAGCACGACGCTGCTGATGTAGGCGATCAGGAAGAGCATGGAAGTACCTGTAATTTTGCCGCACAGGATACTGTAGGAGCGAGCCTGCTCGCGATGGTCGTTAACGATAACGCGAGACGTCTGGCTCCCCGCGGTGCTCTTGAGTCCATCGCGAGCAGATCGCTCCCACAGTCAAACGCATTCCCATGTGGGAGCGAGCTTGCTCGCGATGGTCGTTAACGATAACGCGGGACGTCTGGCTCCCCGAGGTGTTCTTGAGTCCATCGCGAGCAGGCTCGCTCCTACAGTCGAACGCATTCCCATGTGGGAGCGAGCTTGCTCGCGATGGTCGTTAACGATAACGCGGGAAGTCTGGCTCCCCGAGGTGTTCTTGAGTCCATCGCGAGCAAGCTCGCTCCCACAATCAAACGCATTCCCATGTGGGAGCGAGCTTGCTCGCGATAAAGTGCGAAGCACTTTCTGAGGGCGATTCAGTTATCGGATTTGGAAGGTAACATCCAGATCAACCCACTGGCCTTGGCCCGCTCATGACACAACCCCAACACCGTGCGTCGCTCGTCGTTGGTCATGCGGCTCCAGCGGGTAATCTCCTCCACCGTGCGTTGGCAACCGGTGCAGATGTCATCGTCGTCCAGCGCACAGATATTCACGCAGGGCGATGCAACCGGGCGTTCGCTGGCAGTCATTCTTCCTGCTCGGCCAGGTCGCGGGCATAGCGCTGCGAGTTGTGCACGTAGTGAGCAGCGCTGGCCTCCAGCATCCTGATTTGCGGCTCGGTCAATTCGCGCACCACTTTGCCGGGCGAGCCCATGACCAGCGATCCGTCCGGAATCTCCTTGCCTTCGCCGATCAGCGAATTGGCGCCGATGATGCAGTTCTTGCCGATCTTCGCACCGTTGAGAATCACCGCGTTGATGCCGATCAGGCTGTAGTCGCCGACGGTGCAGCCGTGGAGCATGGCGTTGTGGCCGATGGTCACGCCGGTACCGATGGTCAGTGGGTAGCCCATGTCGGTGTGCATCACAGTGCCGTCCTGGACGTTGCTGTTCTTGCCGATCAGGATCAATTCGTTGTCGCCGCGCAATACGGCGTTGAACCAGACGTTGGCGCCCTCTTCCAGCTTGACCTTGCCCACCAGCACGGCATTGGGTGCGACCCAGCTCTGTGGATGGGTTTCGACGCGGGCGTCGCCCAGGCGGTATTTCATTGTTGTATTCCTCAAGGCTCAGGCAGGCTTTTTTCAGCAAAACCAGGATTCAGGCCATTCGAACGATGGCTTCAGATATTGATAAAGCTTTTGGGAGGCTGATGCAGGCTGATTTTGGCGTCATACAGCAGGTTGATCAACTCGACGATCATGATCGCCGTCAGCCCCCAGATCTTGTATTCGCCATAGCGATAGCTCGGCACGTACCAGCTGCGGCCCTGATAGTCGATGCGGTGGGTATGTTCGCGAGGGTCTTTACGGAAGAATTCCAGGGGCACGCTGAACACCGCGGCGATCTCGGCGTCGTTGGCCCGGTATTCGACAAAATCCGGGATCACCCCGACATAGGGCGTGACCTTGATGCCATGCAGGCTGATCAGCGGGCTGAGCGGTCCGATCACCTCGACCAGCCCCGGCGGCAGGCCGATCTCTTCTTCGGCTTCACGCAGGGCGGTGAAAATCAGGTCGGGGTCTTCGGGGTCACGGCGCCCGCCGGGGAAGGCAACTTCGCCGCCATGGGTCGACAGGCCGCTGGCACGCAGGGTCAACACCAGCTCGGGCTCGTCACTGCGGGTGATGGGCACCAGCACCGCGGCCTCGGGAAAACGACGATCGGTCTCCAGTGTGCGTGGAGTGTGGTTACTAACCCGATGCAGTAGCTCGTCCAGCATGAGTGTTCTCGATTTGTGCCTTACCCGGCATCATGCACCAATCGCTGCGGTCGCCCAACCCCCGCAACCGCCCCATGTCGCGAAACGACAACTTGCCGACCGGCACTGCCGCACGCCAAGATAGGCGCAGCATTCAGGAACCCCAGCATGAAATTTTGCAGCCAGTGCGGTAACCCGGTAACCCAACGCATTCCCGAAGGCGATTCGCGCCTGCGCTTTGTCTGCGACAGTTGTCACGCCATTCACTACCAGAACCCCAACATCGTCGCCGGCTGCGTGGCGACCTGGGGCACCCAGGTATTGCTGTGCCGGCGGGCCATCGAGCCGCGACGCGGTTACTGGACCCTGCCCGCCGGTTTCATGGAGAACGGCGAGACCATCGAACAGGCCGCCATTCGCGAGACGGCCGAGGAAGCCTGCGCCCGGGTGCGCAACCTGAACATCTATACCCTGATCGACGTGCCGCACATCAGCCAGGTGCATGTGTTCTTCCGTGCCGAACTGGTGGACCTGGACTTTTGCGCCGGCCCCGAGAGCCTGGAAGTGCAACTATTCGACGAAGCGGACATTCCATGGGATGAGCTGGCTTTCCGCACGGTGGGCCGTACCTTAGAATGCTTCTTCGCTGACCGGCGGACCGAAATCTATCCCGTTCGGTCTGAATCGATCCCGCCGCTTGCTCAGCCTGCCATTATCTGATGTCATCTCGGCATCACCGGGAGGCGCCGAAAGATTGTCCGAATGCGGCCCGAGCCAGCGGCAGCTCCTGCAAAAACTTCTATACATAAATAGTCGCGACACCTCCTGGGGAATCGTTTCAATGCGCTGGTTGCTTGCCCTGTTCTGTTTGTCGTTTGTCACGGTGTCCCAGGCTTCTGCCGTGGAAACCCTGGACGGCAAGGTCATCGAGAAAATCCTGATTCTCAAGTCTTCCCATCAATTGCAATTGATCAATGACGGCAAGCCGCTCAAAACCTATCGCATTTCCCTGGGCAAGCGTCCCAAGGGGCCGAAGCTGATGGAAGGCGACAAGCGCACCCCGGAAGGCTTCTACTGGGTCGACTGGCGCAAGATCAGCGACCGTTTCAACCTGGCGATGCACATTTCCTACCCGAACATCAGCGACTCTGCCCGCGCCCGTCGTGAAGGCGTCGAGCCCGGCGGCATGATCATGATCCACGGCACCCCGGACAGCGAAGACACCCCGGAAGACCTGTTCCACACCCTGGACTGGACCGACGGCTGCATCGCCATGCGCAACATGGACATGCGCGAAGTCTGGAACCTGGTGCCGGACGGCACGATGATCGAGATCCGCCCGTAAATCCCCCGACCTTTGGTCGCCTCGCAAAAAAAATCAAAAAAATTCCAGCCTTCGGCAGCTCCTGCAGGGTGAATACCATTTCCCCCTGTAGAAGCTGCCGAAGGCTGCGATCTTTGCTTCAAATCCTCCCGCCGCTAATACCACTTCAATCCAGCCTCTTTCCACTGCGCCCAATAAGGCCTGTTTACCGCACCTGCAGCCTGAGAGCTGCATTGACATGGTATTCAAGTGGTATTAGTTTTTTGTCCTAGAGCGAACAAGTAACTTTCCTACAGACGCGTCGGACAATAATTAAATGAACGACCTTTCAGCCCTGCGCCCCGACGACACCCAACCCACGCCGTTGTACCTGCAACTGGCACGCAATCTGGAAGCGGCGATCCATGCCGGCCAATGGAAAGCCGAACAGGCCATGCCGTCGGAGCGCAATCTGAGCGAGGCGCTGGGCATCTCCCGCGTCACTGCACGCAAGGCTCTGGAAGTGTTGTTCGAACAAGGCCTGATCCGCCGCAACCAGGGCTCCGGCACCTTCATCACGCCGCGTCTCGAACAACCGTTGTCGCGCCTTTCCGGTTTCAGTGAAATGCTCCGCCTCAAGGGTTTCGTGCCCGGATCGCAATGGCTGGAGCGGGAAATCACCCTGCCGACCCACGAAGAACTGATCCGCCTCGGCCTGTCGCCCAACGACAAAGTCGCGCGCCTCAAACGCCTGCGCAAGGCCGACGACACGGTGATGGCCATCGAGATGAGCACCCTGCCCGCCTCGATCATTCCCAAGCCGCAGGCGGTGGGCGACTCCCTCTACGAATTCCTCGACGGCATCGGCAAACCGGTTGTCCGCGCCCTGCAGCACATTCAGGCGATCAACGCCTCGGACGAATTCGCAGCCCTGGTGGGCATTGCCCCCGGCACCGCCATGCTGCTGATGACCCGGGTCGGCTACCTGGAAGACAACACGCCCATCGAAGTCACCGACACCTATTGCCGTAACGACTACTACGACTTTGTCGCAGAGCTTCGCCGCTAGAACGCTGCACCGCGAAACCGTCCACCCAGAGAACCGATCATGTCCGAAGACAACATCCTCACCGCCCACGGCTGGGTTCGCGGCCGACTGGTCCATGAGCACGGCAAAGTCGTGTCGATCGAAGGCCAGCCCTGCGATCCGGCGGACAACGATTTGCCGTACCTGCTGCCGGGCTTCATCGACCTGCACGTTCACGGCGGCGGCGGCAAAGACATCATGGAAGGCGCGCCGGCCTTCGAAACTATCACCCGTACTCACGTGCGCTTCGGCACCACATCGCTGCTGGCCACCACCATGACGGCACCGAGCGAAGAGATATCCAGCGTGCTCCAGGCCGTCGGCGAATTCTGTGAGCAGCGCCCCCAAGGCTGCGCCCGGGTGCTTGGCGTGCACCTCGAAGGCCCCTACATCAACCCTGGCAAACTCGGCGCGCAACCCAACTTCGCCCACACCGCGCTGATGGCCGAAGTCGAAGCGTACCTGGCGCTCGCGCCGATCCGGGTGATCACCATTGCCCCGGAAATCGCCGGTCACGATGCCTTGATCCGCGACCTCAGCAGCCGCGGCATTCGCATGCAGATCGGCCACACCCTGGGCAGTTATGAGGAAGGTGTGGCCGCGCTGGAGGCCGGCGCCAGCAGTTTCACCCATCTCTACAACGCCATGAGCCCACTGCATCACCGGGAGCCCGGGATCGTCGGCGCTGCCCTGGCCCACGCCAAATACGCCGAACTGATCCCGGATTTGCTGCACGTGCACCCCGGCGCCATCCGCGTGGCCCTGCGTTCGATTCCTTGCCTGTATTGCGTCACCGACTCGACCGCCGCCGCCGGCATGCCCGATGGCGAGTACAAACTCGGCAGCCACACCGTGACCAAATGCCTCGGTGGCGTGCGCCTGCCCGACGGCACGCTGGCCGGCAGCACCCTGACCATGGATCAGGCTCTGCGCAACCTGGTGAAAATCGGCCTGCCCATCGCCGAAGCCTCGCAGCGCCTGTCGCAATTCCCCGCCGACTACCTCGGCATCACCGAACGCGGGCGCCTGCAACCGGGGGCCTGGGCCGACTGCGTGCGGCTGGATCGCTCACTGAAACTGACCGCCGTCATGGTCGAAGGAGAAGACATTGACTTCAAAAATGCTTGAAGAGGCGCTGTCCTCGTTCGAGGCCGTGCAAGCCCAATTACAGCAACTCGACCCGCAGATGATCGAGATCGCCGGGCGCCTGCGTCGTCAGCCGCCGCAAGTGGCCATGACCGTGGCGCGCGGCAGCTCCGACCATGCCGCCAGTTACTTCGCCTACCTGACCATGCAACTGCTGGGCATCCCGGTGGCGTCGCTGCCGATGTCGGTGGTGACCATGCAACAGGCACCGTTGAAGGTCAGCGGCCAGGTGGCATTCGCCTTTTCGCAATCAGGGCAAAGCCCGGACCTGGTCAACAGCCTGCGCCTGTTGCGCAAGCGCGGCGCCTTGAGCATTTCGCTGGTCAATGCCGAAGACTCGCCGCTGGAAGCCGCCTGCGAATTCAGCCTGCCGCTGTGTGCCGGCACCGAAAGCAGCGTCGCGGCGACCAAGAGCTTTATCGCCACCCTCAGCGCCAGCGCCCGGCTGATTGGCCACTGGAAAGAAGACACCGAACTGCTCGACGCCTGCCGCGCCTTGCCCGATGGCCTGCGCGACGCCGCGCAACAGGACTGGAGCCGGGCCATCGACGCCTTGCGCGATTGTCAGCGGCTGATGGTGATCGGCCGTGGCGCCGGTTTCGCCATCGCCCAGGAAGCGGCGCTCAAGTTCAAGGAGACCTCGGCGATCCAGGCCGAAGCCTTCAGCAGCGCCGAAGTCCGTCACGGTCCGATGGCCTTGATTGGCGACAACTACCCGCTGCTGGTGTTTGCCCCACGGGGCGCCGAACAGGCCGGTTTGCTGAGCCTGGCCGCCGACATGCGCCAACGCGGCGCCCTTGTGCTGCTGGCCGCGCCGGATGACGTGCTTGAACGCGACCTGACGCTGACCCGCGCCGAACACCCGGCCCTCGACCCGATTCTCGCGATCCAGAGTTTCTACGTGATGGCCGCCGGCCTGGCCGTGGCCCGCGGCATGGACCCGGACCAGCCACGGCACCTGAGCAAAGTCACGCGTACGCACTAACCACCCTTGTAGGAGCGAGCTTGCTCGCGATGGTCGTCAACGAAAACGCGTGTTTGCTGGATAAACGCGGTGTTCTTTAGTCCATCGCGAGCGAGCTCGCTCCTACAGAGGGGGGCGTGTTGATCCGAACCGTATTTTTTGATGAGACCGAGCCATGCATAACAACAATAAAGAGCTGACCCTCAGCGCCCCGCTCAGCGGCCCGGTGCTCACGCTCGCCAAAGTCCCGGATGCGGTGTTTGCCAGCGGTGCCATGGGCGACGGGATCGCCATCGACCCGTTGAACGATACCCTTCATGCGCCGTGCGCGGGCGTGGTGGTGCATGTCGCCCGCACCGGTCACGCGGTGACCCTGCGTGCCGACAACGGCGCGGAATTGCTCCTGCACCTGGGCCTGGACACGGTCGAGTTGCAGGGCCAGGGCTTTTCGATGCTGGTGCAGGAAGGCGCACGGGTTGCCAATGGCCAACCCCTGCTGCGCTACGACCTGGACAAGGTCGCGCAACAGTGCAAAAGCCTGGTCAGCCTGCTGATCCTCACCAACAGCCAGGACTTTCAGGCACGGCCCATCACCCTCAAGTCGGTAAAGGTCGGCGAGCCGCTGCTGCACATCATTCGTCGACAGACGTCGAGCACACAGATCGATGCCGAGTTTTCTGGCGCAGAGATTGTCGGTCTGGTGCGCATTGCTCACCGTGGCGGTCTGCACGCACGACCGGCCGCGCTGATCCGTCAGACCGCGCAAGGATTCAAAAGCAAATCGCAGCTGCATTTCGCCGGCAAGTCGGCCACCTGCGACAGCCT
Source organism: Pseudomonas sp. BF-B-30 (assembly GCF_019956305.1). Lineage (NCBI taxonomy): Bacteria > Pseudomonadati > Pseudomonadota > Gammaproteobacteria > Pseudomonadales > Pseudomonadaceae > Pseudomonas > Pseudomonas sp. BF-B-30. Next base: position 80,522 of record NZ_JAHBDG010000014.1, on the reverse strand, counting down.
GATCGGCCTGATGGGGCTGGCCATCGCCGAACAGGCAGAAGTCCAGGTCAGTTGCCAGGGCCCGGACGCCGAAGCCGCGCTGCAAGCCTTGCTGACCGCGTTATCCACAGCCCTGGCCGAAGACAGCCATGCCGCCGCGCCGACCACGATTGCCCAACGCAATCGCCCCGCCGAAGCCGGCGTATTGCACGGCGTCTGTGCGGCGCCCGGCCTGGTCGGCGGGCCGCTGTTCCACCTGAATGCGATCAGCCTGCCGGTGGATGCCGGCCATCATGATCCACAGCAACAGCAGCAAGTGCTGGACGCGGCACTGAGCCAGGTGCGCAGCGAAATCGAACGCACGCTGGTCCTGGCGAAAAAACACAAGGACACCTCTGAAGAGGCGATCTTCGCCGCACACCTGGCGCTGCTGGAAGACCCGGCCCTGCTGGACGCCGCCTTACAAACCGTCGTCCTGGGCACGGCCGCGACCCACGCCTGGAGCCAGGCCATCGACGTGCAGTGCGAAGTCCTCCAGCAAACCGGCAGCACACTGCTGGCCGAACGCGCCAACGACCTGCGCGACCTCAAGCAACGGGTGCTGCGCGCATTGCTCGGCGACACCTGGCATTACGACGTGCCGGCCGGCGCCATCGTCGCGGCGCATGAATTGACGCCCTCCGATTTACTGCAACTGAGCCAGCAAGGCGTCGCCGGACTGTGCATGGCCGAAGGTGGCGCGACCTCCCACGTGGCGATTCTGGCCCGGGGCAAAGGCCTGCCGTGCATGGTGGCGCTGGGTTCGACGCTACTCGATCAGCAACAGGGGCAACCGGTGGTGCTGGACGCCGACGGCGGCCGCCTCGAACTGACACCCAGCACACAGCGCCTGGCCGACGTGCGCCAGCTGCAACAGCAACAGCAACAACGCCGGGCCGAACAACAGGCCCAGGCGCACACCCCCGCACTGACCACCGATGGCCTGCGCATCGAAGTCGCCGCCAATGTGGCATCCAGCACGGAAGCGGCAGACGCGTTGGCCAATGGCGCCGACGGCGTCGGCTTGCTGCGCACCGAGTTTCTCTTCGTCGACCGCCACACCGCGCCGGACGAACAGGAACAACACCACGCCTATCAAGCGGTGCTCGATGCCATGGGCGACAAGTCGGTGATCATCCGCACCATCGACGTCGGCGGCGACAAGCAACTGGACTACCTGCCACTGCCCGCCGAGGCCAATCCGGTGCTCGGCCTGCGCGGCATTCGCCTGGCCCAGGCGCGCCCTGAACTGCTCGACCAGCAATTGCGCGCGCTGCTGCACCTGCGCCCGTTGTCACGCTGCCGGATCCTGCTGCCAATGGTCACGGAAGTCGATGAACTGCTGCACATCCGCCAGCGCCTCGATGCCTTGTGCGGTGAACTCGGCCTGGCGCAACGCCCGGAACTGGGTGTGATGATCGAAGTTCCGGCCGCCGCGCTGCTGGCCGAGCAACTGGCCGAACACGCGGACTTCCTGTCCATCGGCACCAACGACCTGTCGCAATACACCCTGGCCATGGACCGCGACCACGCCGGGCTCGCCGCTCGCGTCGATGCGCTACACCCGGCACTGCTGCGGCTGATCGCCCAGACCTGCGCCGGTGCGGCGCAGCACAACCGTTGGGTGGGCGTGTGCGGCGCACTGGCGTCCGATCCATTGGCCACGCCGGTGTTGATCGGCCTAGGGGTCAGTGAATTGTCGGTGAGCCCAGTACAGGTCGGCGAAATCAAGGACCGCGTGCGTCATCTCGACGCCAGCGAATGCCGGCGCATCAGCCAGGGCCTGCTCAAGCTGAGCAGCGCCAGTGCCGTGCGTCACGCCTGTCACCAGCATTGGCCTCTGAGCTGAAGAACAACAAGAATCCACGGAGAACCGCCATGTACCAACTTTTCATCGAAGGCCTGCAACGCCTCGGCCGCGCGCTGATGCTGCCGATCGCGATCCTGCCGATTGCCGGCCTGCTGCTGCGCCTGGGCGATACCGATCTGCTGAACATCGCGATCATCCACGACGCCGGCCAGGTGATCTTCGCCAACCTGGCGATGATCTTCGCCATCGGCATTGCGGTCGGCTTCGCCAGGGACAACAACGGTACGGCGGGTCTGGCCGGGGTGATCGGTTACCTGGTGATGATCTCCACCCTCAAGGCGCTCGACCCGAGCATCAACATGGGCATGCTCGCCGGGATCGTCAGCGGACTGATGGCCGGCGCGCTGTACAACCGCTTCAAGGACATCAAGCTGCCGGAATACCTGGCGTTCTTCGGTGGCCGACGGTTCGTGCCGATTGTCACCGGGTTCGCCGCCGTGGGGCTGGGTGTGGTGTTCGGCTACATCTGGCCGCCGATCCAGCACGGCATCAACAGCTTCGGCACACTGATGATGGAAAGCGGCAGCTTCGGCGCGTTCGTCTTCGGCCTGTTCAACCGCCTGCTGATCGTCACCGGCCTGCACCACATCCTCAACAACATGGCGTGGTTCGTGTTCGGCAACTTCACCGACCCCACCACCGGGGCGCTGGTGACTGGCGACCTGTCGCGCTACTTCGCCGGCGATCCGAAGGGTGGCCAGTTCATGACCGGCATGTTCCCGATGATGATCTTCGGCCTGCCCGCCGCCTGCCTGGCGATGTACCGCAATGCCCTGCCGGCACGACGCAAGGTGATGGGCGGGATCTTCCTGTCGATGGCGTTGACCGCGTTCCTGACCGGCGTCACCGAGCCGATTGAATTCGCCTTCATGTTCCTCGCGCCGTTGCTGTTTGTGCTGCATGCGTTGCTGACCGGCCTGTCGATGGCCATCACCAATGCGCTGAACATCCACCTGGGGTTCACCTTCTCCGGCGGCTTCATCGACATGATCCTGGGCTGGGGCAAGTCCACCAACGGCTGGCTGGTGTTCCCGGTGGGCCTGGCGTATGCCGTGATCTATTACGTGGTGTTTGACTTCTGTATCCGCCGCTTCGACCTGAAGACACCGGGCCGCGAAACCAGCGCTGACGTCGAGCAGGTTGTCGTCGCCGACAATGAACGCGCCGGGGCATACATCAAGGCCTTGGGCGGTGCCGAAAACCTGATCACCGTCGGCGCCTGCACCACGCGCTTGCGCCTGGACATGGTGGATCGCAACAAGGCTTCGGATGCCGATCTCAAGGCGCTCGGTGCCATGGCCGTCGTGCGTCCGGGTAAGGGCGGGAGTTTGCAGGTGGTGGTCGGGCCGATGGCCGATGCCATTGCCGACGAAATTCGCCTGGCAATGCCGGCACTGGGCCGCGCCATCGTGTCGTCACCGCCCGCAGAAATCGACGCCACTCCACCTGCCGCCGTGGCGACACCCGAGGCGCAGCAATGGCTCAATGCCCTGGGTGGTGGCGACAATGTGCTGCAACTCGATTGCGTGGCCATGACCCGCATCCGCCTGCAACTGGCCGATGGCAAGGCGTTGTCGGAGTTCGATTTGAAAGCGTTGGGTTGCCAGGGTGTAAGTCAGCTGGATGGCGGTATCTGGCATCTGCTGATTGGCGACAAGGCGCCGAGCTTGAGTGATGCACTGGAAGTGTTGGTCAATCGCAGCGAGGTGAGTGCCAAGGTTTAGATCTTCGGTGCCTGATAGGCCGCCATCGCGAGCAAGCTCGCTCCCACATTGGATCTGCATACACCGGACCACTGTGGGAGCGGGCTTGCTCGCGAAGAGGCCATAAGCAACACCACAAAAACCCGATCAATAAAAAACCCGCTGAAATCTCTTTCAGCGGGTTTTTCATTTCAGCACCGGAGAATCAGAAATCCTCCAGCCGCCACACTTCATAAGCCGGTGTCTCATAGGGATGGCTCTGTTTCAGAGCCGCCACTACCGAGCGAATCAACTCATCGGCCACCACCAGCTCAACCTTCCATTCCTCGACCTGTTCGACCTGCCCTGCCTCGCCAATGAACGGCTGGCTGCCGTCCAGTGGACGAAACTGGCCAGTGCCCAACACTTGCCATGCACAGTGGTCATAAGCACCGATTCGCCCACCACCGGCGGCGAATACGGCGCTTTTGACCACCTCGACATGACTGTCGGGAACAAAAAAGCTGAGCTTGTACACGGTGCTTAGTTCACCCACACACGAGCGTTACGGAACATACGCATCAACGGAGCATCTTCGTTCCAGTCATCCGAACGCCACGAGTTCTGCACGGCGCGGAACACACGTTCCGGGTGCGGCATCATGATGGTCACGCGACCGTCGCGGCTGGTCAAACCGGTGATTCCGCGCGGCGAGCCGTTCGGGTTGGCCGGGTAGCTTTCGGTGACCTTGCCGTGGTTGTCGACGAAACGCATCGCCACGCAACCCGACAGATCGGCTTCCAGCAGTGCTTCTTCGCTGGCGAACTCGGCATGGCCTTCACCGTGAGCAATGGCGATCGGCATGCGCGAACCGGCCATGCCTTGCAGGAAGATCGAGTTCGACTCCTGGATCTGCACCATGGCAACACGGGCTTCGAACTGCTCGGAGCGGTTGCGCACGAAGTGCGGCCAGAACTCGCTGCCCGGGATCAGCTCGTGCAGGTTGGACATCATCTGGCAACCGTTGCACACGCCGAGGGTGAAGCTGTCGTTGCGTTCGAAGAAGCCCTGGAACGCATCGCGGGCACGGCTGTTGAACAGCGCGGATTTCGCCCAGCCTTCACCGGCACCCAATACGTCGCCGTAAGAGAAGCCGCCGCAAGCGACCATGCCCTTGAACTCGTTCAGGTCGACCCGGCCGGCCAGGATGTCGCTCATGTGCACGTCGATCGCGTTGAAACCGGCGCGGTCGAACGCGGCAGCCATTTCCACCTGACCGTTGACGCCCTGCTCACGCAGTACGGCAACCTGTGGGCGAATGCCTTTCTTGATGTAAGGCGCGGCGATGTCCTGGTTGATGTCGTAGCTCAGCTTGACGCTCAGGCCCGGGTTTTCTTCTTCCAGCAGCACGTCGAACTCTTGCTCGGCGCAGTCGGCGTTGTCACGCAGACGCTGGATCTGGTAGCTGGTCTCGGCCCACTGGCGTTGCAGCAGACGACGCTGGCCTTCGAACACCGTGTCACCGTTGAAGGTGATGCCGATCTCGCCATTGTTGATTGGCTGACCGATCACCGACACGCAGTCACCCAGGCCGGCAGCGCTGAACTGCGCGAGGATGTCCGGGGTCGCGTCCTGGCGAACCTGGATCACGGCACCCAGTTCTTCGTTGAACAGGATGGCGGCGATGTCGGCAGAGGTTTCTGCCAGACCGTCGAGGTTCAGGCTCAGGCCACAGTGACCGGCGAACGCCATCTCGACAACGCTGGTCAGCAGACCACCGTCGGAACGGTCGTGGTAAGCCAGCAGGTGGCCGTCGGCGTTGAGGCCCTGGATCACCGCGAAGAAGGCTTTGAGGTCTTCGGCGTCATCGACGTCCGGCGCCTGCTTGCCGAGCTTGCCGTGAACCTGCGCCAGGATCGAGGCGCCCATGCGGTTCTGGCCGCGGCCCAGGTCGATCAGGATCAGGTCGGTGGTGCCCTTGTCCATGCGCAGTTGTGGGGTCAGGGTCTGACGGATGTCAGTCACTGGCGCGAAACCGGTCACGATGAGGGACATCGGCGAAGTCACGGACTTGTCCACGCCTTCATCGTTCCAGCGGGTGGCCATGGACATCGAGTCCTTGCCAACCGGGATGGTGATGCCCAGCTCAGGGCACAACTCCATGCCGACCGCTTTCACGGTGTCGTACAGGCGTGCATCTTCACCCGGGTGACCGGCAGCCGACATCCAGTTCGCCGACAGTTTGATGTCGGAGATCTTGCCGATGCGCGAGGCCGCGATGTTGGTCAGGGTTTCGCCGATGGCCATGCGGCCCGACGCCGGAGCGTCCAGCAGTGCCAGCGGAGTACGCTCGCCCATCGCCATGGCTTCACCGGTGTAGACGTCGAAGCTGGTGGCGGTGACGGCAACGTCGGCCACCGGAACCTGCCACGGGCCGACCATCTGGTCACGGGCCACGAGGCCGGTGATGGTGCGGTCGCCGATGGTGATCAGGAAGCTTTTGCTCGCCACGGCCGGGTGATGCAGGACGCGCTCGACGCAGTCGGCGATGCTCAGGGTCGACGGATCGAAATCGTCGCCCAGTTCGTTTTCACGAACCACCGAACGGTGCATGCGTGGAGCCTTGCCCAGCAGCACTTCCAGCGGCATGTCCACCGGGCTGTTGCCGAAGTGGCTGTCGGTGACGGTCAACTGCGGTTCGGCAGTGGCTTCGCCGACGACGGCAAACGGGCAACGCTCACGTTCGCAGATCGCCTTGAAGCGCTCGAAATCCGCCGGCCCCACGGCCAGAACGTAACGTTCCTGGGATTCGTTGGACCAGATTTCGTGCGGGGCCATGCCCGGCTCGTCGTTTGGAATGTTGCGCAGTTCGAAACGGCCACCGCGGTCGCCGTCGTTGACCAGTTCCGGGAAGGCGTTGGACAGACCGCCCGCACCCACGTCGTGGATGAAGCTGATCGGGTTCTTGTCGCCCAGTTGCCAGCAACGGTCGATGACTTCCTGGCAGCGACGCTCCATTTCCGGGTTTTCGCGCTGTACGGAAGCGAAGTCCAGGTCTGCCGAGCTGGTGCCGGTGGCCATGGAGGAAGCGGCGCCGCCGCCCAGGCCGATCAGCATCGCCGGGCCGCCGAGCACGATCAGCTTGGAGCCGACGACGATCTCGCCTTTCTTGACGTGTTCTTCACGGATGTTGCCCATGCCGCCGGCCAGCATGATCGGTTTGTGGTAGCCGCGAACTTCGTCACCGTGCGGGGTGGTGATCGACTGTTCGAAGGTACGGAAGTAGCCGGTCAGTGCCGGACGACCGAATTCGTTGTTGAACGCAGCGCCGCCCAGCGGGCCTTCGATCATGATGTCCAGCGCGGTGACGATGCGCTCGGGCTTGCCGTACGGCACTTCCCACGGCTGTTCGAAGCCCGGGATCTGCAGGTTCGACACGGTGAAACCGGTCAGGCCAGCCTTCGGCTTGGCACCGCGACCGGTGGCGCCTTCGTCACGGATCTCGCCACCGGAACCGGTGGATGCGCCCGGGAACGGGGCAATCGCGGTCGGGTGGTTGTGGGTTTCAACCTTCATCAGGATGTGCACCGGCTCCTGCACCGCGCCGTACTGGCGGGTCTCAGGGTCCGGGAAGAAGCGACCGGCCACGGAGCCGACGATCACCGAAGCGTTGTCCTTATAAGCCGACAGAACGCCTTCGCTATGCATCACGTAGGTGTTCTTGATCATGCCGAACAGGCTTTTTTCCTGGCTCTCGCCGTCGATGTCCCAACTGGCGTTGAAGATCTTGTGACGGCAGTGCTCGGAGTTCGCCTGGGCGAACATCATCAGTTCGATGTCATGCGGGTTGCGCTTCAAGCCGACGAAAGCGTTGACCAGATAGTCGATCTCGTCTTCGGCCAGGGCCAGGCCCAGCTCGGTGTTGGCTTTTTCCAGCGCGGCACGGCCGCCACCCAACACGTCGATGGCGGTCAGGGGTTTCGGTTCGGCGTGACTGAACAGGCCGGCGGCCTGTTCGAGGTTGCCCAGGACGATCTGGGTCATGCGGTCGTGCAGACCGTCGGCGATCAGCTGGGCTTCAGCGTCGCTGAACTGGCCGGCCACGTAGAACGCGATGCCGCGCTCCAGGCGCTGGATTTTCGCCAGGCCACAGTTACGGGCGATGTCGCTGGCCTTGCTCGACCACGGCGAGATGGTGCCGAAACGCGGCAGCACCAGAAACAGACGACCGGTCGGTTCCTGTACCGGAACGCTTGGACCGTACTTCAGAAGGCGCGCGAGCACCTGCTGTTCGTCGCCGGTCAGGACGCCGGTAACTTCGGCGAAGTGAGCGAATTCAGCATACAGGCCGCTGACAGCCGGAACCTTCTGGCTCAGTTGCTCAAGGAGCTTGCTGTGGCGAAAGGCAGAAAGGGCAGGAGCGCCGCGCAGGATCAACATCTTCGGGACAGCCTCGGGAAGGGGTGTGCTTTGAGGCCGTGCATTCTAGCCTAAACAGCCCGCGACATCACCCGAAACGCTACGCACGGTTGCACTCGGGCGTCGATCTGTGTTTCTGCCTCGAAAGTCAGGTTAACCGGGCGTGCAGCAACAGCTTATTTTTACTGTAACAAAATGCAGGCAAGGCCCATTCCTGCGGGGTTTCGGCCGGTTTTGTGATCGCTAGCAGACAAGCCCCTCACTGTCGAGATATGGCGCTCGTGGTCCTTTGCGTATACTGCGCAGATGTTTTTCCCAACGGCTTTGCGTCCGCGGTACGCCAAATGGCTGATCGCAACCGGACTCTTCCTGATGCTCGGTGGCTGTGTTGATAAACCCAACACGCTCGAGCGCGTAAAGGAGGATGGTGTGCTGCGGGTGGTTACCCGAAACAGCCCCGCCACCTACTTTCAGGATCGCAACGGTGAGACCGGCTTCGAATACGAGCTGGTGAAGCGCTTCGCCGACGATCTGGGGGTCGAGCTCAAGATCGAGACCGCCGACAACCTCGATGACCTGTTCAACCAGGTCGGCAAGCCCAATGGCCCGGTGCTGGCGGCTGCCGGTCTGGTCAGCAGCGAAGAGCGCAAGAAGCAGGTGCGCTTCTCCCACTCCTACCTGGAAGTCACCCCGCAGATCATCTACCGCAACGGCCAGTCCCGGCCAACCGATGCGAAGGATCTGGTGGGCAAGAAGATCATGGTGCTCAAGGGCAGCACCCACGCCGAACAACTGGCGCAGCTGAAACAGAAGTTTCCCGGCATCGAATACGAAGAGTCTGACGCGGTCGAGGTCGTCGATCTCCTGCGCATGGTGGATGAAGGTCAGATCGACCTGACCCTGGTCGACTCCAACGAAGTGGCGATGAACCAGGTGTACTTCACCAACATCCGGGTCGCCTTCGACCTCGGCGACGCCAGCAACCAGAGCTGGGCCGTCGCCCCGGGCGACGACAACAGCCTGCTCAACGAAATCAACGATTACCTCGACAAGGTCAAGAAGAACGGCACCCTGCAACGCCTCAAGGACCGCTACTACGGGCATGTCGACGTCCTCGGCTACATGGGCGCCACCACGTTTGCCCAACACTTGCAGCAACGCCTGCCCAAGTACGAACAGCACTTCAAGGCCTACGCCAAGAAGGAGAAAGTCGACTGGCGCCTGCTGGCGGCCATCGGGTACCAGGAGTCGTTGTGGCAACCGACGGTCACGTCCAAGACCGGCGTGCGCGGCCTGATGATGCTGACCCAGAACACCGCGCAGGCCATGGGCGTGTCCAACCGCCTGGACCCCAGGCAGAGCATCATGGGCGGCGCCAAGTACCTGGCCTACATGAAAGACCAGCTCGACGACTCGATTCAGGAGCCGGACCGGACCTGGTTTGCCCTGGCGGCCTACAACGTCGGCAGCGGCCACCTGGATGACGCACGCAAACTGGCGGCCAAGGAAGGGTTGAACCCGGACAAATGGCTGGACGTGAAGAAGATCCTGCCGCGCCTGTCGGAAAAGAAGTGGTACAGCAAAACCCGTTACGGCTACGCCCGTGGCGGCGAACCGGTGCATTTCGTGGCGAACATCCGTCGCTACTACGACATCCTGACCTGGGTCACGCAGCCGCAGCTTGAAGGCGACCAGGTCGCCGAGGGCAAACTGCTTGTTCCGGGGATCGACAAGAGCAAGCCGTCGCAGGAACCTGCACCGCTCTGACAATCACCACCAATCAAATGTGGGAGCGGGCTTGCTCGCGAAGGCAATTTATCATCCAACATCTCTGTTGGCTGATACTCCGCTTTCGCGAGCAAGCCCGCTCCCACATTGGTTTTTGTGTTCGGCTTAGGCTTTTGCGGCAGCCGCCAGTATCAGCGCCTTCATCTCCGAAACAGCCGACTTGAAGCCAACGAACAGCGCATGGGCCACCAGCGCATGGCCGATGTTCAACTCGTTGATGCCCTTGATCGCCGCCACGGCTTCGACGTTGTGATAGTGCAGGCCATGACCGGCATTGACGATCAGGCCCTGGGCCAGACCGAAGGCCACGCCATCGGCTACACGCTTGAGTTCTTCGGCGACTTCGGTCGGTGTCTCGGCATCGGCATAACGCCCGGTGTGCAACTCGATGGCTGGCGCGCCGACACGACGGGAAGCTTCGATCTGGCGCTCATCGGCATCAATGAACAGCGACACTTCGGAGCCGATCTTCGACAGACGCTCGACCGCCGCCTTGATCCGCGCCTCCTGCCCCGCCACATCCAGGCCACCTTCGGTGGTCAGTTCCTGACGGGTTTCCGGCACCAGGCAAATGTGCGCCGGGCGGATGCGCTCGGCGAACTGCATCATTTCCTCGGTGACACCCATTTCGAAGTTCATGCGGGTTTGCAGCACGTCCTTGAGCAGCAGAACGTCGCGCTCCTGAATGTGCCGACGGTCTTCGCGCAGGTGCACGGTGATGCCGTCGGCGCCCGCCTCTTCCGCGTCCAGTGCAGCCTTGACCGGGTCCGGGTAACGGGTGCCCCGGGCCTGACGCAGGGTGGCAACGTGGTCGATGTTCACGCCAAGAAGAATACGGGTGCTGGTGGTCACGGAAGCGCTCCAGAAGAAGAGAAAGTTCGGTGCACAGCATACGGTGTGATCAGGGCTTGCGAAACAGCTCGCGACTGACAAGTGGACGCCCGCCCAGGTGAACGGCCAACGCCTGGCGCATCAAGCGCTTGGCGGCAGACAGAGCGCCGGGGGCAGACCAGTCGGCTTCAGCCATGGCCAGCAATTCGGTGCCGTTGAACAGGCCCGGTTGCAACAGGTAGACACGCTCCAGCCCGGCATCCACTTGCAAACGGTAGAGGCCGTCCGGCGCGACGGGCTGATCATGAATATCAGTCGTCAGGGAAAAACCGTAGCCGAGGTCATCGAGCAAGCGCCATTCGAAGGAGCGCAGCAAGGGCTCCAGAGCACGACCTTCAGCCAGCGCCAGCAAAGTCGCAGCGTAGTGATCGAATACGCCGGGATGAGGATCTTCGGCGGGCAACAGGCGAATCAGCAATTCATTGAGGTAAAGACCGCTGAACAGCGCCTCGCCATTGAGCCAGGTGGAGATGCCAGCACTCTCCATGCGCCCGACATTCTTCAGCTCGCCCTTGCCCCGGAACTCGACTTCCAATGGCACGAACGGCCGCGCCAGTGTCCCGGCCTTGCCCCGTGCACTGCGCAACACCGCCCGCAGCCGACCTTGCGGCGTGAGGAAGTCCACCAGCGCGCTGTTTTCACGGTAGGCGCGGGAGTGCAGGACATAGGCGGGTTGGGCGGGAGGCGGACTTTGCGACATGAATTTCTCGATGAAAGAGCGCAACTTTACAAACAACCCAAAACCAATGTGGGAGCGGGCTTGCTCGCGAAAGCGGTGTAACAGTCAACATCAAAGCTGAATGTTACATCCTCTTCGCGAGCAAGCCCGCTCCCACAGTAGATCTATGTGCTGCTTGATGTTTTACAGGTCGCCGTAACCCAACGAACGCAATGCACGCTCGTCATCGGACCAGCCACCCTTAACCTTGACCCACAGGTTGAGCATGATCTTGGAGTCGAACAGCAGCTCCATGTCCTTGCGCGCCTCGGTGCCGATGCGCTTGATGCGCTCGCCCTTGTCGCCAATGATGATTTTTTTCTGGCCATCGCGCTCGACGAGGATCAAGGCATGAATGTGCAGGGTCTTGCCCTGCTGCTTGAACTCTTCGATTTCAACGGTGATCTGGTACGGCAGCTCGGCGCCCATCTGGCGCATGATTTTTTCGCGCACCAGCTCGGCGGCGAGGAAACGGCTGCTGCGGTCGGTGATCTGGTCTTCCGGGAAGAAGTGATCGTTTTCCGGCAGGTGCTCGGCAATCACACGCTCCAGCGCGTCGAGGTTGTGCCCGTGCTGCGCGGAAATCGGGATGATCTGCGCGTTCGGCAGCTGTTCCTGCAACCAGCTCAGGTGCGGCATCAGCTCGGCCTTGTCTTCGATGCGGTCGGTCTTGTTCAACGCCACGATCAGCGGGCCGGTCACGTACTGGACGCGCTCGAGAACCATCTGGTCTTCTTCAGTCCACTTGGTGCGGTCGACCACGAAGATCACCACGTCGACGTCTTTCAGCGCCGCCGAAGCGGTCTTGTTCATGTAGCGGTTCAGGGCCTTTTCGCCGCCCTTGTGCATACCAGGGGTGTCGACGTAGATCGCCTGCACATCGCCCTCGGTCTTGATACCGAGCATGTTGTGACGGGTGGTTTGCGGTTTGCGCGAGGTGATCGCCAGCTTCTGACCCAGGATGTGGTTCAGCAACGTGGACTTGCCCACGTTCGGACGGCCGACGATGGCAACATAGCCACAGCGAGTTGCGTTTGTATCAGTCATTGCCATTCTCCACACCCAGGGCAATCAGTGCTGCGGCGGCCGCTACCTGTTCGGCAATACGACGACTCACACCCTGACCTCGGCTTTTTTCATTCAGTAAGATGATTTCGCATTCGACGAAGAACGTCCGGCAATGCGGCTCACCCTGGATATCCACCACTTCGTAACGCGGCAGCTCACAACCACGGGACTGCAGGAACTCTTGCAGGCGGGTCTTTGGATCTTTGTTGGTGTCGACCAGCGTCAGACCTTCGAACTCGCCGGCCAGCCAGGCGAGCACACGCTCGCGGGCCATTTCCATGCCAGCATCGAGGTAGATCGCACCGATCAGCGCTTCGAGGGCATCGGCCAGAATCGACTCGCGACGAAAACCGCCGCTTTTCAGCTCGCCCGAGCCCAGGCGCAGGTATTCGCCCAGATCGAAACCACGGGCCAGTACGGCCAGGGTCTCACCTTTGACCAGACGTGCGCGCAAACGCGACAACTGGCCTTCGCGAGCCAGCGGGAAGCGCTCGAACAACGCCTCGCCGGCGACGAAGTTGAGAATGGCGTCACCGAGGAATTCCAGGCGTTCGTTGTTACGCCCGGCAAAGCTGCGGTGAGTCAGGGCCAGGACCATCAGTTCCTGATCCTTGAAGGTGTAGCCGAGCTGACGCTCTAGACGGCTTAAGGAGACGCTCACGGTTTACCCACGCTGAGTTCGTGGCTGGATTCCACCGCCATCGCCGTAAGTTGGCGCAGGCTTGGGACAATTAAAGCTGTGTTCAAAAATAACGTCCTGAATATCATTGTTTTCATGCCTCTGGCGCCCATTGTGCCGGCTCCAGAAATGCATTCGGCGCTGTGTTCAACAGCGCCGTGTCTGATTACTTGATCAGGCCAACCCGCGAGAAATTCGGCAGGTGGCTGAGTTTGGGTTCCGGCCAGCTCATCCAGACCGCAAAGGCCTTGCCGACGATATTCTTGTCGGGAACCATGCCCAGCAGATCCTTGGGAATGTTCGGATCATCCCAGTAGCGACTGTCGTTGGAGTTGTCGCGGTTGTCGCCCATCATGAAGTAGTGCCCGGCCGGCACGGTCCACGAATGGTCCGGCATTGCGCGGTAGCGGCTCATTTCCTTGCGGATCATGTGCTCGGCCACACCGAGTTTTTCCTTGTAGAGCTCAGCGCTGCCCAGCGTGCCCGGCTCGGAGCCGACCAGTTGCTCGGCAATCGATTGACCGTTGACGAACAGGCGCTTGTCGGCGGTGTAGCGAACCGTGTCGCCCGGCAAACCAACCACACGCTTGATGTAGTTGACATTCGGGTCGCTCGGGTAGCGGAACACCATCACATCGCCGCGCTGCGGATCACCGACTTCGATGACTTTCTTGTCGATCACCGGCAAGCGGATCCCGTAGGAAAACTTGCTCACCAGGATGAAGTCGCCGACATCCAGGGTTGGCTTCATCGAACCGGAAGGAATCTGGAACGGTTCCACCAGGAACGAACGCAGCACCAGCACGATGAACAACACCGGGAAGAACGACTTGCCGTATTCAACCAGCAGCGGCTCTTTGTTCAGCTTCTCGACCACGACCATGTCAGGCTGGCTGACGCTGCCCTGATAGGAAGCGATGGCGGCACGCCGACGCGGGGCCAGGATCAACAGATCGAGCAACGCCAACAGGCCGCAGACGAACACGGCGATGACCAGCAACAGCGGGAAATTTAGCGACATAGGACCTAACTATCCAACCTGAGCACTGCAAGGAAGGCTTCCTGTGGAATCTCCACGTTGCCGACCTGCTTCATGCGTTTCTTACCGGCCTTTTGCTTCTCCAGCAGTTTCTTCTTACGGCTGACGTCACCACCGTAGCATTTGGCCAATACGTTCTTTCTGAGCGCCTTGACGGTTGTCCGCGCCACAATCTGCCCGCCAATGGCGGCCTGGATTGCCACGTCGAACATCTGCCGCGGAATCAGTTCTTTCATCTTCTCGGTCAACTGGCGACCTTTGTAGTGCGAGTTGTCACGGTGCACGATCAGCGCCAGGGCGTCGACCTTGTCACCGTTGATCAGCACGTCCAGTTTCACCAGGCTAGCCGATTGATAACGATCGAAATGGTAGTCCAGCGAAGCATAGCCGCGGCTGGTGGATTTCAGACGGTCGAAGAAGTCCAGCACCACTTCGTTCATCGGCAGGTCGTAGGTCACTTGTACCTGGGAGCCGAGGAACAGCATGTCAACCTGCACACCACGTTTTTCGATGCACAGGGTAATGACGTTGCCCAGGTGCTCTTGCGGCACAAGAATATTGGCCCGCACGATCGGCTCACGCATGTCTTCGATCGAGGACAGGTCCGGGAGCTTCGACGGGTTATCGACGTAGATCGTCTCGCCGGTCTTGAGCAGCAGCTCGAAGATTACCGTCGGCGCCGTGGTGATCAGGTCCAGGTTGTACTCGCGCTCCAGGCGCTCCTGGATGATTTCCATGTGCAGCATGCCGAGGAAGCCGCAACGGAAGCCGAAGCCCAGTGCGTCAGAGCTTTCCGGCGTGTATTGCAGCGACGAGTCGTTCAGGGTTAGCTTTTGCAGCGCTTCGCGGAAATCTTCGAAGTCGTCGGAGCTGACCGGGAACAGACCGGCGTAAACCTGCGGCTGAATACGCTTGAAGCCTGGCAGTACATCAACGTCCGGCGTCGAGCTCAAGGTCAGGGTGTCGCCCACTGGCGCACCGTGAATGTCCTTGATGCTGGCGATGATGAAGCCCACTTCACCGGCCTTGAGGTCAGCGGTAGGGGTGTGCTTCGGGTTGAATACACCGACGCTGTCTACCAGGTGGATCTTGCCGGTGGACTTGACCAGGATCTTGTCGCCCTTCTTCACACGACCGTGGCGCACGCGTACCAGGGAAACAACACCCAGGTAGTTGTCGAACCAGGAGTCGATGATCAACGCTTGCAGCGGATCTTCGTAGTTGCCGGTCGGTGCAGGAATGGTGGCGACCAGGCGCTCGAGCACTTCGTCGACGCCCAGGCCGGTCTTGGCCGAGCACTCGACCGCATCGGTGGCATCGATGCCGATGATTTTTTCGATTTCTTCTTTAACACGGTCCGGATCGGCCTGTGGCAGGTCGATCTTGTTCAGCACGGGCATCACTTCCAGGCCCTGCTCGATCGCGGTGTAGCAGTTGGCAACCGACTGCGCTTCAACGCCTTGACCGGCATCGACCACCAGCAGCGCGCCTTCACAGGCAGCCAGCGAACGGCTCACCTCATAGGTGAAGTCAACGTGGCCGGGGGTATCAATGAAGTTCAGCTGGTAGTTGATACCGTCGCGAGCCTTGTAATACAAGGTGACGCTGTGCGCCTTGATGGTGATCCCGCGTTCACGCTCGAGGTCCATGGAGTCCAGGACCTGGGCTTCCATTTCGCGCTCGGCGAGGCCGCCACACATCTGGATGAAGCGATCGGCCAGCGTCGACTTGCCATGGTCAATGTGGGCGATGATGGAGAAATTGCGGATATGACTCAAATCACTCACGGATCAACACTCAAAAAGGCTGCAGGCATAGCCCGCCGAAAAATAGCCGGGAATTGTACCTGATCCACGGCGCAAGCGTCACGTTCGCAGGTCAGACGGTGCCTACAAAAACGCCCCGGTCTTGCGACAAGGGCGTTTTTTAACGTCAAAGCGGTCGGAAAATGCCCGCCATCAGCCTGCTCGACGCAACAGCCAGAGCCCCGCCACGGCACAAACACCCGCCGGCACCAGCACCGAAAGCAACGGCGGGAAGCCGAACACCTGGCTCGAAGGCCCCAGCAGATCCTGAACGATGCGGAAGGTGAAGCCCACCAGCACGCCGGTGAACACCCGTTGACCCAGGGTCACCGAGCGCAGCGGACCAAAGATGAAGGAAATCGCCATCAACACCAGAGCGGCAGTCACCAGCGGCTGCAACACCTTGACCCAAAATGCCAGCCAGTAGCGGCCATTGTTCAGCCCCTGGTCCGCCAGATAATGGATGTAACTCCACAGGCCACTGATCGACAGCGACTCGGGCACCATGATCACGGTGTTCAGCAACTGCGGACTCAACGCAACGTCCCAGCGCTCTTGCGGGGTCGAAACCACTTCGGTGCTGCGCTCGTGGAACAGCGTGGTCGTGACATCCGACAACTGCCAGTGATCGTTTTCAAAGTTGGCACGCTTGGCGAAACTCGCCGACAGCATGTGCCGCTCTTTGTCGAAGCGATAACGGGTCACGCCATACAGGATGCCGTTGGGTTGTACCGAGTTGACGTGAATGAACTCATCGCCCTGGCGGTGCCACAAGCCGTGCCTGGCGCTTTGTGCATCACCGCTGCCTTGGGCCAGCGAGCGATTGGCCTGCGCGGCGGTTTCAGCGGGCGGAGCGACGTACTCGCCGACCAGCACGCCGGCCAGCATCAATACCAGCATCGGCTTCATGACCGCCCAGACGATCCGGCCGATCGACACGCCGGCGGCGCGCATGATGGTCAGCTCACTGTTGCTGGCCAGGCTGCCCAGACCGATCAGGCAGCCGATCAGCGCAGCCATCGGCAGCATTTCGTACATCCGGCGCGGAGCGGTCAACAACACGTAACTCAGCACATCGACCAGGGTGTAGGTATCGCTGATTTCCCCCATCTCGTCGATGAAGGCAAACAGTGTCGCCAGACCAAGAATGATCCCGAGCACCGCCAGGATCGCCATGAACACACTGCTACCAATGTAGCGATCAAGCTTAACCACGGGCCACCTCCAGCGCGCTGCGGCGACTCGCCCTCTTCAAGCGCAAGGGTTCCCAGTAGAGCAAGCCCAGGCCGATGGACAGGAAAATCCCGTGCACCCACCACAAGCCAAACACCGCAGGGATCTTGCCCTTGTCCAGGGCACCGCGGGCGGCAATCAGAATGGTCAGGTAAGCCATATAAAGAAGAATCGCCGGCAGTAACTTGAGGAATCGGCCCTGACGCGGGTTGACCCGTGACAGCGGCACCGCCATCAAGGTCACGATGAACACCAGCAACGGCAGAGACATGCGCCATTGCAGCTCGGCGCGCATGCGAATGTCGTCACTGCCGATCAATGTACGGGTCGGCATTGCATCACGGTCGGTGACTTCGTCACTGACTTCCGGCTTTGGCAGCAACACACCGTACTCGTCATACTTGATCGCCCGGTAGTCGGCCTGCCCCGGACTACCGTCATAGCGATAGCCGTTATCAAGAATCAGGTAGCGGTTGCCGTCCGGACGAATTTCCTGGCGACCCCTTTCCGCCACCAGCACAGAAATCCCGCGATCCTTGTTATTGGAACTGATGTTTTTTTGCGAGATGAACACACCACCCAGATTGACGCGGTCATCGGACATGCTCTCGGTGTAGGTGACCCGGGTGCCGTCGCGCAAAGCCTGGAAACGCCCTGGCTCCAGGGTATCGAATTCGGTCAGGGCATCCTGCTTGTTCAGCAGCAACTGAAACTGATTGGCCCCCTGTGGCGCCAGGCTCAGGCTCAGCCACGCAACGACGAGCGCAACCAGGGTGGCCGGGAACAGCGTCATGCAAAACAGCCGCTGCTGGCTCATGCCCGTGGCCGAGAGCACGGTCATTTCGCTTTCGAGGTACAGGCGCCCGTAGGACAACAGGATCCCGAGAAACAGCCCCAGCGGCAGGATCAGCTGGAGGAAGCCCGGCAGGCGATAGCCCATGATCAGGAACAACGACCCCGGATCCAGTAGGCCCGAAGCCGCCTGGGCGAGGTATTTGATGAAGCGACCGCTCATGATGATGACCAGCAGCACGGCACTGACGGCGCTCAAGGTCAACAGAACTTCGCGGGATAGATAACGGAAGACGATCAAACCAGACACTCCAGGGTTGTCAGGCTAAGGCGGCCAAACAAGCAAACGTATCGGACAGCCCGCAAGGCAAAGCCGCCGAAAAAAGATGGCGCATTATCCTGTGATTGGGTGCGCCTGTCACTGCGCAATGCATCCCCCCCCTTGTAGGAGCGAGCCTGCTCGCGATGGTCGTCAACGATAACGCGGGGAGCCTGACACCCTGCGTCACTCTTGGGGTCTTCGCGAGCAGGCTCGCTCCTACATTCGTGCGGCCGAGGGTTGTCAGCCGCCGCTGGCGAGGTTCAAACTGCGGCCTTTGTCGCCGGTCGATCCTGGCGCCTTTCTGTTTATAAGCAATCGACGCACATAAGGTGTCGAGCGCATGCGTGATAACCATCAATTCAGGGACCCGGACATGGAACTGGTTGTAAAAAGCGTCAACCCCGAAACGTTGAAGACCGCCACTCTCGTGGTCTCCGTCGGCGAAGGCCGCAAGCTCGGCGGTGTTGCCAGACAACTCGACGAACTGAGCGGCGGCGCAATCAGCACTGTGCTCAAGCGCGGCGACCTGGCCGGCAAGGTCGGCCAGAGCCTGCTGCTGCACAGCCTGCCGAACCTCAAGGCCGAGCGTGTGCTGCTGGTTGGCGTTGGCAAGGACGACGAACTGGGTGACCGCCCGTTCCGCAAGATCATCGCCGGCATCCTCAATACCCTCAAAAGCCTGGGCGGCAGCGATGCAGTGCTGGCCCTGGATGAAGTGGTCGTCAAAGGCCGCGACAGTTATGGCAAGACCCGCCTGCTGGCCGAAACCCTGGTGGACGGCGAGTACAGCTTCGACCAGTTCAAGAGCCAGAAAGCCGAACCCCGCGCGCTGAAGAAAATCACCCTGCTGACCATCAAGGCCGCCCAGGCTGAAGTGCAACGCGCCGTGACCCACGCCACCGCCATCGCCAACGGCATGGCCTTCACCCGCAACCTGGGTAACCTGCCGCCGAACATCTGTCACCCGACCTTCCTCGGTGAGCAGGCCAAAGACCTGGGCAAAGAATTCAAGGACCTGAAAGTCGAAGTCCTCGACGAGAAGAAGATCAAGGCTCTGGGCATGGGCTCGTTCTACGCCGTCGGCCAGGGCAGCGCCCAGCCTCCGCGCCTGATCGTCATGCAATACAACGGTGGCAAGAAATCCGAGAAGCCGTACGCGCTGGTCGGCAAAGGCATCACCTTCGACACCGGCGGCATCAGCCTCAAGCCGGGTGCCGGCATGGATGAAATGAAGTACGACATGGGCGGCGCCGCCAGCGTGTTCGGTACCCTGCGTGCCGTGCTCGAACTGAAGCTGCCGATCAACCTGGTGTGCATCCTGGCCTGCGCCGAAAACATGCCGAGCGGCAACGCTTCGCGCCCGGGCGACATCGTCACCACCATGAGCGGCCAGACCGTGGAAATCCTCAACACCGACGCCGAAGGCCGTCTGGTGCTGTGCGACGCCCTGACCTACTCCGAGCGCTTCAAGCCGCAAGCGGTCATCGACATCGCGACCCTGACCGGCGCCTGCGTGGTTGCCCTGGGTTCCCACACCTCGGGCCTGCTGGGCAACAATGACGAACTGATCGGCCAACTGCTGAGCGCCGGCAAGGCTGCCGACGACCGCGCCTGGCAACTGCCGCTGTTCGATGAGTACCAGGAACAGCTGGACAGCCCGTTCGCCGACATCGCCAACATTGGCGGCCCGAAAGCCGGCACCATCACTGCGGCCTGCTTCCTGTCGCGCTTCACCAAGAACCTGAACTGGGCGCACCTGGACATCGCCGGCACGGCCTGGACCAGCGGCGGCAAGGACAAGGGCGCCACTGGCCGTCCGGTTCCCCTGCTGACCCAATACCTGCTGGACCGCGCCAAAGCCTGAAACCGTTGATGGGCGGCGGCGTCACTTTTCGGTGGCGCCGCTTGCCGCTCTGGAACCGCAATGACCAAAGTCGACTTCTATATCCTGCCCAGCGCCGATCCTTCGGCACGCCTGGACTTTGCCTGCAAGCTCACCGAGAAAGCCTGGCGCATGGGCCACCGCATCTACCTGCATTGCAGCGACGCGGCCCAGCGTGACGAACTCGATGCGCGGCTGTGGGCGTTCAAGGGCGAAAGCTTCGTGCCCCACGGCCCTGCCGACAGCGAACCTGAGGGTTTGATTGTCCTGGGGTTGGGCGATGACTGCGGTCAACATCAGGATTTGCTGGTCAATCTCGACCTGAAAGTCCCGGCCTTCGCCAACAGGTTCGCCCGGGTGGCGGAAGTGGTGGTGGAAGATCCGACGATCAGAGCGGCCGCGCGGGAGAGTTTCCGTTTCTACCGCGAACAGGGCTATCCTCTGCAAGATCACCGTTTACAGCGACTCTGAGCCTTCCAATGGACACTCCAAAACCGCTGCAACAGTCCGCGCACCTGCTGGACGACCTCGAGTCGATCCGCCAATTGCTCGGCGATGACAACCTGCAACCGCCTCTGCTGACCGACACGGTCGAGGAAGGTGATCAGGAACAGATTCCCATGTTGTTCGACGCCGTGGGCGAACCTTCGCCACCCGTCGTACCGACAACGCCTGCCCCGATCGTTGAACCCGTCACCGCGGCGACGTCGGCGCCCGCCCCCAGCAAGAACCCGGATGACTTGCTGCACCTGGACAGCGAATTGCGCGCCGCCGCGCAATTGATCATGCAAGACGTGATCGACGATTTCGCCCCGCACATCGAGACCGAAATCAAACGCCGCCTCAGTGCGCGACTGGAACGCTTGTTGAGCCAGTACAACGACTGAACAGCTTGCAGTGGGGGGCTCTTCTGTGGGAGCGAGCTTGCTCGCGATGACGATCTGTCTGGCACATCAATGCTGAATTTGCTGACCCCATCGCGAGCAAGCTCGCTCCCACACAAAGCGTCTCGCCACAAGTTGAATCTTCAGGTACTGAGATAGCGTCCGATCAACGCGATCCCGCTGGCCAGCACCAGCCACGTCACCAGGCGCACAAACGCCTCGCGGGACAAGCGCATGGTCAGCCGTCGACCGAACCACAGCCCCAGCACCATCGCCGGCAACAGACAAACCGCCAACACCAGCAACGGCAAATCGGCATACACACCGGCGATTGCAAACAGGCTCAAACGCACCACCGTACTGCAACTGATCAGCGCACTCTGGGTGGCCCGGGCCGCCTCCTTGGGCAACCGGCTGTTCAAATAGATCGCATAGAGAAAACCGCCGCTGCCAAACAACGCGCCAAACATTCCGCCCACCGTCCCCATCGGCAGCGCCCACGCGGCGGACAACTGCGCCGGACGGACCTTTATCCACAGGCTGTAAATTGCATAGGCGCTGATAAACAGCCCCATCAGCAGCAACAACAGGTCGGATTTCAGGTTCAGCAGGAATATCACGCCGAGGGTGCAGCCCACCGCCATGCACGGCAGCAACCGCAACAGCTCCGGCCTCGCCACATCTCGCCGTGACGGCAGCAGATTGCCGAATGCCGCGACAAAATCGAGCAGCACCAGCAACGGCACAATCTTCGACAGTGGCATGAACAGAATCAGAATCGGCCCCGCCACCAGCGCGGTGCCGAAACCGGCGATGCCGAACACGATGTAGGCCAGGGCGATGCCCGCACCGATTACCAGCCAGTCCAGCGGGCCAAAGGGCCATTGGTTCAACAACTCAAGCACTGTAAATCTCCTGTCATCCTTGAATGCTCCCTACGACTTTACCTCCTGTGGGAGCGGGCTTGCTCGCGAAAGCGACCTTCCATTCGGCATTGACCTGGCTGACACACCGCCTTCGCGAGCAAGCCCGCTCCCACAAGGGATTTATGCCGAGTCATGGAGATTATTCATCGAATGCCTTTAAACTGCGCCCCATGATTAAAGATCCCTTTGCAAGACTCGGCCTGGACCGCGAAGTCCTGACCGTCAGCCAGCTCAACGGCCGCGCGCGGGTGTTGCTTGAAGACGTGTTCAGCAACATCTGGGTCGAAGGCGAAATCTCCAACCTCGCCCGCCCGGCTTCCGGCCACGTGTATTTCACCCTCAAGGACAGCGGCGCCCAAGTGCGTTGCGCGTTGTTCCGGCAGAACGCGGCACGGGTTCGCCAGGCCTTGAAAGACGGCCTGGCGGTCAAGGTGCGTGGCAAGGTCTCGCTGTTCGAGGGACGCGGTGATTATCAGCTGATCCTCGACACCGTGGAGCCGGCTGGCGATGGCGCCTTGCGCCTGGCGTTCGATGCACTCAAGGAAAAGCTCAGCGCCGAAGGCCTGTTCAGTGCCGAGCGCAAGGTGCCGTTGCCGGCGCATCCGCAACGCATCGGCATCATCAGTTCGCCCACTGGGGCGGTGATCCGCGACATCATCAGCGTGTTCCGCCGTCGTGCACCGCAGGTGCAATTGACCCTGATCCCTACCGCCGTACAGGGCCGCGAAGCCACAGCGCAGATTGTCCGCGCCCTGAAACTGGCCGATGCCCGCGGTTTCGACGCGCTGATCCTGGCCCGGGGCGGTGGCTCGCTGGAAGATCTCTGGTGCTTCAACGAAGAAGCCGTGGCCCGCGCCGTAGACGCTTGCGTGACGCCGATTGTCAGCGCGGTCGGCCATGAAACCGACGTGTCGATCAGCGACTTCGTGGCCGACGTACGCGCGCCCACCCCTTCCGCTGCCGCCGAATTGCTGGCACCGGACTCCAGCGACCTGATGCGTCGGGTCGAAAGCCTGCACCGACGGCTGGTGATGCGCATGCGTGACCGCTTGATGCGCGACCGCCTGCGCCTGGAAGGTGTTTCCCGACGTCTGCGCCATCCCGGCGAGCGCCTGCGCCAGCAAGCGCAACGCCTGGATGACCTGGACATGCGCATGCGCCGCGCGTTCGAGCGCAGCCTCAACACCCGCCGCGAACGCTTGATCCGCCTGGAAACCCGTCTGGCTGCACAACATCCGGGCCGGCAACTGGCAATGCTTCGCCAGCGCCTCGACAGCCTGGCCGAACGCCTGCCGCGCGCGATCCGCGAAGGGCTGAAAAACCGTCGCCTGCAGTTGCACAGCCAGATGCAGACACTGCATGTGGTCAGCCCGCTGGCGACCCTCGGCCGTGGTTACAGCATCTTGCTGGACGAGCGTGGCAACGCCATCCGCAGCGCCGCACAAACCCATACCGGCCAGCGCCTGAAGGCCAAACTGGGCGAAGGCGAACTGCAAGTACGGGTCGAAGACAATCACCTGACGCCCGTCACCCTTTCTTTACTGGATTGATCCATGCCGCGTTTCTTTGCTCCGTTGCTGTTGCTGCTCCTGACCTTCAACGCCCATGCCGACAGCTACATTACTCGCCAGTTGAACAAACCGGTGCCGGGAGGCGTTGCGGTGGTGGACCTTGGCACGTCCGCCCAGGCGCCAAAAGCCACTTATCAAGGCAAACCGGTGCTGGTAGTGAAGGAACAGAACAACTGGCTGGCCATTGTCGGCCTGCCGCTGACGGTCAAGCCGGGGGTTCAATCGGTCAGCAGCGGCGGCCGTAATCTGAATTTTACGGTTGGCAACAAGAAATACCCGGAACAGCGCATCACCCTGAAGAACACCCAACAGGTCAATCCGGACCCGGAAAATCTCAAGCGCATCGAGCGTGAACTGGCTGAGCAGATTACTGCCTACCGCACGTTCAGCCCCAACACCCCGAGCAACCTGCTGCTGGACAAACCAGTGAACGGGCCGCTGTCGAGCAAGTTCGGCGTGCGGCGCTTTTTCAACGGTGAAGAACGCAACCCCCACTCAGGCCTGGACTTCGCCGTACCCGGCGGTACGCCAATCAAGACCCCGGCCGCCGGCAAGGTGATCCTGATCGGTAACTATTTCTTCAATGGCAACACGGTGTTCGTCGACCATGGCCAGGGGTTTATCAGCATGTTCTGCCACATGTCGAAAATCGACGTGAAGGTGGGGCAGCCACTGGCCCGTGGTGACGTGGTCGGCAAAGTCGGTGCGACCGGCCGCGCGACCGGACCGCACATGCACTGGAACATCAGCCTGAACGATGCGCGGGTCGATCCGGCTATCTTCATTGGTGCGTTTCAGCCCTAGCTTTTTGTTGAAGCTGATGGCCTCATCGCGAGCAAGCTCGCTCCCACAGGGTTTGCGCTGTACCTGTGGGAGCGAGCTTGCTCGCGATGGCAATATCACAGACACCGAAAGCAGTCCGGAAGTGTCACATCATCAATTGCGCACCACTCAAACCTCGCGCAAACAACAAAACAATCACTGCCAATCACAGCAATAAAATCTCGATAAATACCCGCCCACGAGTATTCCTCTCAATTTTTTTCGACTGCTTGCCATCTTTCCCCCCCAAGGTTAGGGTTGAAGGCATGAAAACCTCTCACACCCTCATTCAGCTCCGCCAACACCGCAGCCTGTGCCTCGTCAGTGCACGACTGCCGGGCTGAATCGTGGTGCCTCGTCCCAAGCGTTAGTCCAAGAACTTTTGATCCACCGGCAGGCCGCCTTTTTTCGGCCAACACAATAAGGATTTCCTGATGAGCATGCTCAAAGACCCGTCTTCGAAATACCGCGCGTTCCCGACCATCGACATTCCGGACCGCACCTGGCCGTCGAAAACCATCACCGCCGCGCCGATCTGGTGCAGCTCCGACCTGCGCGACGGCAACCAGTCGCTGATCGAACCGATGGACGCCGTCAAGAAGCTGCGTTTCTGGAAAACCCTGGTGCAGGTCGGCGTGAAGGAAATCGAAGCGTCGTTCCCGGCCGCCTCGCAAACCGACTTCGACTTCGTCCGCACCCTGATCGAAGGCAACCACATCCCGGACGACACCACCATCCAGGTGCTGACCCAGGGCCGTGAAGACCTGATCGAGCGCACCTTCGAATCCCTGCGCGGCGCGAAGAAAGCCATCGTTCACCTGTACAACGCGACCTCCCCTTCCTTCCGCCGCATTGTCTTCAACCAGGACAAGGACGGGGTCAAGGCCATCGCCGTGAACGCCGCCAAGCTGTTCGTCAAATACGCGGCCATGCAGCCGGATACCGAGTGGACCTTCGAATACTCGCCGGAAACCTTCAGCGCCACCGAAATGGAGTTCGCCAAGGAAGTCTGCGACGCGGTGATCGAAGTCTGGAACCCGACGCCCGAGCACAAGATGATTCTCAACCTGCCGGCCACGGTGGAATGCGCGACGCCGAATATCTATGCCGACCAGATCGAATGGTTTGGCCGTCACATCAACCGTCGTGACAGCGTGATCATCAGCCTGCACACCCACAACGACCGTGGCACCGGCGTTGCCGCCACCGAACTGGGCCTGATGGCTGGCGCCGACCGTGTCGAAGGCTGCCTGTTCGGCAACGGCGAGCGTACCGGTAACGTCGACCTCGTGACCGTGGCGTTGAACCTCTACACCCAGGGCGTGAACCCTGAGCTGGACTTCTCCGACATCGACGGCGTACGCAAAGTCGTCGAAGAGTGCAACCAGATCCAGGTGCACCCGCGTCACCCGTACGTCGGCGACCTGGTGCATACCGCGTTCTCCGGCTCGCACCAGGATGCGATCCGCAAGGGCTTTGCCCAGCAGAAACCGGACGCACTGTGGGAAGTACCGTACCTGCCGATCGACCCGGCCGACATCGGCCGCAGCTACGAAGCGGTCATCCGCGTCAACAGCCAGTCGGGCAAGGGCGGTATCGCCTACCTGCTGGAACAGGAATACGGCATCAGCCTGCCGCGTCGCATGCAGATCGAGTTCAGCCAGGTCGTGCAGCGTGAAACCGACCGCCTGGGCCTGGAAATGACCGCCCAGCAGATCCACGCATTGCTGCACAGCGAGTACTTGCAGGCCAACACCCCGTACGCGCTGGTCAGCCATCGCCTGCAGGAAGAAAACGGTCACAGCGCCGTCGAAGTGGAAGTGGCCAGCCAAGGCCAGGGCGAGACTAACCTGCACTGGCGCGGCAAAGGCAACGGCGCCCTGGAGGCCCTGGTGGCCGGCTTGCCGGTACCGGTGGAAATCATGGATTACAACGAGCACGCCATCGGCGCTGGCACCAATGCCAAGGCTGCGGCCTACATTGAACTGCGTGTGAACGGCGAACGCGCGGTGCATGGCGTCGGCATCGACGAAAACATCACCACCGCCAGCTTCAAGGCCCTGTTCAGCGCACTGAACCGTTCGCTGAGCCAGCCGGAAGCGAAAGCGGCGTAAGCTGTCAGCCGAAAAGCAAAAGGCCCCGGGGTGTGAACCTCGGGGCCTTTTTGTTTGCCTGCAGATTTTTGTGGTGCCCGTCCCGGCCCCTTCGCGAGCAAGCCCGCTCCCACAGGGGACCGCATTCCAAATGTGGGAGCGGGCTTGCTCGCGAAGGGGCCAGATCAGGCAGCGAAAAAAATCAGGTGAACTCGAAGGTATCGGCATCCAGATTCGCCGGAAACCGCGTGCGATACGCCGCCAGCTCCGCCGCATCCAGCACCACCTTGAACACCCCGTCAGCCTCTCCGGCACTGAGCAGCGTCTCGCCCTGGAAATCCAGGACCTGGCTGTCACCGGTATACGCAAAACCTTTGCCATCCGTGCCAATACGGTTCACCGCCGCCACATAGCACAGGTTCTCGATCGCCCGCGCCGGCAGCAAGCGGTTCCAGTGCTGGCGCCGCGCACCGGGCCAGTTCGCGGTGTACAGCAGCAGGTCGGTGTCCTGGGCGTCACGGCTCCACGCCGGGAAGCGCAGGTCGTAGCAAATCAACGGCCGTACGCGCCAGCCCTTGAGCTCGAACTGCACCTGGCGCTCACCGGGGGTGTAGTGGTTATGCTCACCGGCCATGCGGAACAGATGACGCTTGTCGTAATGCCACACCTCGCCATCCGGGCGGGCCCACAACAGACGATTGCGATGACTGCCGTCGGCGGCCTGGACGATCACGCTACCGGTGATCACCGCATCAAGCCTCAAAGCCTGAGCCTGCAGCCATTTGCTGGTAGGCCCGTTTTCCGCTTCGGCGAGGGCTTCCGACTCCATGGAAAAACCGGTGGTGAACATCTCCGGCAGAATGATCAGGTCGGCGCCGCGAGCCTGCTCCAGCAACGGCTCGAAATGCTCAAGGTTGGCCTGGCGGTCGTGCCAGGCCAGGGACGTCTGGATCAGCGCAACGGTCAGTTTCGGCAATGCACTCAGATCACGCATAGTTTTTCCGCCGCTTCACGCAGGGTCTCCTCACGCTTGGCAAAGCACAGCCGCACCAGGCGCTGGCCGACCGGTGGCGTCTGGTAGAACACCGAGATCGGGATACTGGCCACGCCGTGCTCGCGAGTCATCCACAGGGCCATCTCGACGTCATTGAGGTCCGGGCGGATCTGCGAGTAATCGACCAACTGGAAATAGGTGCCGGTCACCCGGGTGAAACTGAAACGCGACGGCGCCAGCAGATCGCAGAACAGATCACGCTTGGCCTGATAGAAAGCAGGCAGCTCTTCGACGTGCTCGGGATGCTCGGCCATAAAATCGGCCAAGGCATATTGCAGCGGCGTCACACCACAGAAATTGACGTACTGGTGCACCTTGCGCAATTCCGCCGTCAGGGCCGGCGGTGCGATCACATAACCGGTTTTCCAGCCGGTGACGTGGTAGGTCTTGCCGAACGAACTGACGACGAATGCACGCTGATACAACTCCTCATGGGCCAGCACGCTAACGTGAGGCACGCCGTCATACACCAGGTGCTCGTAGACTTCGTCGCTGATCACATAGATATCGCGATCACGGATTAACGTCGCCAACTGGTCGAGTTCGTCACGGCTGATCAACGCACCGCTAGGGTTGTGCGGGGTGTTGAGAATGATCATCCGCGTGCGCGGGCTCAGTGCCTGAGCAAGCTTTTCGAAGTCGATACTGAAATCGTTCAGGCCCAGTTGCACATGCACGCAACGGCCGCCTGCCAGCTCCACCGAAGGTTCGTAGCTGTCGTATGCCGGGTCAAACACAATGACTTCGTCACCGCTGTGGATAACCGCCTGAATGGCACAGAAAATCGCCTCGGTCGCACCGGGGGTAACCGTCACTTCAGTATCCACATCCACCTGCACGCCATAACTGCGGGCGATCTTCGCCGCGATCTGCTGACGCAACACCGGCAGCCCGGTCATTGGCGAATACTGGTTATGGCCGCTGGCGATATGCCGGCCGACCGCATCGCACAGGGCCTGCGGGGCCGCGAAATCGGGAAAGCCCTGGGACAGATTGAGCGCGCCGGTCTGAGCCGCGAGCTGAGACATCTGAGTGAAGATAGTGATGCCGACATTCGGCAGCTTGCTGGTGATCATCGGTGGTTCCCTGCTCTACACCCGGCTCTACGGCGGCGCGGGGGAATCCGAGGATAGCCCAAACGGCAGGCATGAAAAAGGGCGCCATTGGCGCCCTTTCCATCCCACGGGAAAAACCTCGATCAGCGCTTGTCGCGACGCTTCTTGTCGGCCTTCTTGTGGTGCGACATCAAGCGACGCTTCTTGTTGACCTGACGGTCGGTGAGCGTGTTCTTGTTGCCTTCGTACGGGTTCTCGCCACCCTTGAACTCGATGCGGATCGGCGTACCGACCAGCTTCAGCACACGGCGGTAGGTGTTTTCCAGGTAACGCACGTAGGACTTCGGCACCTTCTCGATCTGGTTGCCGTGGATCACGATGATCGGCGGGTTCGCGCCACCAAGGTGAGCATAACGCAGCTTGATCCGGCGGCTGTTGACCATCGGCGGCTGGTGCTCGCTGACCGCGTCTTCCAGGATCTGGGTCAGGCGGCTGGTCGGCCAACGGGTAACCGCGGACTTGAACGAGTTCTGTACCGACGCGTAGAGGTTGCCCACGCCGGTGCCGTGCAGTGCCGAGATAAAGTGAATATCGGCAAACTCGACGAAAAACAGACGACGCTGCAACTCGATCTTGACGAAGTCGCGCTCGCTCGGCGTCATGCCGTCCCACTTGTTGATCGCGATGACCAATGCACGACCGGCCTCAAGGGCAAAGCCCAGCAGGTTGAGGTCGTGATCCACCACGCCTTCGCGGGCGTCCATCACGAAGATCACCACGTTGGCGTCTTTGATCGCTTGCAGGGTTTTGACCACGGAGAACTTTTCGACTTCTTCGTGGATCTTGCCGCGCTTGCGCACACCGGCGGTGTCGATCAGCGTGTACTTCTCGTCGTTACGCTCGAACGGGATGTAGATACTGTCGCGGGTGGTGCCGGGTTGGTCGTAGACGATTACCCGGTCTTCCCCGAGCATGCGGTTGACCAGGGTCGACTTGCCGACGTTCGGACGGCCGATGATGGCGATCTTGATCCCGTCTTTTTCGCTTGGGCCAGGAATGCGCTTGGCTTCCTCGCCTTCGGCTACATCTTCTTCCTCGCCTTCTTCCAGCTCGTCTTCGTCTTTCGGGAAGTCACTCAGTGCGATTTCCAGCAACTGGGTGATACCACGGCCGTGGGCACCGGCGATCGGGATCGCGTGGCCCATGCCCAACGGGGCGAATTCGGCGCGGGCCATTTCCGGGTCGATGTTGTCGACCTTGTTGGCCACCACATGGGAACGCTTGTTACGTTTGCGCAAATGCTCGGCGATCATCTGGTCGGCGGCGGTGAAGCCGGCCTTGGCATCTACCAGGAACAGAACGACATCCGCTTCTTCAATGGCCAGCAGCGACTGCTCGGCCATTTTTTCGTCCATACCGTGCTCGTCACCGGAGATACCGCCGGTGTCGATCAGAATGTAGGAACGCCCTTGCCACTTGGCCTCACCGTACTGGCGATCACGGGTCAGACCGGACAAGTCGCCGACGATGGCGTCACGAGTCCTGGTCAGGCGGTTGAACAAGGTGGACTTGCCGACGTTCGGTCGGCCCACCAGGGCGATTACGGGAACCATGCGGCTCTCCACTTCGTTATTTCAGAAAATACAAAAGCCGCTGCGAGGCAGCGGCTGGTGCTCGGGGCAATCACCGTGTGTTTTTTTGCAGGAGCGAGCTTGCTCGCGAAAAACGCAAAGACACCGCGTTTATCCAGATTGCCAACGTAATCGTTGACGTCCATCGCGAGCAAGCTCGCTCCTACACTCTTACAAACGGTGAAGCAGCCTGGGGGGTTAACCCCAAGCATAGTCAAACCTTTACTTAATGGTCAGGGCTTCCAGTTTGCCGCTGTTGCCATATACATAAATCGTGTCACCCACCACCAGCGGACGGGCACGCAGGCCGTCGCTGTCGATGCGCTCGCGGCCGACGAAACGACCGTCCACCTGACTCAGCAGGTGCAGGTAACCTTCCAGGTCACCGACTGCAACGTAGCTGGAGAACACTTCCGGAGCCGACAGTTGACGGCGGGCCAGCGAGTCGTTGCTCCACAAGGCTGTGGTGGAACGCTCGTCGACGCCTTCAACGGTGCCCGAAGACAGGGTCACATAAACGGTACCGAAACCCTGGGCGACACCGGCATAGCTGGAAGCATCACGCTGCCAGAGCTGACGGCCGCTTTGCAGGTCCAGAGCAGCAACGCGCCCCTGATAGCTGGCGACATACAGCGTCTCGCCCGACAGCAGCAAGCCACCGTCGATGTCGACCACGCGCTCCAGCTCCGAACGACCTTGCGGAATCGCTACGCGCTGTTCCCACACCGGTACGCCGTTGGAGATGTCCACGGCAACCACTTTACCGGTCGACAGGCCAGCCACCGCGAGGCGGTTGGTCACGATCGGCGCACTGGTGCCACGCAGGGTCAGTACCGCAGGCGTGCTGTCATAGATCCAGCGACGGTCACCGGTGGAGGCATCCAGGCCGATCAGACGATCGTCCTGGGTCTGAACCACCACGACGTCACCGTTGTTGGCTGGCGGCGCCAGTACTTCGCTGGACACGCGAGCGCGCCACTTTTCTTCACCGTTGATCGCGTCCAGGGCAACGATTTCACCCTTGATCGTACCAATGGTGACCAGACCGTAACCTACGCCAACGGCGCCGGAGACAGGCAGCTCGAGGTCTTTCTTCCATTTGACGTCGCCGGTGTTACGGTCCATCGCCATCAACACGCCAGTGACGTCGGCGGCATAGATGGTATCGCCATCGATGGCCGGAACCAGCATGTTGTAGGTTTCGCCCTGACCGTCACCGATCGAACGACTCCACTGCTTGTGCAGAACCACTTCTTCCTTGAAGTCGACCAGTTCGGCCGGAGGCAGTTCTTTTTTGCTGTTGCTGCTGCAACCCGCGGCCAAAATGGCCAGGGCCAGCAATGCTGCATGTTTCCAACGAATCACGTCACGCATCCCCTTTGGCCAGGTCGTCCAGCTTGATTTGCAGGCCACCGACCGCCGCTTCATCCGACAGTGCCGCCTTGGCTTTTTGATACGCCGCGCTCGCCTCGTCGGTACGACCCAGCTGCACCAGCAGGTCACCCTTGAGCTCTTCGCGAGTGGCCAGGAATGCCTTGTCGGCATCGCCTTCGAGCAGCTTCAGTGCTTCGTCGGCCTTGTTCTGCGCGCCGAGTACCTGGGCCAGACGCTGACGGGCGATTTCGCCCAGCGCCGGGTTGGCCGGTTTGGCGACAATGGCCTTGAGCTCGGTGACCGCGTCGTCCAGCTTGCCGCTGTCGACCGCTACCTTGGCCACGAACAGGCTGCCGTACTGCGCATAGGCGCTGCCGCCGAACTCGCTGTTGAGCTTGCCGGCCAGGTCCGAAACACGGGCCGCATCAGGCTTGCCGTCAGGCGTCAGCGTGGTTTCGAGCAATTGCTGATAGAGAATCGAGGCGCCTTGCGACTGATTGCTCTGATACTTCTGGAACGCCTGCCAGCCGAACACGATGACCAGCGCCAACAGGCCGCCAGTGACCAGGGGCTTACCGTTGCGTGACCACCATTCCTTCAATTCCATCAAATGTTCGTCTTCGGTACTCGACACCCCAATACTCCTTAATCGCTAATTCGGCTGTTTAGACAGCTTCAACCCTGCACGACGCAGGTGGCCAGGTGTGCTGCAAGCGCATCCCAGGCAATGCTTTGTTGTTCGCCCTGGCCACGCAGGGGTTTGAAACCTACCACTTGCTGGGCCATTTCGTCGTCACCGAGGATCAGCGCGTACAGCGCGCCGCTCTTGTCGGCCTTCTTGAACTGGCTTTTGAAACTGCCGGCGCCGGCATTCACTTGCAGGCGCAGGTTGGGCAACTGGTCACGCACGCGCTCTGCCAGGGTCAGGCCGGCCAGTTCGGCGGCTTCACCGAAGGCGCAGAGGTAGACGTCGACCTGACGGGAGATCTCTTGCGGGATCTGCTCCAGGGTTTCGAGCAACAGCACCAGGCGTTCGATGCCCATGGCAAAGCCAACGCCGGCGGTCGGCTTGCCGCCCATCTGCTCCACCAGACCGTCGTAGCGGCCACCGGCACACACGGTGCCCTGGGCGCCAAGTTTGTCGGTGACCCATTCGAAAACGGTCTTGCTGTAGTAGTCCAGCCCGCGAACCAGCTTCGGGTTGATCACATAAGGAATGCCGGCGGCGTCCAGACGAGCCTTGAGGCCCTCGAAATGCACGCGGGATTCTTCGTCGAGGTAGTCGGCCATTTTCGGCGCATCGACCAGAATCGCCTGCGTCTCGGCGTTCTTGGTGTCCAGGACCCGCAACGGGTTGGTCTTCAGGCGGCGCTGGCTGTCTTCGTCCAGCTTGTCCAGATGCCGGGACAGGAACTCGACCAGTGCTTCGCGATAACGACCGCGAGACTCGCTGGTGCCCAGGCTGTTGAGCTCAAGCTTGACCGCATCGCGGATGCCCAGCTCGCCCCACAGGCGCCAGGTCAGCACGATCAACTCGGCGTCGATGTCCGGACCGTCGAGGTTGAACACTTCGACACCGATCTGGTGGAACTGGCGATAACGGCCTTTTTGCGGGCGTTCGTGGCGGAACATCGGACCGATGTACCAGAGTTTCTGAACCTGGCCGCCGCCGGTGATGCCGTGTTCCAGCACCGCGCGCACACAGGCCGCCGTGCCTTCAGGACGCAGGGTCAGGGAGTCGCCGTTGCGGTCGTCGAAGGTGTACATCTCTTTTTCGACGATGTCGGTCACTTCACCGATGGAACGCTTGAACAGTTCGGTGAACTCGACGATCGGCATGCGGATCTGCTTGTAACCGTAGTTATCCAGCAGGCGCGAAACGGTGCCTTCGAAATGACGCCACAGGGGAGTCTGTTCGGGCAGGATGTCGTTCATGCCACGAATGGCTTGCAGAGACTTGCTCACTTAAATTCCTTAATTCGTTCGGCTCTTTTTAGCCAGGCTTAGCCGCGCGCAATAACGGCAGCGTCAGCTTCGACCTTTTCGGCCGCTTTCTGGCGGATCAAGCGCTCAAGCTCATCCACCAGATTGTCATTCGTCAGCTTCTGCGACGGCTTGCCGTCGATGTAAATCAGGTTCGGCGTGCCGCCGGTCAAGCCGATATGGGCTTCCTTGGCTTCGCCCGGGCCATTGACCACGCAACCGATCACCGCGACATCCAGCGGCACCAGCAAATCCTCGAGGCGCCCTTCCAGCTCGTTCATGGTCTTGACCACATCGAAGTTCTGCCGCGAGCAGCTCGGGCAGGCGATGAAGTTGATGCCACGGGAACGCAGGTGCAGGGATTTGAGAATGTCGTAGCCGACTTTCACTTCCTCGACCGGGTCGGCCGCCAACGAGATGCGGATAGTATCGCCAATCCCTTCGGCGAGCAGCATACCGAGGCCCACGGCAGATTTCACCGTGCCGGAACGCAATCCACCGGCTTCGGTGATGCCCAGGTGCAGCGGCTGGACGATTTCCTTGGCCAGCAAGCGGTAGGCTTCGACGGCCATGAACACATCGGAGGCTTTCACGCTGACCTTGAAGTCCTGGAAGTTCAGGCGCTCAAGGTGCTCGACGTGGCGCAAGGCAGACTCGACCAGCGCTGCCGGGGTCGGCTCGCCGTATTTCTTTTGCAGGTCTTTTTCCAGGGAACCGGCGTTCACGCCGATACGGATCGGGATCCCGCGGTCACGGGCGGCATCCACCACCGCACGCACGCGGTCTTCGCGACCGATGTTGCCCGGGTTGATCCGCAGGCAATCGACACCCAGTTCGGCTACGCGCAAAGCGATCCGGTAGTCGAAGTGAATGTCGGCAACCAAGGGTACTTTGACCAGCTGCTTGATCTTGCCGAAGGCTTCGGCGGCGTCCATGTCCGGTACGGAGACCCGCACGATATCGACGCCGGCCGCTTCCAGGCGATTGATCTGCGCGACGGTGGCCGCAACATCGTTGGTGTCGCTGTTGGTCATGCTCTGCACAGCGATAGGCGCATCGCCGCCAACAGGCACGTTACCGACCCAGATTTTGCGGGATTCGCGACGTTTGATTGGAGATTCGCCGTGCATGACTTATTGACCCAACTTCAGGCGAGCAGTCTCGCCACTGGTGAACGGAGCGACATCAACCGGCTGGCCGTTGTAGCTGACCTGAGCGCCACGGGCAAAGCCCAGACGCACGGCAAACGGTGGTTTGCCATTGACCGCCAGGCTGTCGCCTTTGCGTTTGAGACCGCTGAACAGCACCTTGCCGTTACCGTCGGTCACTTGTGTCCAGCAATCGGAGGTGAACTGCACCTGAACCTGGCCTTGACCAGCCACCGGCGCGGCTGCCGCTGGAGCCGGAGCCACAGGGGCTACCGGTGCAGTCGCCACCGGGGCCGGGACGGCAGGAGCTGCCGGAGCCGGAGCTGCCGGGGTCACCGGCGCTGCGACAACGGGCGCGGTGTGCGCGGGTGCGGCTGGCGTGGTCGGCGCTACCGGGGCGGCTGGCGCAGTCGCCTGAGCCTGCTCTGGTGCTTCAGCCGGAGCGTCGGCCTGTGGCAGCGCGAGGGCGGTTACGCCTTCGCTCTGACCTTCTACGACGGCCTGGTCTTCCGGCTCGTCCAGCGGGTGAATCTGTGTCGTACCGTCGGCGCCTTCGACTTCTACGTGCTCTGGTGCCAGACCGATCAGGTCCTTGGTGCGCATCGAGGTCTGATCCTGCCACCAGACGAAACCGCCACCGATCACCGCGACCAGCAACAGCAGGCTGACGATTCGCAAAATGGTGTGGGAAACCCGGACCGGCTCTTCAATACGGCCCAGGCTGTGAACATTGCTGCCCTGGGAGTCGGTACCGGTGGATTGATCGAATTGCTGGACCAGAACGGCCTGGTCCATGCCGAGCAACTTGGCATAGGCGCGAATGTAACCACGGGCAAAAGTATGCCCGGGCAGCTTGTCGAAGGCGCCGGCTTCCAGATTGCTCAGGGAAGTGGTGGTGAGGTTGAGCTTGAGGGCCACTTCGGCCAGCGACCAGCCATTGCTTTCGCGGGCCTGGCGCAAAGTCTCACCGGGGTTTACGCGATTCGCTGCTACAACTTCGGGATGCGCCGCTTTCATCATTGCTCCGACAGGTATTGCTGATATTCCGGCGTACCGGGATAGAGTCTTTTTAGTTGCAGGCCTGCACTTGCGGCCTTGTCGCGGTCTTCGAACACTTTTGCCAGCCGAATGCCGAGCAATAGACTACGTGCATTTTGCTCGGAGAGCTGGCTAAAACGGTCGTAATAGTCACGCGCAGGCACATAATGCCTGTCTTCGTAAGACAACTCAGCCATTTCC
Organism: Pseudomonas sp. BF-B-30; assembly: GCF_019956305.1. Taxonomy (NCBI): domain Bacteria; kingdom Pseudomonadati; phylum Pseudomonadota; class Gammaproteobacteria; order Pseudomonadales; family Pseudomonadaceae; genus Pseudomonas; species Pseudomonas sp. BF-B-30. Next base: position 44,536 of record NZ_JAHBDG010000014.1, on the reverse strand, counting down.
AGCAATGCACGTGGTTGTTGGCGGTTCAGGCGCAGGGCTTTTTCCAGTTGCTGCCGGGCCAGATCGCGCTGACCGAGCATCGCTGCGGTCATGCCCAGGTTCTCGAACACCCGCGAACGCTCAGGATACAGGGTATCGGCAGCGGCCTGCTCAAAGCGCTCGTAGGCTTCGTTGTAACGCTTCTGCTCGAACAGGAAACTGCCGTAGTTATTGAGGATTCGTGCATCGCCGGGACGGGAAGCCAGCGCCTTGCGAAAATGCTCGTCGGCAAGTTCCGGTTCCATCTCGGCCTGGAACACCAGCCCCAGCGCCGCGTTGGCATCAGGGTCGGAGCCATCCAGCTCCAATGCTTTCTTCAACGGAACCTTGGCGCGCTCGGTCATGCCTTGTTGCAAATACCCGATACCGAGTTGCACATAGGCCTCACGCGCTTCATCACGGCCCTTGCTGGTCTTCATCGGGTTGTAATCACCCGAAAGCACGCAGCCAGCACACAGGCTGGCCAACAGCAACAGCAGCGCAAAGCGCAGGGACATAGAGATCCTCTCTTGGTTATTTCGCGGCGTCTTGCGCTACATCGTTGTCGGCGTTGAGTTCACGCACGGCGATATAACGTTCGCTGCGACGGGTGCGATCCAGCACCTGCCCTACCAGTTGACCACAGGCCGCATCGATGTCTTCACCACGGGTGGTGCGGACGGTGACGTTGAAACCGGCATGATGAAGCTGATCCTGGAAACGACGAATGGCGTTGTTGCTCGGGCGCTCGTAACCGGAGTGCGGGAACGGGTTGAACGGGATCAGATTGATCTTGCACGGGATGTTCTTGAGCAGCTCGATCATCTCCACGGCGTGCTCGACCTTGTCGTTGATATCTTTGAGCAAGGTGTACTCGATGGTCAGCACGCGCTTTTCGCCGAGATTCGACATGTAGCGCTGGCACGACTCGAGGAGCATCTTAAGCGGATACTTCTTGTTGATCGGCACCAATTGGTTACGCAATGCGTCATTCGGTGCGTGCAGGGACAACGCCAGGGAGACGTCGATGTGCTTGGAGAGCTCATCGATCATCGGCACCACGCCGGAGGTCGACAGGGTCACACGGCGCTTGGAAATGCCGTAGCCCAGGTCGTCCATCATCAAATGCATGGCCGCGACGACGTTGTCGAAGTTCAGCAGCGGCTCACCCATGCCCATCATCACCACGTTGGTGATGGCACGGTCGACGGTTGCCGGGACGCTGCCAAAGGATTTGTTGGCAATCCACACCTGCCCGATGACTTCGGCGGCGGTGAGGTTGCTGTTGAAGCCTTGCTTGCCGGTGGAGCAGAAACTGCAATCCAGGGCACAGCCTGCCTGGGACGAAACGCACAAGGTGCCGCGCTTGCCCTGGGGAATGTAAACGGTCTCGACGCAGCTGCCGGACGCCACGCGCACCACCCACTTGCGGGTGCCGTCGCTGGAGATGTCCTCGCTGACCACTTCCGGACCACGGACCTCGGCAACAGTCTTGAGCTTTTCGCGCAAGGCCTTGCTGACGTTCGTCATGGCATCGAAATCATCGACACCAAAGTGGTGAATCCATTTCATTACCTGACCGGCACGGAAACGCTTCTCCCCGATTGAGTCGAAGAATTTTTCCATTTCCAGCTGGGTCAGACCCAGCAGGTTAGTTTTTACAGTCGATGTAGTCATGGATTCACCTTCACTCTTAAGCCAATGCTTAGCGAGTGGTTACTTCAGTAGCTGCGAAGAAGTACGAGATTTCGCGAGCGGCAGCGGCTTCGGAGTCCGAACCGTGTACGGCGTTGGCGTCGATGGAATCAGCGAAGTCAGCACGGATGGTGCCGGCAGCAGCTTCTTTAGGGTTGGTAGCGCCCATCAGCTCACGGTTCAGAGCGATAGCGTTTTCGCCTTCCAGAACCTGAACGACAACCGGACCGGAGATCATGAAAGCAACCAGGTCGTTGAAGAAACCACGAGCGCTGTGCTCAGCGTAGAAGCCTTCAGCTTCGGCTTTGGACAGTTGCTTCAGTTTCGAAGCTACAACGCGCAGGCCAGCTTTTTCGAAACGAGTGGTGATCTCGCCGATAACGTTTTTAGCAACGGCGTCAGGCTTGATGATGGAGAAAGTACGTTGAACAGCCATGGTGTAACTCCAGAAACGGTAATTTACGAAAAATTAAACCCGCGAATTATACGCGGGTTCTCGGGTATTGCCTAACCTGCTCGACAGACTCAGTCTGCCTCTTCGATCCAGGCGGCCTGAATGGCTTCAAGCACTTTCTCGCCGCCGCGGGTCGGATCATCGCTGAACTCCGGCAATGCCAGCACCCATTGGTGCAGATCGACGAAGTTCACGTAACGCGGGTCCACCTCAGGCTTGCTTTCAGCCAACTGGATCGCGATTTCCAGTACATCAACCCATTTCAGACTCATTTCAGATCCTTGAATCAGTGCGGTGCTTCGGCCGCATGGTTGAGCGAATACTTCGGAATCTCGACGGTCAGGTCTTCGGTACCGACCTTGGCCTGGCACCCCAGACGGGACTCGCGCTCAAGACCCCAAGCCTTATCAAGGTAGTCCTCTTCCAGCTCGTCAGCCTCTTCCAGCGAGTCAAAACCCTCGCGGATGATGCAGTGGCAAGTGGTGCAGGCACAAACGCCACCACAGGCACTTTCCATCTCGATGTGGTGCTCGTGGGCCAGTTCGAGGATGGAAATACCCGTCTCAGCCTCAACAACCATGCCTTCGGGGCAAAACTTCTCGTGTGGCAGAAAAATGACCTGCGGCATCGTTATTCCTCAATCTCATTCAGGTTGCGCCCCGCCAGCGCGGCTTTCACCGTCGAGTCCAGGCGGCGGGCAGCAAAGGCGTCGGTCACTTGCGACAGACGCTTGGTCTGCTGCTCGATGGCGTAACCATCGGTACCTTTCATCAGTTCGGTCAGTTCCTGCACCTGCAGGTCGATGACCATGCGCTCGTCGGCGTCGAGCAGTCGGTCGCCGTCGGCCTCCAGGGCAGCCTGCACCGCTTCGATCAGGCGCTGGGCATCGACCTGCTGCTCACGCAGTACGCGGGCAACCTTGTCATCGTTGGCGTGCTGGAACGAATCCTTGAGCATCTTGGCGATTTCGCCGTCGGTCAGACCGTAGGACGGCTTGACCTGGATGCTGGCTTCGACGCCCGAACCCAGTTCGCGGGCGGACACACTGAGCAAGCCATCGGCATCGACCTGGAAGGTCACGCGAATCTTCGCTGCGCCGGCCACCATCGCTGGAATGCCACGCAATTCAAAGCGCGCCAGGGAGCGGCAATCGCTGATCAGCTCGCGCTCGCCCTGCAATACGTGGATGGCCATGGCCGACTGGCCGTCTTTGTAAGTAGTGAAGTCCTGGGCACGAGCGACGGGGATGGTGGTGTTGCGTGGAATCACCTTCTCCATCAGGCCACCCATGGTTTCCAACCCCAGGGACAACGGAATCACGTCGAGCAGCAGCAGTTCATCGCCATCGCGCTTGTTGCCGGCCAGGGTATCGGCCTGGATCGCGGCACCGATGGCCACCACTTGATCCGGATCGATTTCAGTCAGCGGCTGGCGACCGAAGGCTTCGGCGACAGCTTCACGAACGCGAGGCACGCGAGTCGAACCACCGACCATGACCACGGCATGCACGTCTTCCAGCTCGACACCGGAATCACGCACCGCGCGGCGGCAGGCCTTCAGGCTTCGCGCGACCATCGGCTCGATCAACGCATCAAAGGCTTCACGGGTCAGTTCGGCTTTCCAGGCGCCATGCGCCACTTCGACCGACGAGGCACTGGTCAGCGCTTCTTTGGCGGCACAGGATGTCTGCAGCAGTTGACGCTGCGCGCCCGGATCAAGGTCGGCCGACAAACCGGCGCCCTCAATGATCCAGCCAGCAATCGCGTGGTCGAAGTCATCGCCACCCAGGGCGCTGTCGCCGCCGGTGGCCAACACTTCGAAGACACCGCCGGTCAGGCGCAGAATCGAAATATCGAAGGTGCCGCCGCCCAGGTCGTAAATCGCGACCAGGCCTTCGGCGTGCTGGTCCAGACCGTAAGCCACGGCTGCCGCGGTCGGCTCATTGAGCAAGCGCAACACGTTCAGACCGGCCAGCTTGGCCGCGTCCTTGGTGGCTTGACGCTGAGCGTCGTCGAAATAGGCCGGAACGGTGATCACCGCACCCACCAGCTCACCGCCCAGGGTCGCTTCAGCACGCTGACGCAGGACCTTGAGGATGTCGGCGGAGACTTCCACCGGGCTTTTCGGGCCCTGGATCGTCTCGATGAACGGCATGTGCGATTCGCCACCGACAAAGCGGTACGGCAGTTGATCGCCCAATTGCTTGACGTCGGACAGACCACGACCCATCAAGCGCTTGACCGACAGCACGGTGTTCAAAGGATCGGTGGCGGCGGCCAGCTTGGCGGATTCGCCAACTTCGACGCGATCGGCGTGGTAGCGCACGGCAGACGGCAGGATGACCCGCCCTTCTGCGTCAGCCAGAGGCTCGGAAAGTCCACTGCGCAATGCAGCGACCAGCGAATTGGTTGTGCCCAAGTCGATCCCCACAGCCAGACGACGCTGGTGCGGTTGAGGACTTTGGCCGGGTTCGGCGATCTGCAGTAGGGCCATCGTTATCAGGACTTATCTGTATATCAGGCGTGCGACCGGAGCGGCACTGGGTTAATCGTCGAGGCGCTCTTCTAACTGGCGCACTTCGTAGGTGAGCTTGTCGAGGAACTGCATGCGCCGCATCAGGCGTTCGGCCCGTTCACGGTGCGCGGCATCGTTCCAGCAAGCTGCGAAGCTTTGGTTCAGTTCATCCTGGGCAGCCTTGAGCCGGCGCTTGAAGACGGCAACGCCATTCAGGTCGGCGCTGTCCTGCAGGTCTTCGAGCTCTTCGCGCAGCTCCATCTGCTGCAGCAGAAACTCCGGATCATGCACCGTGACCTCCAGCGGCAGCTCGCCACCATTCAAGGCGAGCAGGTAACGCGCGCGCTTGGGTGGACTCTTGAGCGTCTGGTAGGCCTCGTTGAGGCTCGCGGATTGTTCCAGCGCCAACCGCTGCTCGCGCTCGGAAGCGTCAGCAAAGCGGTCCGGATGAACGCCGCGCGCCAACTCACGGTAGCGCGTAGCCAGCTGATCGAGGTCCAGATCGAAACTCGGTTGCAGCTCAAATAAAGCGAAATGACAAGGAGTACCCACGACAAGCCTCAGATGTTGAAGCTTTCGCCGCAGCCACATTCACCGCGTACGTTGGGGTTGTTGAACTTGAAGCCTTCGTTCAACCCTTCCTTGACGAAATCGAGCTCGGTGCCGTCCAGGTAGGCCAGGCTCTTCGGGTCGATGATCACTTTCTCGCCGTGACTCTCGAACACCTGGTCCTCTGCAACCACCTCGTCGACAAACTCCAGCACGTAGGCAAGGCCGGAACAGCCTGTGGTGCGAACACCCAGACGAATCCCTTCACCTTTGCCGCGCCCGTCGAGGGAGCGCCGCACGTGTCGAGCAGCCGCTTCTGTCATGCTGATAGCCATCGGTGACTCCTTACTCGTCGCCAAAACTCGAAAATCAGATCAAGCCTTTCTTCTGCTTGTAGTCGCGAACAGCCGCCTTGATGGCATCTTCAGCGAGTACCGAGCAGTGGATTTTCACTGGCGGCAGGGCCAGTTCTTCAGCCAGCTGGGTATTCTTGATGGTTTCCGCTTCATCCAGGGTCTTGCCCTTCATCCACTCGGTGGCGAGGGAGCTGGAAGCGATAGCCGAACCGCAGCCGTAAGTCTTGAACTTGGCATCTTCGATGATGCCGGCTTCGTTGACCTTGATCTGCAGGCGCATCACGTCGCCGCACGCCGGAGCGCCGACCATGCCGGTGCCGACATCAGGATCTTCCGCGTCCATCTTGCCGACGTTGCGCGGGTTTTCGTAGTGGTCGATGACCTTTTCGCTGTAAGCCATGATTCTCAATCCTCACTCATCAGGGCCGCTCTTGAGACCCTGTAGTTACGCTGCGTGGACCGCCGCGCTGCTACAGGACCCGTATCCGGCGGCTTCTTTGTTTAGTGTGCCGCCCACTCGATCTTCGAGATATCGACGCCGTCTTTGTACATGTCCCACAGCGGCGACAGAGCGCGCAGCTTGGTAACGGCCTCGCAGACTTTCTGCGCGGCGTAATCGATTTCTTCTTCGGTGGTGAAACGGCCGAAGGTGAAGCGGATCGAGCTGTGTGCCAGTTCGTCGTTGCGGCCCAGGGCGCGCAGTACGTACGAAGGCTCAAGGGACGCCGAGGTGCAGGCCGAACCGGACGAAACCGCCAGATCCTTGAGCGCCATGATCAGCGACTCGCCTTCAACGTAGTTGAAGCTCAGGTTCAGGTTGTGCGGAACGCGGGCGGTCATGCTGCCGTTGACGTACAGCTCTTCCAGGTGCTCGACCTGCTTGTAGAAACGGTCGCTCAACGCCTTGATGCGCGCGTTCTCGGCAGCCATGTCTTCCTTGGCTACGCGGAAAGCTTCACCCATGCCGACGATCTGGTGGGTCGCCAGGGTGCCGGAACGCATGCCGCGCTCGTGACCGCCGCCGTGCATGGTCGCTTCGATGCGCACGCGTGGCTTGCGGCTCACGTACAGCGCGCCGATACCTTTAGGACCGTAGGTCTTGTGGGCAGAGAACGACATCATGTCGACTTTCAGCTTCTGCAGGTCGATCTCGACCTTGCCGGTGGACTGAGCGGCGTCGACGTGGAACAGGATGCCCTTGGAACGGAGCAGTTCGCCGATCGCCGCGATGTCGTTGACGGTGCCGATTTCGTTGTTCACGTGCATGACCGAAACCAGGATGGTGTCGTCGCGCAGTTCGGCTTCGATCATCTCCGGGGTCACCAGGCCATCGGTACGAGGCTCGATGTAGGTCACTTCGAAGCCTTCACGCTCCAGTTGGCGCATGGTGTCCAGGACAGCCTTGTGCTCAATCTTGGTGGTGATCAGGTGCTTGCCCTTGGTGGCATAGAAATGTGCCGCACCCTTGATTGCCAGGTTGTCGGATTCGGTGGCACCGGAGGTCCAGACGATTTCACGCGGGTCGGCGTTGACCAGGTCAGCGACCTGACGACGAGCGTTTTCAACGGACTCTTCAGCTTTCCAGCCGAACACGTGGGAACGGGACGCCGGGTTACCGAAGTTTCCGTCGACCAGCAGGCATTCACTCATTTTTTGCGCAACACGCGGATCAACCGGGGTGGTCGCAGAGTAATCAAGGTAAATCGGCAATTTCATGGACTATCTCCTAAATCAGGCTGGCTGGCGTGCCGCTAGCTCTTTGGCTGTCATTCGACGGCGGACGCTTCAATCTTGTCCAGGCGTGGCGCCTTGCTGTTGCAACGGCGCTGGTCCTGACGCTGGGCTACTTCTTGCACCTCACGGCGAGTCACAAGGTCAGCCAAGCTGATACCGCTCAGAAATTCGTGAATTTGCAGGCTCAGATCACACCACAAGTGGTGGGTCAGACAGGTGTCGCCTTGATGGCAATCACCCTGGCCCTGGCATTTGGTTGCATCGACCGATTCGTTCACCGCATCGATCACCTGGGCGACCTGGATGCCCTGCATGTCGCGGGACAATTGGTAGCCACCACCCGGACCGCGCACGCTGGACACCAGATTGCTGCGGCGCAGCTTGGCGAAAAGCTGTTCGAGGTAGGACAGGGAGATGCCTTGGCGCTCGGAGATATCAGCCAGGGACACGGGCCCGTGCTGCGCGTGCAACGCCAGATCAAGCATGGCGGTCACGGCATATCGGCCTTTTGTAGTCAGTCGCATGGACAATTACCACGGAGTTCGGAATGAGGCGAGTATGCAATTCCCGAGTATTTAAGTCAACTATAAGACCTAGTACTTTAGTCAGGTTTACCCGCAAAAGAGCGGCAGCATCATAGCAAAGGCCGGCCATATACAGCCAGCAGTACCGCGTTATCGTTCATCGCGAGCAAGCTCGCTCCCACACTGGACCGCGTCAGCCTGTACAACTTGATCACCTGTGGGAGCGAGCTTGCTCGCGATGAGTTCGACTCGGTTTAGCTGGCCTGACTCTGATCCTTGTCCTTCACACAGGCGAAATCTTCTTCGCGCAGCTCAGGCAGATCTTTCGCACAGTAATTGCTGCCCAGATCCTTCAACGCCCCGCACATCCCCTCCAGACGACCATCGACCGCCTGCAGGTGATCGAGCAGCTGACCAATGGCACGCGCCACCGGGTCAGGCATGTCTTCGCTGAGGCCGTAGGCATCAAAACCGATCTTCTCGGCCATGGCCTTGCGCTTGGCGTCCTGCTCGACATCGGACTTGACGATGATCCGCCCCGGAATGCCCACCACAGTGGCACCCGGCGGCACTTCCTTGGTCACGACAGCGTTGGAACCCACCTTGGCACCGGCACCAACCGTGAACGGGCCGAGCACCTTCGCGCCCGCCCCGACCACGACGCCATCACCCAGCGTCGGGTGACGCTTGCCCTTGTTCCAGCTGGTGCCGCCCAGGGTCACGCCCTGATAAATAGTGACGTCATCGCCGATCTCGGCGGTTTCACCGATGACGATGCCCATGCCATGGTCAATGAAAAAACGACGACCGACCTTGGCCCCCGGATGGATCTCGATCCCGGTCAACCAGCGGCCGAAGTTCGACACCAGCCGCGCCAGCCATTTCAGGTCCGCGCGCCACAGCATCGCCGACAAACGGTGGATCCAGATGGCGTGCATGCCCGGATAGCAAGTCAGGACTTCAAAAGCGTTACGCGCCGCCGGGTCTCGGTGGAATACGCTCTGGATATCTTCACGCAAACGCTCGAACATCATTAATCCTTCCGCTTAAGGAGCTCACCACGGGCCGCTTTTTGGGTTTCCGTGAGGATGCCACGCAAAATATTCATTTCCGCCCGGCTGACCGAGCTGCGTCCGTACAACCGGCGCAGGCGCGCCATCAAGTGCCGTGGCTTTTCCGGATCGAGGAATTCGATGGCCACCAGGGTCTGCTCCAGGTGCTCATAGAATCGCTCCAGTTCGTCCATGGTCGCCAGCTCAGCGCTTTTGACCGAGGCCACTTCTTCCTTCTCGACCTTGCTCGGCTGACCTTGGGCCGCCAGCCAGGACATGCGCACTTCATAACCCAACACCTGCACCGCCGCCCCAAGGTTCAGCGAACTGAACTCAGGGTCTGATGGAATGTGCACGTGATAATGACATCGCTGCAGCTCTTCGTTGGTCAGGCCGGAATCTTCACGACCGAACACCAGAGCGATTTCCGCACCCTGCCCCGCTTCCTCGACCACCTTCGTTCCGCATTCGCGGGGATCGAGCAGCGGCCAGGGAATGCGCCGGTCGCGAGCACTGGTACCAAGCACCAGGTTGCAGCCGACCAAGGCATCTTCCAAGGTGGCGACGACTTGCGCGTTTTCAAGGATGTCCCCGGCACCGGAGGCACGGGCATCGGCCTCGTGATGCGGGAACACACGAGGCTCGACCAGCACCAGCCGCGACAGCCCCATGTTCTTCATGGCACGCGCAGCCCCGCCGATATTGCCCGGATGGCTGGTATTGACCAGGACGACACGAATGTTTTGCAGCAAGGGAGGCGCTCTCGAACACAATAATCGGGAGCCGAATCTTACAGCTGAACCTACCGTTAAGCCATGAAAGCGAACGTCGTCCTTCTCCTGTAGAAACTTTCTGATAGAATGCCCGGCTTTCTTTAACAACCTTAGGTGACACATCCATGCAGCCCATGCTGAATATCGCGCTGCGCGCCGCCCGCAGCGCCAGTGAATTGATCTTCCGCTCCATCGAGCGCCTGGATACCATCAAGGTCGACGAAAAAGACGCCAAGGATTACGTATCCGAGGTGGATCGCGCCGCCGAACAGAAAATCATCGACGCCCTGCGCAAGGCGTACCCGAATCACTCGATCCTGGGTGAAGAGACCGGCATGCACGCCGGCACCGGCATCGAAGGCGAAGAGTACCTGTGGATCATCGATCCGCTGGACGGCACCACCAACTTCCTGCGCGGCATTCCTCACTTCGCTGTCAGCATCGCCTGCAAATACCGCGGTCGTCTTGAGCATGCTGTTGTTCTGGACCCGGTTCGCCAGGAAGAATTCACCGCCAGCCGTGGTCGCGGCGCTCAACTGAACGGTCGTCGCCTGCGCGTCAGCGGTCGCACCAGCCTCGACGGCGCCCTGCTGGGTACCGGCTTCCCGTTCCGTGACGACCAGATGGACAACCTCGACAACTACCTGGGCATGTTCCGCGCCCTGGTTGGTCAGACCGCCGGCATCCGCCGCGCCGGCTCTGCAAGCCTGGACCTGGCCTACGTGGCCGCCGGCCGCTTCGACGCCTTCTGGGAGTCGGGCCTGTCCGAATGGGACATGGCGGCAGGCGCCCTGCTGATCCAGGAAGCTGGCGGCCTGGTGAGCGACTTCACCGGCGGTCACGACTTCCTTGAAAAAGGCCACGTCGTTGCCGGCAACACCAAATGCTTCAAGGCAGTCCTGACGGCCATCCAGCCGCACCTGCCAGCCTCGCTGAAGCGCTAAGCTTCCAGCGACAGAAAAAGCACCCCACGGGGTGCTTTTTTTATGCCTGGAATTTGCCCCCTCAAACACCGCAAATCCAAATGTGGGAGCGGGCTTGCTCGCGAAGAGGCCGTGTCAGTCAATTGAGATGGCGACTGACACACCGCCTTCGCGAGCAAGCCCGCTCCCACAAGGGATTGCGGTGGCGCATAGATCGCGGGCACAAAAAAAGCACCCCGCAGGGTGCTTCTTTTTTAATCCAGCATCAGCAGATCAGTGAGCCGTCTGATTCTCCGACAAGATCAACTTGCCTTCCTTATCCACCGGAATCTGGTTGCCTGGATCACGATCCATGCGCACCTTGCCTTCCTTGCCGTCCAGCGAATAACGCACGTCGTAACCTACAACCTTGTCACTGATGTCGTTAACCGTGTTACAGCGGGTCTGGGTGGTGGTGTAGGTGTCACGCTCCTGCATGCCTTCCTGCACCTTGTTACCGGCGTAACCGCCACCGACAGCACCTGCGACCGTGGCGATCTTCTTACCGCTGCCGCCACCGATCTGGTTACCCAGCAAACCACCTGCCAATGCACCGACCACCGTACCGGCGATCTGATGTTGATCTTTCACCGGCGCCTGCCGGGTGACCGCTACATCCTTGCACACTTCACGTGGAGTCTTGATTTGTGTCTTGACCGGCTCAACGGCGAGTACTTGTGCGAACTCCGGGCCGCTTTTAACCAGGCTGTAGGTGGCCACAGCACCCCCGGCAGTCACACCGACAGCACCCAGTACAGCACCAACCAGCATCGACTTGTTCACATGAACCTCCTGGACCATCACATGCGGGATAAACCCGCGCTTCTCCCAGCCTTGGAGCATAAAAAAAGGCGCGAGTTCAACTCGCGCCTTTTTCGGACTACATCGCTGAAAGAAGCTTCCTTCAAGGACGGTCGTCGACTTCCTTCTCGGTATTGGCCGGAGGAATCAGGTCTTCCGTGCTCAGGTTCAGCCAGATCAGCACCACGTTCGCGATGTAGATCGACGAGTAAGTACCCGCCAGAACACCGATGAACAGGGCGATGGAGAAGCCGAACAGGTTGTCGCCACCGAAGAACAGCAGGGCCGCGATCGCCAGCAAGGTGGAGATCGAAGTCGCCATGGTCCGCAGCAGGGTTTGCGTGGTCGAGATGTTGATGTTCTCGATCAGGTTGGCCTTGCGCAGTACCCGGAAGTTCTCACGAACCCGGTCGAATACCACGATGGTGTCGTTGAGCGAGTAACCGATGATCGCCAGTACCGCCGCCAGCACCGTCAGGTCGAAGGTGATCTGGAAGAACGACAGGATACCGATGGTCACGATCACGTCGTGGATCAGGGAAACGATCGCACCGACCGCAAACTTCCACTGAAAGCGGAACGCCAGGTAGATCAGGATGCCGCCCAGCGCCATCAGCATGCCGAGGCCGCCCTGGTCGCGCAGCTCTTCACCCACCTGCGGGCCGACGAACTCGACGCGCTTGACCGTCGCCGGGTTCTCGCCGCCCACCTTCTGCAAGGCTTCGGCCACCTGGTGACCCAGTTGCGGGTCTTCGCCAGGCATGCGCACCAGCAGGTCGGTGGTTGCACCGAAGTTCTGCACGATGGCTTCGTGATAACCCGCGGTCACCAGCTGCTCACGCACCTTGGTGACGTCGGCCGGACGCTCGTAGGTCAGCTCGATGAGCGTACCGCCGGTGAAGTCCAGGCCCCAGTTCATGCCCTTGGTGGCGACGCTGAACAAGGCCAGCACCGTAAGGAACAATGTGACGCCGAACGCAAAGTTGCGAACGCCCATGAAGTTGATTGTACGTAACATGGCAGCCCCTTAAATCCACAACTTCTTGAAGTCACGACCGCCGAAGATCAGGTTGACCATCGCGCGGGTCACCATGATGGCCGTGAACATCGAGGTAAAGATCCCGAGGGACATGGTCACTGCGAAGCCCTTGACCGGGCCGGTGCCCATGGCAAAGAGGATGCCGCCGACCAACAGTGTTGTCAGGTTGGCGTCGAGAATCGCGGTGAATGCCCGGCCGAAGCCTTCGTTGATTGCACGCTGCACGGTCATGCCGGCGGCGATCTCTTCACGGATCCGCGAAAAGATCAGCACGTTGGCGTCGACCGCCATACCCATGGTCAACACGATACCGGCGATACCCGGCAGGGTCAGCGTTGCACCCAGCAGAGACATCAAGGCCAGCAGCATCACCATGTTCACCGTCAGCGCGACAGTGGCGATGATGCCGAAGAAGCGGTAGATGGCGATGATGAACAGCGAGACGAACAGCATGCCCCACAGCGATGCATCGATACCCTTGGTGATGTTGTCGGCACCCAGGCTTGGACCGATGGTGCGTTCTTCAGCGAAGTACATCGGAGCGGCCAGACCACCGGCACGCAGCAGCAGCGCCAGTTCGGACGACTCGCCCTGGCCGTTCAGGCCAGTGATGCGGAACTGAGCACCCAGCGGCGACTGAATGGTCGCCAGGCTGATGATCTTCTTCTCTTCCTTGAAGGTCTGAACCGGCACGTCTTTCTCGACGCCGTTGACCACCTGCTTGGTGTAAGTGGTAACCGGACGCTGCTCGATGAAGATCACCGCCATGCTGCGACCGACGTTCGAACGGGTCGCACGGCTCATCAGCTCGCCGCCGTGGCCATCCAGACGGATATTCACTTCTGGCCTGCCGTGCTCGTCGAAGCCAGCCTTGGCGTCGGTTACCTGGTCACCGGTGATGATCAGGCCACGCTCGATCAGCGCAGGAGGACGGTTGCCCTCACGGAACTCGAAGGATTCGGAAGTGGCTTTCGAAGCACCCGGCTCAGCGGCCAGACGGAACTCGAGGTTGGCCGTCTTGCCGAGGATACGCTTGGCTTCGGCGGTGTCCTGCACGCCCGGCAGCTCAACCACGATGCGGTTGGCGCCCTGACGCTGGACGATCGGTTCGGCAACACCCAGCTCGTTGACGCGGTTACGTACCGTGGTCAAGTTCTGCTTGATGGAGTATTCACGGATTTCCGCCAGCTTGGCCGGGGTCATCGCCAGACGCAGCACCGGTTGACCATTGAGGTCGGCCGGAACAATGTCGAAATCGTTGAAGTTCTTGCGGATCAGCGTACGGGCCTGTTCGCGGGCTGCTTCATCAGTGAAGCCCAGCTGAATGGCACCGCCCAGTTGCGGCAGACTGCGATAGCGCAGCTTCTCTTTACGCAGCAGGCTCTTGACGTCGCCTTCGTAGACTTTCAGGCGCGCGTCGAGGGCTTTGTCCATGTCCACTTCCAGCAGGAAGTGCACACCACCGGACAAGTCCAGACCCAGCTTCATCGGGTGCGCAGCGAGGTTGCGCAGCCATTGCGGGGTGGTTTGTGCCAGGTTCAGCGCGACGACGTAGTCATCACCCAATGCCTTGCGCACGACGTCCTTGGCCGGCAGCTGGTCTTCAGCCTTGGTCAGGCGAATCAGACCGCCCTTGCCGCCCTCTGCCAGCGTGGCAGCCTTGACGTTGATCCCGGATTCCTTGAGCGCAGCGCTCACGCGATCCAGATCAGCCTGATTGACCTGCAGTGCAGTACTTGCACCGCTGACCTGAATGGCCGGGTCATCAGGATAAAGATTGGGAGCGGAATAAATCAGACCGACCGCCAGCACCGCCAGGATCAGAATGTATTTCCACAGAGGATATTTGTTCAGCATCACGCCGCCCGTTTATGACGCGGGGCGCCTTGCGCGCCCCGTCGATTGAAAATGAAGTTGAAACTTAGATCGCTTTGAGCGTGCCTTTTGGCAGCGTGGCGGCGATGGCGCCTTTCTGGAACTTCATTTCGACGGTGTCGGAAACTTCCAGAACGACGAAATCGTCGGCCACTTTAGTGATCTTGCCGGCGATGCCGCCGGTGGTCACAACTTCGTCGCCTTTCTGCAGGCTGCTCAGCAGGTTTTTCTGCTCTTTGGCGCGTTTGGCCTGTGGACGCCAGATCATCAGGTAGAAGATGACCAGGAAGCCGACCAGGAAAATCCACTCGAAACCGCCGCCCATAGGGGCTGCCGCAGGTGCAGCAGCGTCTGCCATGGCATTAGAGATAAAAAAGCTCATTTAGCACTCCAGTTGCAAATGTTGAATCTTGGGGTCAGTAAACTCAGTCCAAAGGCGGAACAGGCAACCCGCGTTTGGCGTAGAAGGCATCGACAAAGGCGGCCAATGTACCCTGTTGAATAGCCTCGCGCAAACCAGCCATAAGCACTTGATAATGGCGCAAGTTATGGATGGTATTGAGCATGCTTCCCAGCATTTCGCCGCACTTGTCCAGGTGATGCAGATAAGCGCGAGAGAAGTTCTGGCAGGTATAGCAATCGCAGGTCGGATCGAGCGGCGAATCATCATGGCGATGGAACGCGTTACGGATCTTCAGCACGCCGGTATCAATGAACAGATGCCCATTGCGGGCATTACGGGTTGGCATCACGCAATCGAACATGTCCACACCGCGGCGCACACCCTCAACCAAGTCTTCCGGTTTGCCAACGCCCATAAGGTAACGAGGTTTGTCAGCCGGCATCATGCCCGGCAGGTAATCCAGCACCTTGATCATCTCGTGTTTGGGCTCGCCCACCGACAGACCGCCGATGGCCAGGCCGTCGAAGCCGATCTTGTCGAGGCCTTCCAGGGAGCGCATGCGCAGGTCCTGGTGCATGCCGCCCTGAACGATACCGAACAGCGCCGCCGTGTTGTCGCCATGGGCTTCTTTCGAACGCTTGGCCCAACGCAGGGACAACTCCATGGAAATACGGGCGACGTCTTCGTCAGCCGGGTACGGCGTGCATTCGTCGAAAATCATCACAATGTCGGAGCCCAGGTCACGCTGGACCTGCATCGACTCTTCCGGCCCCATGAACACCTTGGCGCCGTCGACCGGAGAAGCGAAGGTCACGCCCTCCTCCTTGATCTTGCGCATCGCGCCCAGGCTGAACACCTGGAAACCGCCGGAGTCAGTCAGAATCGGGCCTTTCCACTGCATGAAATCGTGCAGGTCGCCGTGCTTCTTGATCACTTCCGTGCCCGGGCGCAGCCACAGGTGGAAGGTGTTGCCCAGAATGATTTCAGCGCCCGTCGCCTCGATATCCCGTGGCAGCATGCCCTTGACCGTGCCGTAGGTGCCCACCGGCATGAAAGCCGGGGTCTCGACGGTACCGCGCGGGAAGGTCAAACGACCGCGACGAGCCTTGCCATCAGTGGCCAGCAGCTCGAAAGACATACGACAGGTGCGACTCATACAGTTTCCTCTGGGCCCGATTCTTTAGGGGCAGTCGGCGCAGGATTACGCGTGATGAACATCGCATCACCGTAGCTGAAAAAGCGGTAACCGTTGTCGACCGCGGCCTTGTAGGCAGCCATGGTCTCGGGATAACCGGCGAACGCCGAAACCAGCATCAACAGCGTGGATTCAGGCAAATGGAAGTTGGTGACCAGGGCATCGACCACATGAAACGGCCGGCCCGGGTAGATGAAAATGTCGGTGTCGCCGCTGAACGGCTTGAGCACGCCATCGCGAGCGGCGCTTTCCAGGGAACGCACACTAGTAGTCCCCACCGCCACCACACGACCACCGCGAGCGCGGCAGGCTGCGACGGCATCCACCACGTCCTGACCGACTTCCAGCCATTCGCTGTGCATGTGGTGGTCTTCGAGCTTCTCCACGCGCACCGGCTGGAACGTGCCGGCGCCAACGTGCAAGGTCACGAACGCAGTCTCGACGCCCTTGGCGGCAATCGCCTCCAACAGCACCTGATCGAAATGCAGCCCCGCCGTTGGCGCCGCCACCGCGCCCAAACGCTCGGCGTAGACGGTCTGGTAACGCTCGCGGTCGGCGCCTTCATCCGGGCGGTCTATATAAGGAGGCAGCGGCATGTGCCCGACGCGGTCGAGCAACGGCAACACCTCCTCGGCGAACCCCAGCTCGAACAACGCATCGTGACGCGCCAGCATCTCGGCCTCGCCACCGCCATCGATCAGGATCTTCGACCCAGGCTTGGGCGACTTGCTGGAGCGCACATGGGCCAGCACGCGATGACTGTCCAGCACCCGCTCCACCAGGATTTCCAGCTTGCCGCCGGAAGCCTTCTGGCCAAACAGCCGCGCCGGAATCACCCGGGTATTGTTGAACACCATCAAATCGCCGGGGCGCAAATGCTCCAGCAAATCAGTGAATTGACGGTGTGCCAGGGCGCCGCTGACCCCATCCAGGGTCAACAGGCGACTATTGCGCCGCTCGGCCAGCGGATGGCGGGCGATCAGCGAATCAGGGAGCTCGAAGGTAAAGTCAGCAACGCGCATGATGGGGTTCGTCTAGCAGGGCCGGGAAGTCTAGCGGAATTATCAAAAATTCTCCATGTACCTGATTGACCAGCGGTTATCTCATCTCTATACTTCGCCGCCATTGAGCCCTGATGGCGGAATTGGTAGACGCGGCGGATTCAAAATCCGTTTTCGAAAGGAGTGGGAGTTCGAGTCTCCCTCGGGGCACCAAAATTAAGAAAGGTCTTGCTTTGCAAGGCCTTTTTTTTCGCCCGCAGAAAAGCACCTGACACCCCACCGCCCTGTGTAGGAGCTGGCTTGCCAGCGATTTTTTAACCCTCCCCCCTCGGTCAGTAAGACACTCATCAAGGATTCCCCCATGGAATTGCACCTGGAAACCGTCGCCCTCTTCTCCCTCAAACTGGCTTATGAGACGGAAGATCAGAGCCCGATTTTGCGGGATGATTTGGTGATGGGGGATTACCAGCGGGATGTGTTTGAGTTGCTGGTGCGACGGGGGGATGTTGAGGGGATTCAGTTGAAGGTGGATGAGTGTGTGGGGTTGGCGCTGGAGGCTGTTGGGGGTGTGGATAAGCCGTTGGGGCGGGAGTTGCGGAGGTTGGCGGGGGAGTTTGCCGGGATTCAGGCGATGGAGGAGCTTGATGCTCCGCTCATTGCGCTTAAGGATTACCTGAAAGACATTCAATGAATGAAGGTGAGCAGCCTAAAAAGCGGGAATGCCCGTGAGCCGGACCGAGGTAGAACATCACGTCTTATCCTGCCCCTGTTTCATACCCATTTCCCAATCTTTTCATCGCCTACCTGGGTTATCCAAATCCACTTCCGACCAAAAGCGGGCATTAAACGATAGCTGCCGTTATCTTTACGCAATTGAATCAGCTATCAGAAAGCATCATAAGTCCGGTGTGTAGAGGGGTTGCCAGCTGTGTTTTAGTGGTGCACCTCGGGCCTGTGATGCGCTTGCATCGCGCGACTGGGACAATGTCTTCCCAGCTATCTACCCTCTCCCAGACGGGCTTTTGTGAAACGCCCCACGACCCTACGAGTGGCACTTTGATGGTACTTGCTTTTCCGCTAGGATGGCTCGCGTGGAGCATGTGCATAATTGAGATCTTGGACACTATGCCTGCGTAACTGAGGCCCTCGCACAACCGACCCACAACTGTCGTAGGCGATTAAGACGCAGCTGTGGCTAAAAATAACGAGGTTGCGGACGATACCATCAAAAAAACCAGCATCGCTTGATCGTAAGATCGTTGCGATGACCCCGTGCCGATGTCGGCGTTCTGCCGATGGGCTTACGCGTTAAGGATAACGAATCTACTAAAAACGCCCTTTCCTGAACCTATTTCGGGTCACATCGGCCCGGTTCGTCCGGTTGGGTGAAACAAGGATTCGTTGATAATCACGAGTTATGGAAATTTTGAGATGTCTTTTCTGAAAAGGGTGTGGCTGGGGATCAGGAATTTTTTCCTGGGCAGTGGCGAGCGTCACGAGGGTGAGGCAAGCTTCCCTGAAATCAATCCGGACAGAATCAAGGCTGATCTCAAAGTCATCGAAACCGCCCGCGCTCACGGTGCAAAAGGGGTTCCGGACTTTCGCGACACTCGTCTGACTGAAACTGAGCATCAAATCCAAGGCACAGTGGGAAAGTTGCGTGCGGCCACCTTCAAGACGGGCGAGCGGTGGCTTAAGCAAATTCAGTCCAGGCTAGATGCTGTCGACCTCACAAAAGATTTCGACCATACAGTCCAGCTTGGAGACGAATTCGGTCGCAAGGCAGATTCCATTCTATCTAGTGCAAATGGAGAGCTTCAGGAGTCCATCAGGATTTCGAAGTCTCACGAGACCATTCTTGAGAGATTCCGCGAAGCCAACCAGTTACCTGATACGCCTGCGGAATTGCCAGGCCCTCTCGACCACGGCAAGAAGATCTGCTTACTCATTATTTTCTGTGCTGCTGAGTCGTTTATCAATGCGAATTTCTTCGCTAGCGGCCTCGTTGGAGGACTGATAAGCGGACTGCTCATGGCTCTCACCCTGGCAGTACTGAACCTTGCTCTGCCCTTTTTTGTCGGTCGTGTGTTCACCAACAAAAATCATGTCAACGGATTGCGCCGCGCCCTTGGGTGGCTGTGCTTCGGTATCGGAGTTGCTTGGACGTGCAGTATCGGCGTTTCCATGGCCTACCTCCGTCACGTGATGCCGTTGATCGATGACGAAGCCACTAATCAGATTCAGTTCGCCATTGATAGCTTTCTTCTCGGTGAATCTCCATTCACGGATATCAACAGCATCGCGCTCTGTGCGATCACAGTATTTTTTGGCTTGGTAGCGCTCCATCACGGCTATCGCTGGATGGATCGCTACCCGGGCTACTCCAAAATATACGGGGCGTATGTAGAGGCCTATCAGAACAAATTTGAAATCATAGCCAACCTTCGAGCAGCTCTTGAGGAAGAAAAGGAAAAGACACTTTCTCAGATCGATGCCAATGTCAAAAATGCCACTGAAGCTGTTCGATACTTTAAGTACAGCATGGGCGAAAAATCAGTAGCCAAGAAAAAGGTTACTGAGCACCTGATTTTGGCGGACAAAACAATAGAAGCCCTTATCGAGGCTTATCGATACGAGAATCAGATGGCTCGTCCATCAGACAAGCCACGTCCGGACTACTTCAACAACCCTATCGCATTAGAGCCGCAAGACTTGCCAGATTTTGGGCTAGAACGTGATGAAGCCCGCTTGGAAACTCAGGAGAAGATGCTTAGTGAGATGCTGGGGATCCTGCAACCCACTCGGGCCAAAGTGCAATCTTCCTTCGTTCAAAAGTTTGACCAATTGAAGCCTCTGGAAAGTCGGCTCTAGGATCGATCCATGTCTGTATATAGAAAGCGTAATGCGACCTCTCCGGTCACGCTGGTGATGTATGTAGTTGCAGCCATGATTCTGATCATTGGCGTAGCCACTGCCCTATGGTTCAACTTCAAGCAAGACAAGCTCGATAAGGTCACGTTGTGCCCATCGAGTGGGGCCAAAGGTCAATATGTCGTACTGATCGACAACACATCACCATTTCCCTTCACCCAGAAAACGGCGCTTAAGCAGCGCCTGAAAGACATGATCATGAATGACCTTCCCAAAGGCGCCATGCTCACGGTATTCCTATTGGGTGAAGACTATCAGCACAATGCAGAACCAGTGTTCGAAAAGTGCAACCCTGGCCAATGGGCTGAGGGAGATGAAATCTCGAAGACCAAGAAGTTCGTGGATCGCGACTTCAATGAAAAATTCGTAAAGCCATTGGAGGCTGTAGTCAATCGGATCCCCTTGGACGTACGAGCTAAAACTTCTCCTATCTTTGAAATGCTCCAGCTGACTAGCCAGAGAGGGTTCTCTCACAGTAATGCGAAAGGTGAAAAACAGCTAATCATATACTCCGATATGGCGGCAAATATGGAGTCTTTCACCATGTATAAGAACCCAAAGCTTAACTACAAGGAATTCTCAACAACATCTTATAGCCAGAAGGCTACAGCTCCTCATCTGGATGGTGTGGCAGTAATTATCAACATGATGGCAGCAGAACCAGCAGTGACCCCTTACAACAGGCGTTCGGAGTTCTGGGCTGCGTATTTTTCTGCTAACGGTGCTTCGTTAGGTGATGTTATCCCCATGGAGGGGCTGTAATGAAGAGTCAACATGCAGCCATTCACCGTGTACAAACCTGGTTTTTGATCGCATTATTTATCAAAGTTGCTTGTGCCAGCATCAGCCTGAAACTCAGCGACCCTTTTTGGTTCGGGTTCATCATTCCAATCTCCGTGATGATTGCCTATTGGGGGGTTGGTTACCGCGTGCGTGAGCTATACGACGTCCGACTGACTCTGGCCAAATTTGCTGACTCGATTTACTACCTCGGCTTCCTGTTCACGGTAGTGAGCATCATTATTTGCCTACTCGACATCCAAAGTATCGGTGACAACCTCACCAATATGGCGACTCGCTTTGGTGCTGCTATGGTCAGCACGGCTATCGGTATGGTTGCCCGCACGTTGCACGTAGGGTTCCGGCCGGATCAGAACGACGCTGTCCGAAGCGTAGAGGAGCGCGCTATCAGTGCTTCCGAGCAGCTCGCTTTCATGTTCGAAGAAACCCGTGAAAAGCTCACCCGCTTCCGCGATGAGGTCGTATCGATATCCAAAGAAACGACATCCGGAGCCAGGGAGCAGATCGAAGAGCTGACTAAGCATAGTAAAGGTGCGATGGATGCTTATTTTGCCAATGCCACTCAGCGAAGTAACGAAGCTTTCGACGCTATGCTCAAGGATGCTAAAACTGCCAGCGATGACCTTCTGGTGACCATTAACGGTCTAGCCGATAAAAGCGCGAGCACGCTCGAACGAATGGAAGCTCATGCGCTCGACTTTGGCAGTTTGGCCACCAGGCGTCTGGAGCAAACACTCTTCCCGGACGACCTATTCGCTAACAAACTAAAGCCGTCTATCGATACGCTTGCGCAAACGACCGAAGGCGTTAACGCAAACATTTCCACACTCGTCGACGATGTGAAGACCGCTGCTCGCTCCGTTGGAACCGCCATTAGAGGCTTGAATGCTAAAACTCAGACACTGGAAGAGACCTTCCAATCGGTCAGCGGCATCGTCGAAAGCCAGCAGCGTTTGATGGACGCAATGAGCAGCCAAGGCACCACTTTGCTTGATGGTGTAGATCGAGTGCAGAAGGAGTTTTTGGATACCCTGGATGACTATCAGAAAGACTTCCAGGAAGAAATTAAGGTGAACCGCCAAGCGATCGAACAGGTGGTTGAAAGGCTTCAAGCCCTTCACCAGATCATTGAAGCGGACGATTCCAGAGCGGTTCTCAGCGAGGAAATAGGAGAAGCCTTCCGTGCGGTGGGTGAGGTAAATCTACGTGCGAACGAAGCATTCTCCGAATCGATCAAATCCACGCTGACTCCACTGATTCAGGCGATCGTAGCGAATAACGAGACTCACAGCGTGCTGACGTCTCAGGTTGTGGCAGGAAACGCGGCGATCGAAGCTGCGCACGAGCATCTCGATAAGCTTGTTCGCAAAATAGAGCACATCAATCAGATTGAAGTACGCCAGCCGGCAGTCAACGAGTCTGTCATTCAGGCAGATGCTGAAAAACCCATTGCGCAGCATGTGGGACAGCAGACTCCTGAAGTGAGACCTGCTTGATGACTCAAAAAAATGACCAGGTATTCAACCTGTCGATTACGGAAATCTGGATGGTGCTCGCCTTCCTCCTTTTGCTTCTGACAGGCTGGCAGGTATGGAAGCTAACGAACGAAAAAAACTCACTTGAGCAGAGGGTTGCTGGTCTTAGTGAGTTGAGTGATCGCGAAAAAGCGGTGAGCGAAGCCACGGCAGCTCTCAAGGTGAAGCTTCAGCATATCGGGATCAAAAACCCAGATGAGATTGTCAGCAAGCTCGTGGATGCCTCCAAAGCCCGAGATGAATCGGAGCGTCTGAAAGTTTTGTTAACCCAGAAGGACGAGCAGCTCGCTACGTTGGCACCGATCGACAAGGCTCTGGAAGAAAGTGGTAGCAAGGACAAAGGCCAGGACGCAAAGCGGCTCGTGCTTGAAACGCTAATGTCCTATGAACAGCTCAAAAAATTGGTTGCTGACCCCTCACAAGAGATCAAGCCAACTGATGTGGTGAAGCGCGTTGAAGAATTGAGCGCCACAGAGGCGGCAGTTAAAAGCGGCTTGAACATCGATTCGACGCCTTCGGCTGATCAGGTTCAAAAGATCGTTAAGGACGCTGCGGCTTACGCAGAAGCAGACAAGGCAGGACTTAACCCTGTCGCACTGCAAAAGTCGAACAGTGATTTAAAGGGGCAAGTCCAGTTCCTGAACAACAAGCTCAACCGTGGCAAAGGTGGGGATTTCCCACCCTGCTGGGCTGACAGTGCTGGCAAGCCCGAAATGTTTCTTACCGTCTATACCAAGGACGATCAGTTGACGTTTGAGCCTGCATGGCCTGCCTCACGGCTTGCTGATGCCCAAGCCCTTCCTGGATTTGTCGAACTGATGACAAACACCACTCGTGGGTATGATGAATTTGTGAGAGTGACATCGGCAATCAAAGCGCTCGGCGAAAAAAATGAATGCCGGTACTTCGTACGTTTGACCAGTCAGATCCAAAGTGCGCCACTATCCGATCGACGCCGGATACAGATCGAAAGCAATTTCTACAAAATCGAAACCAGACGGTGGTAGGAAGGTTTGACCTGCGGGGCGTCTCGATGATTTGAGACTGGCTCTGCGCAAGTCTTACACGAGCGGCAGCTAGTGAATGTGGATTCAAGCGATCGATGCAACAGATTGGCTAAATCGTTCAGCGGGCGTTTCGCAGCTCAGTGTTTTCCGAAGGCGGCTATGGCTATTTAGTTGCCTTGCCACTTCATTAAACGTGGCTTGCGAGTGATCCGTAAAATCGGAGCACTTGGACGCACCAGTCTTCGCGTTCAAGGATTACTTGAAAGATGTTTTGTGATAGTTAAGGGTGAACCTCATCTCAAAGCTGCGCGTAGGCCTTATCAAAATTTTCAAAAGCTTGGTCGACCTTATATCGGAGCATCAAAGAGGCGGAAAGCTTCACGATCGCCTCGAAAATTAAATGCCCTGATGGAATCTTGCATTGACCAATGCATCGACTGTAAAACTCGTCGAACTCATACGCATAGACGGTGTAAAAAACACCCCGAGGCTCTCGGTCCAACCCGATAGTAATGCGCGTACCGAGTTATCTCTAACACTTGATTCAGGCAGTGAGAACTCCAATACATCGTCGAACGGAATGAACATAGCAGTAGCAGACATTACAAAAACACTTGCGATATCCAGTGATTCTTTTACAAACTCAAGGTCAGGGGTTTTGTATTCGTGCTCAAGAATATTCCGCACATCAACTATTTTGCGCAATAGGCTCGACGCCAGTAGACCAAGCGCGCGCAATCTCTCTAATTTCTTCGGAACATTCCACCTAAGCGATGGATAGCCAAAAGAAATCAAAAACTGATCAATCTGACAGACAATCGCGCGCTTTGAATTAGTCGTTGCGTTAATAAGCGCAGACAGCCCCCCCCGTTCAAAATCGTCTTCTGCCAAGCTCAAAACTCGACAGGTGAAGTTTTTAGCTCCGTCATTGTGAAGCTGCCGCCACCTAAATTTACTGCACATTTGCTCATATCGAATTCATTAGCTTGGCAAAACTCTTTGATATTCATCTTACGACCGGGCTATTGGGCAGTCCCAGCAGCTGCAGAAAACTCAGTCTATCAGCGACGCAACCGAGATGACCTACTCTCGAGAGGTTGATTAGTGTCCGATAGCCCACGACTGAATCTGTTTTTGACCCCAGCCTCTGTCGATGGAAACTGCATTGTCGTCGAGGTTGCAGGTACGGGGCTTACACGATACCCTCCCACCGTCGCTGCCAATTCAGCGACCGGGTGTGAGAGCCCGAAACAATCAAGGCGCAAAGCGCCCCAAAACCTGTCGTGGCGTTTTTTTTCGTCTGCGATATGGCTTTATGGCGGCTGTGCGTGGGAGACCTTCGGGTCTACCGGTTGCCTTGATTGCCGGTTTCTCACCCCGCGCACGGCTGTCACCCAAGCCCGTGAGAAGGCTCGTGGCAGCTCCTCAAATCAAGGATGTTGACCATGACCAAGACAAATCCGTTTGAAATTTGGCTATTCCCTCAAAGCAATTCCCAATCGCGTAACCCCCTCCCCCATTGCCTCTCCATCCTCGGAGGTGGCCAATGACTGAACAACCTGAACTCAAAACTATCGGCCTGACACCGGCCATCTACTGTGCGGATCAAGCGCTGTTTCATGTCACTCGCGGGGTTCCTCTTGGCGATGCGTTGTCCATGGCCTCCGATTTTCTGTTCCTGGCCAAGGCGCTCACTGAAGATGCCGCTTATGCCAGAGACACTGACCGTCACGCCTGGGCTGCGCATTATCTGACTTCGATGAGTAAGGCGTTGGTGGATGATGCGGTGAAGGTGCTTACTCGGGATCGGGATAATGTGCTGGCGTCTAAGCGGACGGGGGCTAAGGCTGAGGGGTAGTGAGCGAAAGCGCCAGGATAGTTTTTGGTTTCACAAGTCAGGCGTGACGCTGTGAGAGCGGGCTTGGTTGCGGTGGCCGGGGTATTCAGCGGGACACGTGGATGCCTTGCGTTTTTCGCGAGCAAGCCCGCTTCCACAGGGGGTTGCAGTGGGCTGGCGGGCATTGTTTGGCCCCAGTGTGTGAGTGGGTTTGTGGTGCAATCTTCAGCATTGAGGGTGGTTGGGCTGGCGCTATCGCGAGCAAGCTCGCTCCCACAGGGGGGTTGTGTGGCGGGTGGTATTTCGGCTTGGCCTTGAGGTTTTTCGGGGCTTTTTGTGTTCGGTTCGGGGGATGGCTTTCGGTTTGTAGCGGAATGGATCGGCGGATCTGTTCCGTAAAATTGCCCACGGTTCTGATGCTTCTTCTCACCTGTAATGCTTGCTATACATCAGCCTTCGACAAGCCCTTCGGGCATTAGGCCAGTGTGTGAACGCCCCTTGCGGCACTCATCTAGACTTAATGGATAGTCGTAGGCAGAACCGAGCACGTCGCTTTGGTGCAGGTCGATCAACAGCAGCGTGGCAAGCTGCCCTTTATGCCCAGTAGAGATGCGGCGAAGACCGCGTCGGGCACAACAAGATGCCCGCTCAGGGTGCCCTGGCCAACGGCCTGAAAATGCCACGATACCGTGACGTGGTGTGAGTGCCGCAGCCGACACTTTCGGACGACCGACGACCATCTGGTTTGTCCGTGACCGTGAGGATTGCTGAATGCCTGATGAGATGTTGCACCTGCCTGTGGTCAACAGTCTGCTGGAGCGCCACAAGGGCTCTGCGGGTGCGCTGTTGCCCATTCTTCATGATATTCAGGAACGCATCGGTTACGTCCCCGATGTCGCCGTCCCCGAGATTGCTCATGCCCTCAATCTGAGCCAGGCCGAGGTTCGTGGGGTGATCAGTTTTTACCATGACTTCCGTACCGCGCCGCCGGCCAAACATATCCTGCGGCTGTGCCGGGCTGAGTCGTGCAAGAGCCGCGGTGCCGAGCAGTTGGCCGAGCAGTTGCGTGAGCGGCTGCAACTGGACGATCACGGTAGCAGCGCCGATGGCAGCATCAGTTTGCGTCCGGTGTATTGCCTCGGTGCCTGTGCCTGTTCGCCTGCTTTAGAGCTGGATGGTCGGGTGCATGCGCGGCTGAGCGCTGAGCGTCTGGATGCCTTGCTCGACGCTTGCCGGGAGGACGCGTGATGCCGACTCTCTATCTGCCCTGTGATTCGCTAGCCCGTGCCGTGGGTGCCGATGAGGTATCCGTGGCCCTGATCACTCAGGCCAAGGAACGCAATCTGCCGCTGGAGCTACAGCGCACCAGTTCGCGCGGCCTGTACTGGCTGGAGCCGCTGCTGGAAGTGGACAGCCCCCAAGGCCGGATCGGTTTCGGCCCATTGACCGCTGCCGATGTGCCGTCGGTGCTCGATGCCCTGCAAGGTGAGCCGTCCGCTCATCCACTGGCCTTGGGACTGGTGGAAGAATTGCCTTATCTGAAGACTCAACAACGCCTGTTGTTCGCCCGTGCTGGTATTACCCGGCCGCTGTCCCTCGAGGATTACCGGGCTCATGGCGGTTTCGAGGGCTTGACCCAGGCCATCGCCCTTGGCGGCGAGCAGACCGCGACGGCGGTGTTCGATTCAGGCCTGCGTGGCCGTGGCGGCGCGGCTTTCCCCGCCGGGATCAAATGGCGCACGGTACGTGCGACCGAAGCTTCGCAAAAGTACATCGTATGCAACGCCGACGAAGGCGACTCCGGCACTTTCGCCGACCGCATGTTGATGGAAGGCGACCCCTTCCTGCTGATCGAAGGCATGGCCATTGCCGGTCTCTGCGTCGGGGCCACCTACGGCTACATTTATGTGCGCTCGGAATACCCGGATGCCGTGGCCACGCTGCGTGCGGCGTTGAACATCGCCCGAGACGCCGGTTACCTCGGCGCCAATGTCGGCGGCAGCGGCCAGGCCTTCGATATGGAAGTGCGAGTCGGTGCCGGTGCTTACATCTGTGGTGAAGAAACCGCGTTGCTGGACTCCCTCGAAGGCAAGCGCGGGATCGTTCGTGCCAAGCCGCCAATTCCTGCCTTGAAGGGTCTGTTCGGCCTGCCGACGCTGGTGCACAACGTGCTGACTTTGGCCTCGGTGCCGCTGATTCTGGCCAAGGGTGCGCAGTTCTATCGCGATTACGGCATGGGCCGTTCCCTGGGCACCATGCCCTTCCAGCTCGCGGGCAATATTCGTCACGGCGGTCTGGTGGAACGGGCCTTTGGCCTGACCCTGCGCGAACTGGTGGAAGACTACGGCGGCGGGACCGCCAGTGGCCGGCCGCTGAAGGCCGCACAGGTTGGCGGCCCGCTTGGCGCCTGGGTGCCACCTTCGCAATTCGATACACCGCTGGATTACGAAGCCTTTACGGCCATCGGCGCCATGCTTGGTCACGGTGGTGTGGTGGTGGCTGACGACAGCCTGGACATGGCCCACATGGCGCGCTTCGCGATGCAGTTTTGCGCCGAGGAATCCTGTGGCAAATGCACCCCGTGCCGCATCGGCTCGACCCGTGGCGTTGAGGTGATCGACCGCCTGCTCGCCGCGCCTGACGCGAGTGGTCGCGATGAGCAGGTAATCATCCTCAAGGACCTGTGCGACACCCTGCAATACGGTTCGCTGTGCGCATTGGGCGGCATGGTTTCCTTCCCGGTCGCCAGCGCCCTCAAGCACTTCCCCGCCGACTTCGGCTTGCAGCCCTCGGAGGCCGAGCAATGATCACTCTCTTCGACCCGAAAACCGATATCGATCTGGGTACGCCAGCCCGCGACAGCCAGGTGCAGGTCACCCTGAACATCGATGGCCGCAGCATCAGCGTGCCCGAAGGCACCTCGGTGATGCGCGCCGCCGCGCTGCTGGGCACCACCATTCCGAAACTCTGTGCCACTGACAGCCTGGAAGCCTTTGGCTCCTGCCGCATGTGCCTGGTGGAGATCGACGGCATGCGCGGCTACCCCGCGTCCTGCACCACGCCGGTCACTGAAGGCATGACCGTGCATACCCAGACGCCAAAGCTCGCGACCCTGCGGCGCAATGTCATGGAGTTGTACATCTCCGATCACCCGCTGGACTGCCTGACCTGCTCGGCCAACGGCAACTGCGAGCTGCAAACCGTCGCCGGACAGGTCGGCCTGCGGGAAGTGCGTTATGGCTATGAAGGCGAAAACCATCTGGAGGACGTGAAAGACACCTCCAACCCCTACTTCGACTACGACCCGAGCAAGTGCATCGTCTGCAACCGTTGCGTGCGCGCCTGCGAAGAAACCCAGGGCACCTTCGCCCTGACCATTACCGGGCGTGGTTTTGAGTCCCGCGTGGCTGCGGCCGGTGGCGAGAACTTCCTCGATTCGGAATGCGTGTCCTGCGGCGCCTGCGTGCAGGCCTGCCCTACCGCGACGCTGATGGAAAAAAGCGTGGTCGAGCTGGGCCAACCGGAACGTAGCGTGATCACCACCTGTGCCTATTGCGGCGTGGGTTGCTCGTTCCGCGCCGAGATGAAAGGCGACCAGTTGGTGCGTATGGTTCCGGACAAGAACGGACAGGCCAACCATGGCCACTCTTGCGTCAAAGGGCGCTTTGCCTGGGGCTACGCCACCCACCCGGATCGCATCACCAAGCCGATGATCCGCAAGCACATCAGCGACCCTTGGCAGGAAGTCAGCTGGGATGAAGCGGTGACTTACGCCGCCAGCGAATTCCGACGTCTGCAGCAAAAATATGGCCGCGACTCCATCGGTGGCATCACCTCCAGCCGTTGCACCAACGAAGAAACCTATCTGGTGCAGAAACTGGTGCGCGCCGCCTTCGGCAACAACAACGTCGACACCTGCGCACGGGTCTGCCACTCGCCGACCGGCTATGGCCTGAAACAAACCCTGGGCGAGTCCGCCGGTACCCAGAGTTTCGACTCGGTGATGCAGGCCGATGTGATCCTGGTGATGGGCGCCAACCCCAGCGACGCCCACCCGGTGTTCGCCTCGCAACTCAAACGCCGCCTGCGTGAAGGCGCACGGCTGATCGTCATCGATCCACGGCGCATCGATCTGGTGGATACGGTGCATGCCCGCGCCGAATATCACTTGGCTCTGCGCCCTGGCACCAACGTCGCCATGCTCAATGCCTTGGCCCACGTGATCATCACTGAAGGCCTGCAAAACCAGGCCTTTATCGACGCCCGTTGCGAGGGTAGCGATTTCGCGACCTGGAGTGAGTTTGTCAGCCGCGCGGAAAACTCGCCGGAAGCCCTCGGCCCGATCTGCGGTGTACCCGCTGCCGACATCCGTGCCGCTGCGCGCCTGTATGCCACCGGTGGCAATGCGGCGATCTACTACGGCCTGGGCGTTACCGAGCACAGCCAGGGCAGTACATCCGTGATGGGCATTGCCAACCTGGCCATGGCCACGGGCAACATCGGCCGCGAAGGCGTGGGCGTGAACCCGCTGCGGGGGCAGAACAACGTTCAGGGCTCCTGCGACATGGGCTCCTTCCCCCATGAACTACCTGGCTACCGGCACATCTCCAACGAGGTGGTGCGGGCGCAGTTCGAACAGGCCTGGAACGTCACCCTGCAACCCGACCCGGGCCTGCGCATCCCCAACATGTTCGAGTCGGCACTGGCCGGCAGTTTCAAGGGTCTGTATTGCCAGGGCGAAGACATCGCCCAGAGCGATCCGAATACCCAGCACGTCACCGCCGCTTTGTCGGCCATGGAGTGCGTGGTGGTGCAGGATATTTTCCTCAACGAAACCGCCAAGTTCGCCCATGTGTTCCTGCCGGGCAGTTCGTTCCTGGAAAAAGACGGCACCTTCACCAACGCCGAGCGGCGTATCTCGCGGGTACGCAAAGTCATGGACCCGCTGGGCGGCAAGGCCGACTGGGAAGGCACGGTGGCCCTGGCCAATGCCTTGGGCTACCCGATGAACTACACGCACCCGTCGCAAATCATGGATGAGATCGCCAGCCTGACGCCGACCTTCACCAACGTCAGCTACGCCGCACTGGATAGCCACGGCAGCCTGCAATGGCCGTGCAACGCCGAGGCACCGGACGGTACGCCGACCATGCACATCGAGGAGTTCGTGCGCGGCAAGGGGCGCTTCATGCTCACCGGCTACGTGCCCACCGAGGAAAAGGTCAACAGCCGCTATCCGCTGCTGCTGACCACCGGGCGCATCCTCAGCCAGTACAACGTCGGTGCTCAAACCCGGCGTACCGACAACGTCGCCTGGCATGACGAAGACCGCCTGGAAATCCACCCGACCGACGCCGAGAGCCGTGGCATCAACGAAGGTGACTGGGTCGGTATCGGCAGCCGCGCCGGGCAAACCGTGCTGCGTGCGCGGATCACCGAACGGGTCGCCCCGGGCGTGGTGTACACCACCTTCCACTTCCCGGAATCGGGCGCCAACGTCATCACCACCGACAACTCGGACTGGGCCACCAACTGTCCGGAGTACAAGGTCACCGCCGTGGAAGTCAGCCGCGTTTATCATCCTTCGGAGTGGCAAAAACGCTTCCAGGAATTCAGCGATGAACAGCATCGTCTGCTCAAGGACCGGGGCCGTGGCGCCAAAGCGGAGGTACGCCGATGAGCACGAACAACCTGATCAAGATGGCCAACCAGATCGCCCAGTACTTTGCCAGCCAGCCCGACCAGCAACAGGCGGTGCTCAGTGTGCGCAATCATATGCAGATGTACTGGGCGCCCAGCATGCGCAAGGAATTGCTGGCGTGGCAGACGGAGCATCAAGGGGCGGACTTGCACCCGCTGGTGCAGGCGGCGGTGACTGGGGCGGGTTGGGAGGCTTAGCCTGCTGGCTGCAAAAAACTGTGGGAGCGAGCTTGCTCGCGATGAGGGCTTAACATTCAGCATTTTTGCTGGCTGATACGCCGCTATCGCGAGCAAGCTCGCTCCCACAAGGGTTTTGTGTTGGGGTTTGGCTTTGGGTTGACCAGGCTACACCCTATACCTCCTTCCTCGCCGCCGTCACCGTCACTTCAATGGCCCGGACACTGATCGCCGCGAATGTCGCGGTCATCAGCACGCCGTTGAAACCCAGCAGGATCGCCAGCACCCGCGACACACCCAGTTTGGGCACCAGCTCTCCATAGCCGATGGTCAGGCCGGTCACGAAGGCGAAGTAGATACCGTCTAATGGGCCCCAGCCTTCCAGGTGGGCGATGATGAGGCCGAACGCAATGATCACCAAAAGCAGTATCGAGAAGATCGGCCAGACCACTTTTAAATAGAACCAGACGGCTTTGTAGAACTCGTGGCGGACGTTTGATGCACGGGCGAGGTTCATGGCATGGGCTTCCTGGGGGTTGACTGGCCGACATTTGAATGCCCGGCGCTAATACCCCGTTCAGCTTGGCACAGGCGCTGAAAACTGCGACTAACGGGGCGTTATCTCTGACGAGGACTATGACAAAGATGACGCCCCGCAAACTATCCAGAAACCGCCCACTGTTGAATTCGTTGTAGGAGCGAGCTTGCTCGCGATGGTCGTCAACGATAACGCGTGTTTACAGGATAAACGCGACGCCCTTGAGTCCATCGCGAGCAAGCTCGCTCCTACAGTGTTCGGGTCAGTTCGGGTCAGTTCGCTTCAGTTTCCCGAATCAGCTTCTTGTTGATCTTGCCGACGCTGGTCTTGGGGATTTCGGCGACGAACTTGAACTGCTTGGGAATCGCCCATTTGTTGATGCGGCCGCCATCGACGAAGGCTTGCAGGTGCGTCTCCAGAATCTTGCGGTCGAGGTATTGCCCGGGCTCGCAAACGACCATGGCCATCGGGCGTTCACCCCATTGTTCGTCGGCAATGCCCACCACGGCGACAGACATCACGCCTGGGTGTTCGCTGATCAGGCTTTCGAGTTCCAGGGAGCTGATCCACTCACCGCCCGTCTTGATCACGTCCTTGATGCGGTCCTTGATTTCCACGCCGCCGAGCTTGTCGATCGAGGCCATGTCGCCGGTGTGCAGCCAGCCGTTGTGCCACAGCTCCGCGCCTTTGTCCGGGGCTTTCAGATAGCCCTGGGTCAGCCACGGCGCGCGTACCACGATCTCGCCCAGGGACTCGCCGTCATGGGGCACATCTTTGCCGTCGGCGTCGATGATCTTCAGGTCGACCAATGGCACCGGGGTGCCGGTCTTGATGCGGATCGGCAGTTGCGCTTCGGCGGACAGCTGCAGGTCTTCATCGCGCAGGTACGTCAGGCACAGCAACGGGCAGGTCTCGGACATGCCGTAGCCTGCGTGCACCACCATGCCTTTGGCATTGGCTTCGCTGGCCACGCCGAGGGTCAGCGCGCTGCCGCCCAGGAGCATTTTCCAGCCATCGAAACGGGTCGCCTTGCCTTCCTCACAGTTGAGGATCATCTGCAGGATG
Source organism: Pseudomonas sp. BF-B-30 (assembly GCF_019956305.1). Taxonomy (NCBI): domain Bacteria; kingdom Pseudomonadati; phylum Pseudomonadota; class Gammaproteobacteria; order Pseudomonadales; family Pseudomonadaceae; genus Pseudomonas; species Pseudomonas sp. BF-B-30. Next base: position 12,000 of record NZ_JAHBDG010000014.1, on the reverse strand, counting down.
GTCGGCACGCAGTGGGAGAAGGTCACCTTCTCTTCACGGTACAGCTTGACCAGGCTGTTGGGTTCGTAGCGGCCCGGGTAGACCTGCTTGATGCCTATCAGGGTCGCGACATACGGCACGCCCCACGCATGCACATGGAACATCGGCGTGATCGGCATGTACACGTCGTCGGAGCGCAGCAGCGGCTGGCCCTGATAGACGCCCAGGGTGCCGACGGCATTCAGGGTGTGCAGCACCAACTGGCGGTGGCTGAAGTACACGCCTTTCGGGTCGCCGGTGGTGCCGGTGGTGTAGAACAGCGTGGCGACCGAGTTCTCGTCGAAATCGGGGAAATCGTACTGGTCCGAGGCCAGGGACAGCAGGTGCTCGTACTCGCCCAACACCGGCAGCGAGGTCGTGGTCGCCTCGTCATCGGTGAGCTGCAGGTAGCCTTTAACGGTTTCCAGCCGACCGTGGATCTGCTCGACCAAGGGCAGGAAATCATCATGCACCAGCACCAGGTCATCCTCGGCGTGGTTCATGGTGAACAGCACCTGCTCCGGCGACAGACGAATGTTCACCGAGTGCAGCACCGCGCCGATCATCGGCACGGCGAAGAAGCATTCCAGGTAGCGGTGGCTGTCCCAATCGAGCAGGGCCACGGTGTCACCGGCCTTGACCCCGGCTGCGGTCAGCGCATTGGCCAGGCGGCGAATACGCTTGTTGAGGGTCTGGTAGCTGTAGCGCAGCTTGTCGGCGTAGACGATTTCCCGGCCCGGCTCGTAGCGCACGCCGGACAGCAGCAATTGCTTGATCAGCAAGGGGTAGGCATAGGCGCCGTCGGCGGGCGGAATTATTTTTGTCGCCATCATGTTTAAGGTTCCTTGTCCTTTCGATCAGAACTGATCGGCTTGCAGCTCGTAGAGGCAGTCGCTGCCGGCCTTGGCCGATGCGCTCAACGAGTGGATACGCGGCAGCAACCGGGCGAAGTAGAAACGCGCGGTGGCCAGTTTGCTGGTGTAGAAATCGTCCTCGCCATCGCCGCTCATGACGGCCTTGGCCATGCGCGCCCACATGTAGGCGTAAGCGGTGTAGCCGAACACATGCAGGTACTCGACCGAGGCCGCGCCGATTTCGTTCGGGTTGTTTTGTGCCCGGTCCAGCAGCCACGCGGTCAGGTCGTCGAGAGTGTCGACGGCGGCGTTCAGCGGTTGGATGAACTCGGCAAGGTCAGCGCCAACGTTGGCGGTGAAGTTGCGGATTTCCGAAGCGAACAAGCGGTAGAGCGCCCCGCCGCTGCCGACGATCTTGCGCCCGGCCAGGTCCAGGGACTGGATGCCGTTGGTGCCTTCGTAGATCTGGGTGATGCGCACATCACGCACCAGTTGCTCCTGACCCCACTCGCGGATGTAGCCGTGGCCGCCGAAGATCTGCTGGCCATGGAGGGTGGTTTCCAGGCCCATGTCGGTGAGGAAGGCCTTGGCCACCGGCGTCAGCAGCGATACCAGATCCTGCGCGCGCTGGCGTGTCGGTGCGTCTTCGCTGTACTTGGCGATGTCCAGTTGCAGGGCCACGTAGCTGGAGAACGCACGGCCGCCTTCGTTCAAGGCTTTCATGGTCAACAGCATGCGGCGCACGTCCGGGTGCACGATGATCGGGTCGGCGGCCTTGTCCTTGAATTGCGCACCGGTTGGCGCACGGCTTTGCAGACGGTCACGGGCGTATTCGACGGCGTTCTGGTACGAGCGCTCGCCTTGGGCCAAGCCCTGGATGCCCACGCCCAGACGCTCGTAGTTCATCATGGTGAACATCGCCGCCAGGCCTTTGTTCGGTGCGTCGACGATCCAGCCGGTGGCGCCGTCGAAGTTCATCACGCAGGTGGCGGACGCCTTGATGCCCATCTTGTGTTCGATGGAGCCGCAGGACAGCGCGTTGTTTTCACCCAGCGAACCGTCGGCGTTGACCAGCACTTTCGGCACCAGGAACAGCGAGATGCCTTTCGGGCCTGCCGGTGCATCGGGCAGCCGCGCCAGTACCAGATGGATGATGTTTTCCGTCAGGTCGTGCTCGCCACCGGTGATGAAAATCTTGCTGCCGCTGACCTTGTAGCTGCCATCGGCCTGGGGTTCTGCCTTGGTGCGGATCAGGCCCAGGTCGGTGCCGGAATGGGCTTCGGTCAGGCACATCGAACCGGTCCAGGTGCCGGCGTACATGTTCGGCAAGTAAGCCGCTTTCAGTTCTTCACTGGCGTGAGCCTTGATCGACAGGCAGGCGCCGGCGGTCAGCATCGGGTACAGGCCGAACGACAGGCTGGCCGAGTTGACCATCTCTTCGACCTGGGCCGAAATCGCCTTGGGCATACCCATGCCGCCGTACTGCGGATCACCGCCGACACCCACCCAACCGCCTTCGGCGAAGGCTTGATAGGCCTGGGCAAAACCGTCCGGGGCGGTGACCGCGCCGCCGTTCCAGGTGCAGCCCTGTTCGTCGCTGGCGCGGTTCAGTGGCGCGATCACTTCGCCGCTGATCTTGCCGGCCTCTTCGAGGATGGCGGCGGCGGTCTCTTCATCGATCACGTCGGCCAGGCCGGGCAATTGTGCCCAGAGCCGGGACACCTGAAAAACCTCGTTGAGTACGAAGCGCATGTCGCGCAGGGGAGCTTTGTAATCAGACATCTTGGCTTACTCGGAAGTGGTCACGGCATGGGGCATGCCGGGACGTTCAGTGGATTCGGTGTTTTCGGTTGCCGCGACAGAACCGGGCTTGGGTGCCCGTTCGCGCAGCAGGAAGTACGACAGAGCGGGAATCAGGATCAGCGCGCCGAGCATGTTCCACAGGAACATGAAGGTCAGCAGGATGCCCATGTCGGCCTGGAACTTGATCGGCGACCAGACCCAGCACACCACACCGGCGGCGAGGGTGATGCCCACCAGCCCGACCACCCGGCCGGTGAAGGACACGGCGTTGCGATAGGCCTGGGACAGCGGCAAGCCTTGGCGCTGGAAGTGCAATTGCACGCTGAGCAGGTACAAGGCGTAGTCGACGCCGATGCCCACCCCGAGGGCGATCACCGGCAAGGTCGCGACTTTCACGCCGATACCCATGGCCACCATCAAGGCTTCGCAGAGGATCGAGGTCAGCACCAGCGGCAACAGGGCCACCAGTGTGGCGCGCCAACTGCGGAAGGTGATCAGGCAGAACAGCGTCACCGCCGCATACACGTACAGCAGCATGGTGCGGTTGGCTTCGCGCACCACGATGTTGGTCGCGGCCTCGATCCCCGCGGTACCGGCGGCGAGCAGGAACTGGCGATCCTCGGTGCTGTTTTCCTTGGCGAACTTGTCGGCAATCGCCACCACGGCATCGAGGGTTTCAGCCTTGTGATCCTTGAGGAAGGTGATCACCGGCATCAGCGAGCAGTCGGTGTTGAACAGCTCCGGCGAGTTGACCGAGGCTTGCTGCGCGGCGTAGTTGAGCACGTCCTGGTTGCGCTGGATGCTGTTGAGCTTGGGGTTGCCTTCATAAGTACCGGCAGTGATCTGCCGTACCGCGTTGACCAAGGACGCGGTCGCCTGCACGCCCGGATACTGTTGCAGCTCCCAGGCCAGGCGGTCGGCCAGCACCAGGGTCTTGTAGTTCAGGCAGCCTTCCGGCGCGGTCTTGATCATCACCGCGAACAGGTCGCTGGACAGCGCGTAGTGGCTGGTGATGTAGGCGTTGTCGCGGTTGTAGCGCGAGTCGGCGCGCAGCTCCGGCGCCCCGCTTTCCAGGTCGCCGATCTTCAGGTTCAGGCTGACCATGAAACCGCCGATGCCCATCAACACTGCGACCAATACGGCACCGGTGGCCCACTTGCGCGTGGTGAAGCGGTCGAGCAGGTCCCACAGTTTGCCGAAGCCTTTGTGGTGTTCGGCGCGATTGTCGATTTTCAGCGCACGCTCGGCGGCTTTCGCGCCCACACCGACATAGGACAGCGCCACCGGCATCAGCAGCAACGAGGTGAAGATCAGCACCGCGACGCCGATGCTGGCGGTGATCGCCAGGTCCTGGATCACCGGAATATCGATCAGCATCAACACGGCGAAGCCCACGGCGTCGGCCAGCAATGCGGTGACGCCGGCGATGAACAGACGGCGGAAGGTGTAGCGCGCAGCGATCAGTTTGTGGGTGCCGCGGGCGATGTCCTGCATGATGCCGTTCATCTTCTGCGCCGCGTGGGACACACCGATGGCGAAGATCAGGAACGGCACCAGCACCGAGTACGGATCGATGGCGTAGCCGAGCCAGGCGACGATGCCCAGTTGCCAGACCACCGCGACCAGCGAGCAGCCGACCACCAGCAGGGTGCTGCGCACGCAACGGGTGTAGGCGTAGATGATGATCAGCGACGTGACGACGGCCAGGCCGAAGAACATCATCACTTGAATGAGGCCGTCGATCAGGTCGCCCATGAGTTTGGCGAAGCCGATCACCCGCACCTTGTAATGACCGGTGCCTTCGACCCCGGATTTACGCGCAGCGCTGTCACCAGCGTATTCGATCTTGTCGCGCAACTGCTCTTCGAGCATCTGCGAGAAGGCGTGGTAGTTGATGCGTTGACCGCCGGCGGCGGCTTTGTCCATCAGCGGCACGATCAGCATGGTCGACTTGAAATCACTGGCTACCAGGCTGCCCACCACACCGGCGCGGGAGATGTTCTGGCGCAACTGTTCGATCTGTTCAGGCTGCCCCGAATAGGTGTCGGGCATCACCGGGCCACCCTGGAAACCGTCCTCGGTGACTTCGGTCCAGCGCACGGCCGGGCTCCACAGCGACTTCATCCACGCGCGGTCGACGCCTTCGGTGAGGAACAGTTGATCGTTGACCTGCTTGAGCACGTCCAGGTATTCGGGATCGAAAATATCGCCCTGGGTGTTCTCGACCACCACGCGCACCGAGTTGCCCAGACCGCGCAGCGACTGGCGGTTTTCCAGGAAGTTCTGGATGTAGGGCTGGCTCTGGGGAATCATTTTTTCGAAGCTTGGGCGCAACTCCAGGCGAGTCACGGCCATGAAGCCCAGCACCACGGTGGCGAGCGCCATCAGCAGCATGAACAGCGGGCGGTAGTTGAACACCAGCCGTTCGAGGAGGTTGCCGGAGCGGTGGTCGAAATCCCGCAGTTCGCGGATCACCGGCATGGCGTCTTGTTTGATATTGCCCATGTCTGGGTTCTCGCTCTTAGGGTTCGAGGGCTGGATCGGCGGACAGCGTCCGGGCACCACGGCTGCCTGCCAGCACCAAGGCGCCATCGGCGGACTGGGTGGCGCCGGCGACCGGGGTCGGTGCCGGTTGCTGCTTCAGATGCAACTGCGCGCCCGTTCCTTGGCTGACCAGCATCTGCCCGCCCTGGGTGAACAAGCGATAATTGCCACGGGCATCGATCAGGCCTGCGGTGATGCTGACGTGCAGGCCGGTGTCCAGTGCGGTCCAGCTCTGGCCGCCGTCGGTGCTGCGCAGCACGTTGCCGCGCAGGCCATAGATCAGCACTTCGCCAGGCTTGCCGAGCACGCCGAAAAAGCTGCCTTGATAAGGCGTCGGTACCGCATTGAAGCGTTGGGCGCTGTCGTCCCATTTGAGCAGCAGGCCTTGCTCGCCCGCGATGTACACACTGTCGCGGGTAGAGGCGATGGCGTTGAGATGGAAACCCTGGGGGTTGTCGGTGCGGTCCTGGAATGGCGTCCAGGTCAGGCCACCGTCGTCGGTGCGCAGGATCAGGTTGAATACCCCGACCACATAGCCGGTTTTGTCGTTGGCGAACCAGACGCCGAGCAGCGGTTTGTCCGCGCCCTGATCGGCTAGTCGTTGGCCTTCCATGGCCAACTGGGGCCATTGCTCATTGCCCGGTTCGGCGCTGGCCAGCGCCGTGTAATGCTTGACCAGCAAGGCGCCGATCTGACGGCCGTCGAGCTGCTTTTGCCAAGTCGCGCCGGCGTCGCTGCTGTGCAGCACCACGCCGTCATTACCCACCGCCCAGCCTTGGGTGGTGGTCGGAAAATTCACCGCAGTGAGGTCGGCACTGGCCGGTACGGCGGCCTGTTGCCAGTGGTTTCCCGAATCATCGGAAAACAGAATATGGCCACGCTGGCCGACGGCAATCACACGCCCGCCGGCGCGGGTCATGCCGGACAACGGGCTGTTGATCGCCAAGGCACTGACTCTGGCGGGCAGGTCCAGTACATCGACGTAATCGGCCGCCTGGGCGATGCCCTGCGACAGGCCGAGCACAACGCCAAACGCCAGCTGCAAAATATTATTTTTATACGAACACATGCTGCGTCCTCTTCGGAAAACCGCGCCGGGGCACACATCGGTGTGCCTGACGTTCAAACCTTGCGCCGTGCAGGTCATGTGGGAGCGTCTGCTTGCGGTTGGCTTAGCGAATACCGGCGCCGGCCAGGGATTCCGAAGACCACTGGGCCTTGGAGAGCGGCTCGATGTACTTGATGCCGCCGTAAGGGCCGACTACGCCGTTGATGTTGTAGGAGCCACCGACCAGGTCGTAGATCATGAACGGCGTGGAGTCCGGAACCTGCTTGTCATAGCTCTGGCTCAGGAAGGCGAAGGAACCGCGATAGAGCTGACCACGGGCGTCATATTGATCCGAGGCCAAAGCGGTCCAGCTGTCTTCGTCGAGGTAGAAGCGGCGCTTCTGGTAGATGTGACGAGCACCGGCCTTGAGGTTGCCTTCGACGACCCATACACGGTGTTTTTCCCAGCGTACGAAGTCAGGTGACAGGTGATTGGCGGTGGTCAGCGACTTCGGATCCTGCACGTAGGTCAGCTTGTAGGTGTTGTAGGGCACGATCATTTCCTGCTTGCCCACCAGCTTCCAGTCGTAGCGATCCAGCGCACCGTTGAAGACGAACACGTCATCGTAGGTGCCCGCACCGGCGGTACCCGGGTTTGGCGTGTCGTAAGCCAGGCTCGGAGCCAGTTTCACTCGGCGCTGCCCCGGCAAGTACTGCCAGGCGCGACGCGGTTGCTGCAACGGGTTGGCGGCGTCCTTGAGCATGATCGCCTCACCGGCGCGGCGCGCAGGGCCGGTGTATGCCAGCTTCATCTGGTAGTACACGTCGGCGCTGCTGATCGGCTGCGAGAGGTTTTCATAGATCGGGTAGGAGATGTTCGCTTGCCCGGTGGTCGCCAGGCTTGGAACGCCCGCGGAGTCAACGTTCCAGGAGTCGTACTTGGAGCTGATGCTGACGCCTTGGTAGCGCAACAGGAAGTTCCACATCGCTTCGTTGCCCGACTGCGGAATCGGGAATGGAATGCCCGGCAGCACGTTGTCGATGGCCAGGCCACCTTCCAGGGACTTAGCGCCGCTGGCGTTCTTCACGCCGTTATCCAGAATCGCTTGAGGCAGCGAAACGGTGCGGTGCGTCGGGAATACGTCGACACGGAACGTCGGGAAACGCTTGGCCAGTTCTACCGTGGTCGCCGTGAGCATGCCCTTGTACTGGTCGACGTTTTTGCCGTCGATCACCAGTACCGGCTTTTCACTGGCAAACGGGTCCGGGCGCATGCTGTCGCCGGCCTTGAAGCTGGCCGGCGGGGTGGTCAGGCCACCGTTGTAGGCAGGAATGGAACCATCAGCGTTCCCGGCTTTTTCAGCCCCTACCTGTGTCAGGCTGGTGCCCAGCTTGGCAGCTTCCTGGGTTGAAACAGCAGCCTGTGCCTGAGCGGCGAAGACCATGGCCAGCGAAGCGGCCAACACGGTTTTTACAAATTTCATCTTGTTATTCTCCTGCTTGCATTGAGCAAATCAGTGGTGAATCAGAATGTTGTTTTCATCGTCAGGTACACGGCGCCACGGTCCTCAGTCGTGGCACCACCTCCGGAGAAGGACGAGTAGCCACCGGCGTAGCAGGCGTAGTTTTCGTTGCCGCTGAAGGCGTTCGGGGTGGAGCCGTCACCGCCCTTTGAGCCGGTGCTCACACCGCTGACGTTGCACTTGTCGGTTTGGCCAAAAGAGTCCACGTACTTCAGGTCGACAAAGTATTTGTTGTAGACAATGGCGCCCACGCCCACGGCATAGTTGCCGGTGTCCTTGGCACCGCCACCGGAGACCGGCGACACACCGTCGAGACCGACGTTGACGGACATCGGCGCGTTGAGATCGACACCGGGGAATACCTGGTACCAGGTCGGTGTGAAGTTGACCGCCAGACCCCAGTTGTCACGGGTTGGCGCGTCGATGCCGCGATAGCTGTCCTTACCCTTGTAGAGCGCTTCGTTCTTGCTATCGAGCTTGAGCAGGTTGCTGTAGTACAACTCGGCAAGCACAGTCGCCTGATCGAACACCGGCGTTTTCGGCAGGGTCATCAGACCGTTGAGCGTCCAGTGCAGGGTGTCACCGGTGGCGCTCATGCTGTCGCCACGGCTCGGGGTGTCATAGACCACACCGGTGGCGTCCGTACGTGCAGGCAGCAGGCCAAGCCCTTGCCCCAGGCCCAGCGGGCTGCGGGTACTGACGATCGCCGGGATACTGGCCAGCGGCATGTTGTGACGAACGTTCAGGTCCGAACCCACGCTCACGCCACCCACGTCCTTGGACAAGCTCAGGCCAAGGATCTTGATGTTGTCGGCATAGGCCAGTTGATAGGTGGCGGTGTCCAGCGAATTGAGGGTGTTGATCACCGCTGGCACTTGCCCCGCCGGGCGGGTGCCGTTCGGGTTGGCCGAGGTAATGCCCCTGGCGTCCAGATAGGCTTGGGGCAGGATTTCCGAGGTTTCGCGGTAGTAAACGCCGAGGGTGCCATCCAGCCAAGCCGGCGACCATTTGGCCATGACGCCCCAGTCACCGCTGTCATGCGGAGTCAGGTCCTTGCCACGACGCACATTGGTCAAGGCGTTGCACGGCGCCAGGCCACAACCTAGCGGGCTGCCCGGTACCACGGCATTGGTGTTGCCCAACAGGAACGATTGCGCGCCGAAGCCGACCAGGTCGGAACCACCGTAATAGGTGCCCGCTTCCGGCAGACGCGCGGCATCCCAATTCAGGAAATACTGGGCACCCACGGTCAGCTCGGGATTGACGGTGAACGACATCGACAACTGGTTACGCGGAACGAACAGTTCCTTGGCCTCGGTACCCGGCGACGCGGCAAGCTTGGCCAGGTCGAGGCCGGACTGGCCATAGCTGACCGAGTGCACCGGGTTGAGAATGGTCTCGCCCCAGAACACGTTGTGCTGACCGGCCTTGGCGCTGAACATCGACTCCTCGCCCACTTCGGTGCTGTAGAACACGAAGGCATCGAGGATTTCGCCCGAAAGACCGCTGTAGTAGCGCTGGGCATAATTGCTCAGGTGCGAGCTGCCGTTGCCGACGTTGTCACGGGTGACCCCGGCCAGGCGCGGGTCATTGGCGATCAGGCCCGAGGTCGATCCATTGCCGTTGACGAACGGGTTGGAGTTGGAGCCGGTGTTGTCATAGGCCTTGTCGTACCAGCTGGCGGCGCTGACGCGAAAGCCCATGGCGTTCTTGTAGACCACGTCCATTTCGGTCAACAGATCGATACGGTTGGTGATGTTGGTCCCGGCCTTGCGGAAGTTGTAGTCGCCGTCGTTATTGTTCGGCGTTCCCAACATGCGTTTGTCGGCACTTTCGGTGCGCACGCCATAGTTGTACTTGATGGTGTTATCCACGCGGACGTTCCAGTCCGGATTCCCCGTCTCGATCTCGACCGCATGGGCCGCAGGTACCGTTGCCGCGAGAATGGCTGAGGCCAGCAAGGTGTAGCGTGGAGCGGTGAAGCCGTGACTCTTATTGTTGTGCATTGCGTTGTCTCCGCTTTTTTGTCTTTGTTTTAAGCGCAGCCGCCCTCGCGCAAACATTGATGGGTTTGCGTTTAAGGAATAAGGGCAAATGCCGGTTGGCGTACTGCCAGTCCAGCTCCTTGTACTAGCGATCCATCTCCAGGATGAGTGCTTCAGCTTGCTGCCAGTGGCCAAATCCTGCGGCCGGATTGAGGTGGCCGACATCGCCCAGATTGAGCAATTCGGCGCCCCAGCCTTCTGCCATGCGGGTGACCGCAGGAAGGCTGGCCAAGTGATCGTTGGTGCTGCCGGCCACGATGCTGCGAAATGGCAGCGGGCCTTGCGGCAGAGGATTCCAGCCCTGGCTACGCAGGGTTTCGGAAGACGGATAGTTTGACGGCCAGACCGCATCGAGGTCCGGTGGCGCGGCCAGCAAAGCGCCCTTGATCGGACGGCTGTAGTGCGCAGCCCAGTGCGCGACCATCAGCACACCGGCGCTGTGGGCCACCAGAATCACGGGGCCGTCGATTTGTTCGAGTTCGTGTTGAATCGCCCGCACACGGGCCATGCAATCGAGTTTGTCGGTCTCCAGCGGCGCAACACTGCGCACGTTGCTCAGCCTGGCGGCAAGCAATGTTTGCCAATGTTCGGCCACGTGCTCGCGCAGACCCGGAACGATCAGAATGGTGGCGGCAGTTTGCAGTTTGTCCACGGTCAACACCTTCGCTTTCTCGATAACTCGACTGGCTGTTTTCGCCAGGGGCTTTTTGTAGTGTCGACATTAAAGAGCGCCCACCCGAAGCGCTTTACATTGGACGTCATGCACTTTTCTTTTGATGACAAATTGTCCGACAGCAGGACAGTGCGACCACTGGTCGAAAATCCCCGCAGGTTGGCGCAAGGTCACTGTAATCAACGGATGAGCGCTGATGGCTCCATGCAGCGTAGAAGATTGGTGACCGTATGGCATGAAATCCATCAACGACATGACAACTGTTCAACTGTTGATACGCTGGATATAGTCGCCACGCTCACGCCAACCGCCATCGGCACAGGGAAGACTTTCGCATGACCAAGCTTGTTCGCGCCGCTGTCTTGACCAACTACCTGGAGGTCACCCAGTACTTGGGTTTCAACCCGCGCGACGTGCTGGCCGGTGTCGGCTTGAGCAGGGCCCAACTGCAAGCCCCTGAACACCGCATCCATATCGATGCCGCCGTCCGTTTGCTGGAAGACTCGGCCGCCGCCAGCGGCTGCCAGACCTTCGGCCTGAGCATGGCCGAATCGCGCCAGCTCTCGGACTTCGGCGTGGTCAGCCTGCTGCTCAGCCACCAGCGCACGCTGCGCGATGCCTTGCAGGTCGTCGTGGATTACCGGCACCTGATGAATGACTCGCTGGCCATCTTCATTGAGGAGGCCGGCAAGATGGTGATCATTCGCGAAGAGGTGGTCACCGAAACGCCGATGCCCAGCCGCCAGGCCACGGAGCTGGCCATCGGTGTAATGTTCCGGCTGTGCTCGGCCCTGCTGGGCTCACACTGGCATCCCTACAGCGTCAACTTCATGCACCAGCCACCGGACAACCTGCACCTGCATCGCCGGCTGTTCGGCTGCAACCTGGAGTTCGGCAGCGAGTTCAACGGCATCGTCTGCCCTGACATCAGCCTCGACATGACCAACCCCAACGCTGACCCGGCCATGGCCCGCTATGCCCAGGGCTACCTCGACTCGCTGCAGAACCACGAAGGCGCCTCGATGCTGTTCGAGGTGCGCAAGGCCATCTACCTGCTGTTGCCCATGGGGCGCGCCACCATTGAGCAGGTGGCCCAGAGCCAGGGCATGAACGTGCGCACCCTGCAACGCCGCCTCAAGGACGACGGCTGCGCCTTCAACGACGTGATCAACGACGTGCGCCGCGACCTGGTGCTGCGTTATCTGGACAACCCCAACTACTCCCTCAGCCGCATTGCCGACATGCTCGGCTACTCGATGGCGAGCTCGTTTACCCGCTGGTTCATCAGCCAGTTCGGCATGCCGCCGGCGACGTGGCGTGCGCAGAAACAGGCTGGGGCGAAACCGTCCTGACAGCAGGGCAAAAAAAACGGCGACTGCTGGTACAGTCGCCGAAAGCGCGAGATTGGAACTGCAATCCCTGTGGGAGCGGGCTTGCTCGCGAAGGCGTCGTGTCAGCCAACATCAATTTCGACTGATACACCGCCTTCGCGA